>NZ_JBAFWH010000005.1:0-288063 GCF_043195015.1 Xanthobacter sediminis | reverse complement strand
CGCGGCCACCGGCGAGCATGGCGATCTCCTCGACGTCATCCGAGAAAGCTGCGGCCTCATCGACTTCAAGGATGTCGCCGACGAGGCGCGGACCTTTCTCTCGATGCCGCCGCCGGCGCCGGAGGCCCGTCAGCACGAACGGCCGAACCCAGCGCCGCATGGCTCCCCCGAAGCGGCCCGCCGACTGGTCCGCATGTCGCAGCCGATCCACGGCACGCTCGTACAAACGTATTTACGGGAACGCGGCATTACGGATTTGCGCGGAACCGGAAGCCTGCATTTCCACCCGCGCTGCTATTATCGCCCCGAAGAGCATTCGCCGACCGAGACCTGGCCGGCGATGATCGCGGCCGTCACCGACCTCGACGGCAAGATCACCGGGGCGCATCGCACCTGGCTCGATCCGCGCCGCCGCGATAAGGCGCCAATCGACACGCCGAGGCGAGCCATGGGCGATCTTCTCGGCAACGCGGTCCGCTTCGGCATAGGCAGCGATGTGATAGCGGCGGGCGAAGGCATCGAGACCGTCCTGTCGCTTCGTCAGGTCCTTCCCGACATGCCTATGCTGGCGGCGCTCTCCGCGGCCCATCTCGCTGCAATCCTGTTCCCCGACACACTGCGGCGGCTCTACATCGTCCGCGACAACGATCCGGCCGGTGACGCTGCGCGCGACACCCTCATCGAACGGGCCGACGCGGCCGGGATCGAGGCGATTGTCATCTCGCCGCAGCTGGGCGACTTCAACGAGGATCTGCGCAACCTCGGCCTGGACGCATTGAGCGTGGAAGCCCGGTTGCAGGTCGCGCCGCAGGACGTCGCGCGCTTCATGGCGTTGGCGGCATAGCCGGCAGGAGAACGGGCGTGAGGTTCGCCGCCGTGCTCGGCGGATGCATCATTCCATCGGAGGGGGCCCGCGCCTCGGCCTTCGAGAGGGCGATCGGCCCACAGGCCGGCCAACCGGGCAATGGCGGCGGCCGACTATTTTCCGGCGCGGCCGAGAGGCCGCTTTCCATCGCGAGGCAAAATAGCCGGCCTTAGCCATCGAGCCCTACGCTTTCGCTCCGGGTGCCCGGTCGTCCGGCCTGCGGGCTTCGTCGCCATGAAGGCCGCGACGGTCGCGGTCCAACCGACGGAGCATCCCATGCGCGAGCACGACGACTACGAACCGCATCACGAATCGTCACCCACCGACCATGTCCTCAACGAACTGCAACTCCACGGGTACCGCCCCTTCACCGACGAGCCCGACCAGCGGCTTCTGCCGGACGGCAATCAGGCCGCGGGCGCCGTCGCCGACATCTTCGACGCTCTGATCGGCACCCTGGCAGACACGCGTCTCGAACCTGACCTCGACGATCTCCTCTGGTCGACCGTGAACGTCTTCCACCGCGCCACCGACCGGATCGGCCGCGAACTGGATGACAATGAGCAGTCCCAGAAGCGGGCGCAGCGCGAACAGGACGGCAGCGAGGTGAAATCGGTCGAACTGGAGCGCCTGATCGCAGAGGGGATCACGCTGATAGAGCGCCAGAACGCCTTCGAGCTGATGCGCGACCAGGCCGCCGAACACTACGAACGCCACGTCGGCAAGCCTTGGCTCCCGCGCAGCGGATCGAAGGTCAACCATCGCAATCTGACTTCGGCGATGATCGACAGCCGCGACTTTCTCATGGCGAAGAAGCGCGCCGATCAGGAAGTACTACTTCCGCCCGGTCCCAAGATCATCGTCACCGGCGGCCTCGACTTCAATGATCACCAGCTTATCTGGGCAAAGCTCGATCAGGTTCACGCCAAGCACGCCGGCATGGTTCTGGTCCATGGAAAGTCGCCAAAGGGTGCCGAGAGGATCGCCTCGCTCTGGGCATCGAACCGCAACGTTCCGCAAATCGGCTTTGCACCCGATTGGACCAAGCACGGACGATCGGCACCGTTCAAGCGGAATGACCAGATGCTCGATATCGTGCCGAAGGGCGTGCTGCACTTCCCGGGCACGGGCATAAATGACAACCTCGCCGACAAGGCCAAGAAGCTCGGCATTCCGGTTTGGAAGCACGGCGGCGCGTGAGCGCCGCCACGCATGGGCCGCTGCCTAGCGCTTCATCTTCGTGACTTTGTAGACGCACCCGGAGCGATCATACGTGGTCCAATCACCGACTTGCTGACCGTCTTCAAAGTAGCCGGACCGCAGCTTCGAACCGTCGCGGCGAAACCACTCCCAGTATCCGGTAGGTTGTCCCTCCATCGTCTGGCCGACGACCCACAAGCTTCCGTCCTTGTGTCGCTTCTGGAAAGCGAGCGTCTCCGTCATCGGCAACCCCACGTTCAGTCTGGCTCGCCTGTCACTGCGATACGGGCGGATCGCGCGTAGAAGGCAAGCTCGGTGTCGTTTTCGATCAACGCGTCGAGGAGCGCTTTCATATCCGCTTGGTCCGAAGACGACTGGAAGGGGCCCGGCTGCCGCTCAATCGCCAGCACAGCGATCGTCAAAGCCTTTTTCACGAGGTGCAGATTACGTCCTGTGAACTCCGCCATCGTCCAGCCCTTCGCGACTCTACACTTGCCGCCAAGAGCATAGCGCAAATGAAGCCATCTGAGGACACGACGCGAGGCTGAGTCGAAAGCAGCGTCGAGACTGTAAAACGGGTCTCCCGACGCGAAGACCACCTCCGCCTATCAGCGCTGATCCTTGGTCCAGCCGCGGACTTGTCGCCATCAACCCATGAAGGGTCGGCTATGCGAGCATGCCGCCGCTGCGGCTGCGCCTGCGCGGTGATTGCAGTCCACGGCCGAACACTTCGGGCGCCTGTCGGCGGGGGATGGTCCCCCGCTCCAGCAGGAGCCCAGCAGATGTCCCTCAATCAAGCTCACGCCTTCGCCTTCAGCCTCGCCACCACCCTGATGGTCTCGATTGTCATCTTCCAGGCGGGCGACGGCAGCATGGGTGTCATGCCCGCGGGCGAATATGACGGCGAACTCGCCGCGATCGTCCATGAGGTTGATCCCTTCGCCCGCTGATCGCGGGCAAGGCTTCACGGCCGCAAGCGGAAGTCCGGCAGGATTTCCGCTCCCGTCCCGGCTTGTCATTCGCTATACTTCAGGCGCGCTGTGGTGGTGGTGGAGGCGCGATCGTCAGCCATGAACGATTGGAAACCACTGCCATGATCATCCTTGCCATACTCGCATCCCTCTTCGCCGTCGGCCTGCTCTGCTGGCTGGTGTTCACCTTGGCCGTTTTCACTCTGCCCGCCTTCGTCGGCGTGACGACGGGCGCCTGGGCCAACGAAGGCGGCGCCGGCATTGCCGGCGCTGTCGTCGTGGGCGCGCTCGCGGCGGCGATGACGCTCGCCATCGGGCACCTCCTGATCGCCTTCGTCCGCCCGATGTGGCTGAAACTCGTCGTGGCGATCGCCTTCGTCGCCCCGGCGGCGATCGCGGGTTTTCATGCCACCCATGGCATCGTGAAGCACCTGATGCCGTCGGAAGCGTGGCAGATGGCGTTTTCGATCTTCGGGGCCGTCGCGGTCGGGATCACCGCCTTCCTCCGGGTCGCTGGACTAGTGGCGACTCCCAGCCCATCCAGCCCGGGCCTTACTCGGGCATAATCTTTGTCGAAGTCGTTCCGGCGGATCGGAACAGCACAAGACAAAGCATATCCTCGTAGCCTCCGAGGTTGCAGATGAAGCGGTGGGTGCTGATTGTTCATCGCCCCGAAAAGCAGCCCGCGGGGGAGCGCTTTGGGCAACACCGGCAGCGCATCCGTTCGTGCACCGAAGGCTGAGACGCTCCCGGTGGCAGTCGACGGAGATGCTGGAGCGATGCCTGTAGATGGGGAACGAAGCTGCTACGCACGCCCTGCGCCAACTTGCCGATGCGGGAGGGTCGCCATCTTCTCCGTTATCTGACCGTGCCTAGACCGCTCCAAACGGCCTCTTTAATGGCCTGATCTGGCCGAAGTACGGCTTCGCCTCGATCGCCTATGACACAACAGCCGCGTCGAACTTTCTTCCCCTGCCGGCTGCGCCGTCATTCCTCGCGAGACAAGAAAGCCCTCCTAAGCTGTCAGGCCCCTTCGGGGTGCGCCGTCGACCGCCTCCGGCCTGCCGATCGCCATCGAGGCCGCAATGGTGCGGGCTCGGAAACGGAAAACGGAGAATTACAATGGCGACCATCGGCACCTTCAAGAAGACCGACTCGAACGAGTTCACCGGCGAAATCGTCACCCTCAGCGTCCAGGCCAAGGGCGTGCGCATCGTCCCCGATACCCGCGCCACCGGCGAGAACGCTCCCAGCCACCGCGTCCTGGTGGGCCGCGCCGAGATCGGCGCCGCCTGGTCGAAGCGCTCCAACGAGGGCCGCGACTATCTCGGCCTCAAGCTCGACGATCCGAGCTTCAACGCCCCGATCTACGCCAACCTCTTCGACGACGAGGACGGCGACACCTTCTCGCTGATCTGGTCCCGCCCGAGCGGGCGGCGCGGCGACTGAGGCCTCCGCGCAAGGCCCCGGCCGGAAGGTCGGGGCCTTTCAGCTTTCTGGCAACCGAATCAGCTGACGTTTCCCCGATCGGCTTTGCGGTGGCCAAACTGGCATAGGGCGACTATTATAGTCGTAGTTCTGGCGTGCGCGTAGGTCCGAGTGGGAGGTGATCATGCATGATCACCGCCCGACAATCACGGGCCGCGCGCGCGTTGCTGGGTTGGACACAGGAGACGCTCGCTGACAAGGCTCGCGTATCTCTGACCGCCCTCAAGCGCCTCGAGTCGGCCAGTGGCCTCGAGGTGTACGAGAGCACGCGGGATGAGGTTAGGCGCGCTTTCGAACAGAGTGGCGTCGTGTTCCTGAGCTCCGACCGTGGTGTGGGAGTGATGGTGGTTGATCGCAAAGGGCAAGGCTAACGGCACGCGAGGAGCGAACTCGCAAACGCCCCTCTCATCGGGTTGCGCTAGAAGCTCGCTCGTAACATCGTTAACAAAATGCTCCAGTATGGATGGATATCCGCGCCGGGGAACGCCGTGACTACAAACTTATTTCTTGATGAACCGCCAAGCAGCGCGACGCCGACCGCCTATGACGCGGCCAATGTGAAGCTTTACCTGCGTTTGCTGGATGCCGAAGCGCAAGGCGCTTCCTGGGCGGACGTCGTCGAGACGATTTTCGGGATTTCGGTCAACGCCGAGCCCGAGCGTGCCGAGCGCGTTCACCGCTCGCATCTCGCGCGCGCAAAGTGGATGACGAAGAACGGCTATAGCGGTTTGCTGGCCGGCCGCGTGAACTGAACGTGATGCAGGTTTCGCATCACGTTGCTCCGCCTTCGTTATTCCCAGCCCCCACACAACTTGGAATCGTGTCCGCAGCTCAATTCGCGCGCTAAAACTGCGGAGGCTGTGGAGGATGTCTGAAGAAGATTCTTGGCGGTCAGAGGCCGCTTACGACTATGTCGATGCTCTGTCTCCCGGAGATCTCGCCTGGGAGTTTTTGCGGAGAAACACCGAGTACCGGCGATCATACGACGAATTCCTCCAGGCAGGCGACAACACCGAAGAACTGACCCGGGAGTTTACATCCCGATGGGGGTTGCGATTTCCCGGCAGATCCTTCTGCATCTGCAATCGTCTCTCCAGTCTATTGGGACGCCCACTTCGATCCATCGATCGTCGTCCTCGGCAAAATCCCGACGGCTCACACGCCTCCCTCACTTGACGATTTCATCAGGGCGCAGGCCATAAATGGCATCGATGGCGAGATGCTGCGCCTTCAGATCCGGGGCGAAATTTTCGACGCTTCTCTGCGCGACGGTGCCGGAAGTCTCGCGGCCATGGTCCTTCTTGATGAGCTTACGCCCGACCGCCTGAGCACGCTGGCTCGTTTTTGGGCGGCTCTCGCTGGAAAAACCGTCCCGCCGGATCCGCGTATCACCCGATCCCGACAAAAGCGGGCGCGCGAAATGCTGCGCGTCCTCGACGGTCGGGCATCCGGAGCGACGTATCGTGCAATCGCCGACGCCGTCTTTCCCAAACATGATCACGACGCAGCCTCGTGGGTAGGCAGCGCAATCCGCGAGACGACCATTCGCCTGGCTAGAGACGGCGCGAAGCTCGTCCAGGGCGGCTATCGTTCGATCTTGCGCCGGCCACGCCGAGACCGCTGACGCCCCAAGGGGTGTCGAACTTATCTCCTTTACTTCGACATCGTGCCGACCGCCGCAATCGCGCCACCGTGACCGCAATCCGCCGCCTGTCCGAGGCAGGCGCCGCGAAACCACGGAGGTTCGATCATGGACGAAACGGCCGCCCCCATGCCGCCACGCTACCTCAGGACAGAGGAAGCCGCGCGCTTTCTCGGGCTGTCGGAGCGCACGCTCGAAAAGCACCGAACATATGGCACCGGACCGACCTACCGGAAGCTCGGTGGACGGGTGGTCTATTCGCTGACCGACCTGCAGGCGTGGGCCGATCGCGGCTTGGTGACCTCCACCTCGGATCCGCGTGGCGGCATCGTCGCTCCTGCGAAAGCTGCGGCCTCCCAAGGCCGCAACGCCGGCACTTCCGGCCTTCGCTGATCCGGTCTCCGTGATGTCGTCCCGCCATCAACGCAGCGACGAGCGAGCGCAACTCGACCTCTTCCGGGCGCTGCCCGGTGACCTGGCGCCTCGCGATGCGCAGGACCTGATGGCCTATCCGTTCTTCTCCCTCGCCAAGTCGAAGCGGCTTGCGCCGATCGACTTCAAGGCCGGCTCGGTCAAGATCCGTGTCGAGGCAGTGCCCGAGCATGGCATGGCGACGATCTGGGACGCCGACATCCTCATCTGGGCCGCCTCACAGATCGTCGAGGCTCGCGACGTGGGGCTCCAGCCATCGCGGCTGATGGCCACGACCCCGTATGAAATCCTGAACTTCATCGGCCGCGGCGTATCGCTGCGGGATTACGATCGGCTCAAGGCCGCACTCGACCGACTGCAGTCGACTACCGTCGCGACCTCGATCCGCCAGCCGACAGAGCGGCGGATGCACCGGTTCTCCTGGATCAACGAGTGGAAGGAACGAGCCGACCAACGCGGCAGGCCGCTCGGCCTCGAACTCATCGTTCCCGACTGGTTTTACAGCTCGGTGCTCGACGACGCGCTGGTGCTCACCATTGACCGCAACTACTTCGGCCTGACCGGAGGGCTGGAGCGCTGGCTGTACCGCTTGGTGCGCAAGCACGGCGGCAAGCAGGAGTTCGGCTGGAGCTTCGACTTTCCGCACCTCCATGCAAAGTCGGGTAGCCTCTCGCCGCTCAAGCACTTTGCCTACGACCTCCGCGAGATCGTCCGCCGGCAGCCGCTCCCTGGGTATCAGCTCACCATCGAGCGGTGCGTCGGCGGTCCCGACATCCTGTCCTTCGCACCCACCGATCCCGACGCGCTTGGCATTCCGCGCCGCCGTCGCCGCTCGAAAACTCGCCCTGGGGATAAGCTGTGAATCGTCTCGTGCTATCGGGGACCGGCACTATCGTGCCATCGAGGACCGAAGTCTCGTGCTATCGGGGACCGGATTCGACGAATCCTCGCGCTGAATCAGCGACTTGCAAGCCCTGTAACTTATCTAACCTAGATTCCTACGGAATCTTTCTAACGCGACCGTGCTTTTCGGCCGCTGTGGACGAGTCCCCGATCGCCGGGAGACCGTCATGATCGTCGCACTGCTCAACCAGAAGGGCGGCGTCGGGAAAACGACGCTCGCCCTGCACCTCGCCGGCGAATGGGCTCGCCGTGGACAGCGCGTGACGCTGATCGACGCCGACCCCCAGGGTTCGGCGCTCGACTGGTCGCAGCAGCGCAACCGAGAGGGGTTGGAGCGGCTGTTCGGTGTCGTCGGCCTGGCCCGCGACACGCTCCACCGCGAAGCGCCGGAGTTGGCCCGCGACGTTGACCATGTCGTCATCGACGGCCCGCCGCGCGTCGCTGGGCTGATGCGCTCGGCGCTGCTCGCGGCCGATCTCGTGATGATTCCGGTGCAGCCGTCGCCGCTCGATGGCTGGGCCTCCGCCGAAATGCTCTCGCTGCTCGGCGAGGCACGCATCTACCGCCCGCAACTCGCCGCCCGCTTCGTGCTGAACCGGTGCGCGGCTCGCACCGTGTTGGCGCGCGAGACCGCCGAAACGCTCGCGGATCACGACCCGCCCTTGCTCTCGACCACGATCGGCCAGCGCATCGTCTTCGCCGATGTCGTGCAGACCGGCCGGCTCGCCGCCGAGCAGGACGAGGATTGCCCTGGCGCGCGCGAGATCGCCGCGCTCGCGGCGGAAGTCGCGAGGATCGGCGCATGAGCGCGCGGTCCCCAAAACGCAGCTTCGCGGCGCGTCCGGCCGATCCGGAGAGCTGGATCAAGGCGCCCGAGCGCCACACCCCGCGCGCACAAGCCGGCGAGGACTTCTCGGCGCGACTGACGATCGACGTGACTGCGGATATGCGCGGCCGCATCAAGATCGCCGCCTTCCAGCGCGGGCAGACCGTCGCCGAAATGCTGCGCGCGCTGTTCGAGCGCCAATTCCCACCCCCGTCAGGAGAAGGATCATGACCGGCCATGTCGCCGCGCCAATGCGCGTCGGCCGCGCTGCCGCCGAGCCGCCGCCAGAAGCTTTCACCCAGGTCGAACTTACTTGGGTCGAGAAGCGAACGGAGCACTGGATACGGTTCGGTCACGAGCTACGCGAACAGATCCTCGACCGGCGCCGACGCATCCTCTTCTTCCCTCCGGGAAGCATCTTTGCGCTGGTCCGATGGGCCGCGAATGAGCACGGGACCGTGCTCTCGCGCCTCGACATCCTGCGCGCTGTTGAGCCTGCTGCGCCATGCCAGACGATGCCGACCGTCACGCCCGGAGCGGACATCCTCTTGCGCGTCGACGGCTGGCCGAAGGTGGAGCGCATGCTCCAGCTCATCGACGCCATTGAGGCGCGCGGCATCGAGCCGATCGAGGTCTCGCCGGACCATTGGCGCCACGTCCACAACCGAATGACCGTCGGCGAAACGCCACGCGCTTATGGTCTTCGGCAGCATCGCGCCTTTCTCCTGCGCCAGGAGATCGGCGCATGACGCGGCTCTCCTACGCCATCGCCACAACGGCGGCGGTGTCGCTTCTAGGCCTCGCCTCGATCGCCTCATTCGCGCCGCGCCTCATCTGGAACGCTTCAGCCAGCACGCCGGTCGGCTTCTACACGATCGGCGATGTGCGCGCCCTCGACGTGACCGATCTGGTGGCGGTCGACGCGCCCGAGCCGCTCGCGACATTCCTGTCCGATGGCGACTACCTGCCACGCGGCGTGCCGCTCTTGAAGCGCGTCGCCGCGCTCCCGGGTCAACGGGTTTGCCGGACCGGGCTCGCCATCACGGTCGACGGCGTGCCGATCGGCGACGCCCTCGATCGCGATCGTCGCGGTCGCCCGCTCCCCGTTTGGCAGGGCTGCCGCTTGGTCGCAGCTGGCGAGTTGTTCCTGATGAACTGGCAGGTCCGCGACAGCCTCGACGGCCGCTACTTCGGCCCGCTTCCGGCCACCGCCGTGATCGGCCGGGCCACCCCTCTCTACACCGACGAGGACGGCGATGGCCGCTTCGTCTGGCGCGCGCCGACGCGGTGACGGCGAGCCCATGACCCTGTCCACCGCAACCTGAAGGAGACGACCAATGCCCGTGATCGGTCAATTCATGCGCGAGAATGATGGCTTCATCGGCCATCTGACGACACTTTCCCTGCACCAGGACATCATCGTCGTCGCGGCCGAGCCGTCCGATGCCGAGAACGCGCCGGACTATCGCGTTCATGTGCTCGACACCATGAGCAACGAGACCGGCGCGGAGATCGGCGCAGGCTGGAAGCGCACCGGCGAGAAGGCCGGCGAATACGTCTCGCTGCAGCTTGACGATCCGACCTTCGAACATCCGATCCGCGCCAACCTGTTCCAGTCGGCCGACGACAAGTCCGCCTGGGCCCTACACTGGAACCGCCCGCCAAAGCGCGGCGAGCGGGACTGAACGATGCCCGCCACACGCATCAAACCTGTCGTCGGAGGGAGGATCGCCCTCCGACGTGCAGCTCTCCTTCTCCTTTCCGGCCTGGTCCTCGCCGGATCCGCCGCGAGCACTGCCTACGCCCAGCAGGCGCAGGTCGAGCATCCATCACGCAGCGATCCCTATGGCGCGTACATTGCAGAGGCGTCTCAGCGGTTTGGCGTTCCAGAAACGTGGATACGTGCCGTCATGCGCGTCGAGAGCGCGGGCGATGTGCGCGCGATCTCGTCGGCCGGCGCAATGAGCCTGATGCAAATCATGCCCGCCACGTGGGAGGAGTTGCGCGTCCGGCATCGGCTCGGCGGCAACCCCTACGACCCCCGGGACAACATTCTGGCGGGTGCTGCATATCTGCGCGAGATGCACGACCGTTACGGATCGCCGGGGTTTTTGGCGGCCTACAACGCGGGTCCGGGCCGCTACGAAGAGTATCTCGCCGGCCGCCCATTGCCGGCCGAAACGCGCGCCTATGTCGCGACGCTCGCCCCCATCGTCGGGGGCGGTGAACTGACCGGTCCTGTCATGGTGGCGGCCGCCGATCCACTGACCTGGACGAGAGCGCCGCTCTTCGTCGTACAGTCGGCCGGCAGAGAGTCTGCCGTGCCGTTACAGTCTGACGGCAAGCCGGACACCGCCACGGCGGCGGAACCGGTGCGCGATCAGGGCCCCGTCGCTGCGCCCACCGATGGCCTTTTCGTTGCGCGCAGCGTTTCCGGGGGACCGCGATGACCGCGTTCGCACCCGTTCGTACCGTGGCGTGCCTTGGCGGAAGATGGGCAGTCTGCGGAGGGGGAGCAGTCAGCACAACCGAAAGATGGCGAGATAAAAGCCGGCGATGTGCGGCTTGGTGCGGTCGTGTGTTTTCAGGGGCTTATGGCGCATTTGCGCGAGGTGCACCTTGCCGGCGCAGCCTGCGCATTCGCCATTTTTCCAAGTGTTTCCTTCGCTTTGCGCGATGTGCGGAGCTTTGGCGATGAGCGGCGAGGACGATTTCCGCATCCGGCCTGGCCGCATCCGCTCGACCCGCGCGCAACAGGCACGGCCCTTCATCGCTCAGGCACTTGCGGCCGCACAGCGGGCTGGCGGCCGCGTCTCGCGATCCGGCCAGATCACCAAGAGCAATCGCTCGCGGTTCGGTCGCGGGCAGCGCGCGACAGTGCAGGCCAACCGGCTCCTGACCAGCCGGTCGCGCAACGTGGTTTTCAAGACGCGCGTCGTGCGGCACACCGCCAAGGCCGCGCCGCTTAGCGCCCACCTCAGCTACCTCAGGCGCGAGGGTGTTACCCGGGACGGGGAGAAGGCCCAGCTGTTCGGTCCCGAGACCGGAGACGCCGATCCCAAGGCCTTCGCTGAGCGAACCCAGGACGACCGCCATCATTTCCGCTTCATCGTCTCACCGGAGGACGCAACGGAGATGTCCGACCTCAGGACATACGCCCGCGACCTGATGGGGCAGATGGAAAAGGACCTCGGCACCAAGCTCGACTGGGTCGGCGTCGATCATTGGAACACCGACAATCCCCATGTCCACATCATCCTGCGGGGACGTACCGACGACAGCCAGGACCTCGTAATCTCCCGCGACTACATCAAGGAGGGCATGCGCGCCCGCGCGCAGGACCTCGTCACCCAGGAACTGGGGCCCCGCACCGAGCAGGAGATCCGTCGTAACCTCGGACGTCAGGTCGAGGCGGAACGCTGGACCGATCTCGATCGGCAGATCTCCCGCGACAGCTATCGCAGCGGCATCGTCGACCTCGCGCCACGTCCCGATCAGAAGCCTGACGAGTTCCACGCGTTGAAGGTCGGCAGGCTGCGCAAGCTGGAGACGCTTGGTCTCGCCGATCAGGTCGGTCCCGGTCAATGGGTTGTGTCGGAGACTGCGGAGAAGACTCTACGCGCCCTCGGTGAACGCGGCGACATCATCAAGCGCATCCATCGTGGCCTGACCGAGCGCGGCATCGAGCGTGGCGCCGCGAGCTATGTGCTCGCGGGCGAAAGCATCGATGACCCTGTCATCGGGCGTCTGGTCGATCGCGGTCTCGACGACGAACTGAAGGGCACGGCCTACGCCGTCGTCGACGGCACCGACGGGCGAACCCATCATATTAAGCTCCCCGATCTCGACGCGGCTGCCGACAGCGCGCCGGGTTCGATCGTCGAGCTGCGCAAGTTCGACGACGTGCAGGGCCGCCGCCGTGTCGCACTCGCTGTTCGATCCGATCTCGATATCGAACAGCAGGTCCATGCGACCGGCGCCACCTGGCTCGACCGGCAGGCTATCGCCCGCGAACCGGTGGTTCTCGGTGGAGGCGGCTTTGGCGCGGAGGTGCGGCAGGCAATGGACCGACGCGCCGAGCATCTTATCCACCAAGGGCTCGCCGAGCGTCAGACCCGCGGCGTCAGCTTCTCGCCGGGGCTGATCGAAACTTTGCGCCAGCGCGAGGTCGAAGCGCTCGGGGAGAAGCTCGCGGCCGAGACCGGCCGGCCATTCTCGAAGGCCGGAACGGGCGAGTATGTGGCGGGCACCTATCGCCAGCGCTTCGCGCTCGCCTCCGGCCGCTTCGCCATGATCGACGACGGGCTCGGCTTCCAGCTCGTGCCCTGGTCGCCGTCCCTCGAACGTCAACTCGGCCAGCACGTCTCCGGGGTCTCGCGCGGGGGCGGCGGCGTCGACTGGAGCTTCGGCCGCAATCGCGGCCTCGGCATGTAGCCCCACCAAGAAAGGAGTACCTGCCATGTCGGCGACGAAAATCCTCTGGGGGCAGATCCTCACCGTTTTCCTGATCGTGTTGATGACGACCTGGGGCGCCACGCAATGGACAGCCTACCGTCTCGGCTTCCAGCCCCAGCTCGGTCAGCCTTGGTTCGAACTGGCCGGATGGCCGATCTATTATCCCCCGGCCTTCTTCTGGTGGTGGTATTTCTACGACGCCTATGCGCCGCCGATCTTTGTCGAGGGCGCCTATATCGCCGCGTCGGGTGGCTTCATCTCCATCGCCGTCGCGATCGGCATGTCGGTATGGCGGGCGCGTGAAGCCAAGAACGTCGAGACCTATGGCTCGGCCCGCTGGGCACGACCGGAAGAGGTGAAGGCGGCAGGACTGCTCGGCCCCGACGGAGTCGTACTCGGCAGGCATGAGCGCGAGTATCTCCGCCATGACGGTCCGGAGCATGTGCTGTGCTTCGCGCCGACCCGTTCCGGCAAGGGCGTTGGCCTGGTGGTGCCTTCGCTCTTGACGTGGCCGGGGTCGGCGATCGTCCACGACATCAAGGGCGAGAACTGGACGCTCACCGCCGGCTATCGCGCACGGCATGGCCGCGTGCTGCTCTTCGATCCGACGAACGCGAAGTCGGCGGCCTACAACCCGCTGCTCGAAGTGCGCCGCGGCGAATGGGAAGTCCGCGACGTGCAGAACATCGCCGACATTCTCGTCGACCCGGAAGGCTCGCTCGAAAAGCGAAACCACTGGGAGAAGACATCGCACGCGCTTCTGGTCGGCGCGATCCTGCATGTCCTGTACGCAGAGGCCGACAAGACATTGGCCGGCGTCGCCGCCTTTCTCTCCGATCCGAAGCGCCCGATCGAGTCGACCCTCGCGGCGATGATGAAGACCGCCCATCTCGGCGAGGCCGGTCCACATCCGGTGATCGCCAGCGCCGCCCGCGAACTGCTCAACAAGTCCGATAACGAGCGCTCCGGGGTGCTGTCGACAGCGATGTCGTTCCTCGGCCTGTATCGCGATCCCGTCGTGGCCGAGGTCACCCGTCGCTGCGACTGGCGTATCGCCGACATGGTTGGAGGCAAGTATCCGACCACGCTCTACCTCGTGGTGCCGCCATCGGACATCAACCGGACCAAGCCGCTGATCCGCCTGATCCTCAATCAGGTCGGCCGTCGCCTCACCGAGGACCTGCAGGCGAAGAGCAATCGACACCGGCTGCTGCTCATGCTCGACGAATTTCCCGCCCTTGGGCGCCTGGACTTTTTCGAGAGCGCGCTCGCCTTCATGGCAGGCTACGGTCTGAAGGCGTTCCTCATCGCGCAATCGCTGAACCAAATCGAGAAAGCTTACGGTCCGAACAACTCGATCCTCGATAACTGCCATGTGCGCGTCAGCTTCGCCACCAACGACGAGCGAACTGCGAAGCGCGTTTCGGATGCGCTTGGCACCGCGACCGAAATGAAGGCCATGAAGAACTATGCCGGCCACCGGCTATCGCCCTGGCTCGGCCACCTGATGGTGTCGCGCTCGGAGACTGCACGGCAATTGCTCACGCCGGGCGAGATCATGCAGCTCCCGCCGTCAGACGAGATCGTCATGGTCGCCGGCATCCCGCCTATCCGCGCAAAGAAGGCACGCTATTACGAGGATCGTCGGCTTCAGGAGCGCATCCTTACGCCCCCCGCACTCACGAAGCCCGCAAGCGCTCGAGCCGACGATTGGAGCGCGCTCGCCATACCGGAACCTCCCGTACTGAGTGCGCCAGCTCCGGCAGATAACCTAGCCGACGACGACCCGACGGACTCCGAGCAGCGGCATCAGCCTGAACTGAGCCGCATCAAAACAGTCGAACGCAAGGCGATCGTCGACAACGAATTCGAGATCGATCCTCGCGACGACGTCGATGAGGATGCTGCGCGCCTCAGCCGCATGACGCAGACCATGCGCCAAGTCGCTCGGCAGGCATCGCTCGATCCTGGCGATGGCATCGAGCTATAGGAGGCGGGGGTGACCAAACCTTTGAAGAAGCAGCGGCTGTCGGTCTATCTCGACCCGGACGTCATGAAGGCGCTCGCAGCCCATGCTGCCCGGCGCGATCTGTCCCTGTCACTGGTAGCCGAGGCCGGTATCGCTTCATTCCTCTCGCCGGACGCTGCCGAGCGTCAGGAGGCCGCGACGACGAAGCGGCTTGACCAGCTCGACCGACGCATGGCGCGCATGGAGCGCGATCTGGGAATATCGGTCGAGACGCTCGCCGTGTTCATCCGCTTCTGGCTGACCTCCAACCCGCCGTTGCCGGAGCCGGCGCAAGTTGCGGCTCGCGCCAAAGCGTCGGAGCGCTACGAAGCCTTCGTGACCGCGCTCGGCAGACGACTCGCGCAAGGTCCGAAGCTCAGGCAGGAAATCGCGGAAGACATCCCCGCGCGCGACGCGGAATAATCACTGGTTGACGTATCACAAGTATTCGACCGTTCCGCCGTTTCCCTGTCTTTGTACGCCACAGTACGACGGCCACATGATGGTTGTTGTCACGCCATGATTTCTGCCTCTTCTACTCATCCCCGATCCAGGGCCGCCCGCGGCGGTCCCGCAAAAGAACGGGGACAGCGTGACGGCAGCTCACCAGAAATCGGAGGCGATCCTTCGCGGGGCTCGGATGCTGCGCACTGCGCTCGGCCCGGCGATCGCCACGTTTCTGGAAGACCCCGCAATCGTCGAGGTGATGCTCAACCCCGACGGGCGGCTCTGGGTCGACCGGTTGTCGGAAGGTCTCTCCGACACCGGTGAACGGCTATCTCCAGCCGACGGCGAACGCATAGTTCGACTTGTCGCACATCACGTCGGGGCCGAGGTTCATGCCGGGGCGCCCCGCGTCTCCGCCGAACTGCCTGAAACAGAGGAGCGGTTTGAGGGCCTTCTGCCGCCGGTGGTGTCCGCGCCGGCTTTCGCGATCCGGAAGCCAGCCGTCGCCGTGTTCACGCTCGATGACTATGTCGCGGCTGGCATCATGCTGTCCGACCAAGCCGAAACACTGCGTCAGGCCGTTCTTCATAGGCGGAACATTCTCGTCGCCGGCGGCACCTCCACCGGTAAGACCACGCTCACGAACGCCCTGTTAGCGGAGGTATCGAAGACATCCGATCGCGTCGTGTTGATCGAGGACACCCGTGAACTGCAATGCGCCGCGCCAAACCTGGTCGCAATGCGCACGAAGGACGGCGTCGCTTCTCTCTCCGATCTTGTCCGTTCCTCGTTGCGTCTTCGTCCCGACCGCATCCCGATCGGCGAAGTGCGCGGTGCAGAGGCGCTCGATCTGCTGAAGGCCTGGGGCACCGGCCATCCCGGCGGCGTCGGCACGATCCACGCCGGCACCGCCATCGGCGCTCTTCGCCGGATGGAGCAACTCATCCAGGAAGCCGTCGTCACGGTTCCGCGCGCGCTGATCGCCGAGACCATTGATCTGGTTGCGGTGCTCTCCGGCCGCGGCTCCTCGCGCCGCCTTGCCGAGCTTGCCCGCGTCGAAGGCCTGGGCCCCGACGGCGACTACTGCGTCACTCCAACAATTCCGTCCATCTCAGGAGACAGGTAATGATCAAGCATGCCCTGCGCATCCGCCGTCACATCGCCACGGCGGCTTCCGTCACTTTCATTTCCATAGCCCTCGCACCTGCCGCTCATGCGTCCGGTTCGTCGATGCCATGGGAAGCTCCTCTGCAGTCGATCCTCGAATCGATCGAGGGCCCGGTCGCAAAGATCATCGCGGTGATGATCATCATCATCACCGGCCTGACTCTCGCCTTCGGCGACACGTCGGGCGGAGCGCGCCGCCTGATCCAGATCGTGTTCGGCCTGTCGATCGCCTTCGCCGCGTCGAGCTTCTTCCTCTCGTTCTTCTCGTTCGGCGGCGGGGCGCTTGTCTGATGGCCGTTGGAGCGGATCATAGCGCGGACGTACCGGGCTTTTCCGTGCCGGTTCATCGTGCGCTGACCGAGCACATCCTGCTCGGCGGTGCGCCGCGCTCGCTCGCGATCCTCAATGGCACCCTGGCCGCCGCGCTTGGCTTGGGCCTTCGCCTTTGGCTGGTCGGGCTGGCGCTATGGGCGGTCGGCCACTTCGCCGCCGTCTGGGCGGCCAAACGTGATCCGCAATTTGTCGACGTCGTGCGCAAGCATCTGCGCATCCCCGGCCACTTGGCAACGTGAGGAGCCGGGCAATGATGAACCTAGCCGAATACCGCAATCGGAATACCCGGCTCGCCGACTTCCTACCCTGGGCGGCGCTCGCCGGCGACGGCGTCGTCCTCAACAAAGACGGCAGCCTGCAGCGCTCGGCCCGCTTTCGCGGTCCTGACCTCGACAGCGCAGTGCCAGCCGAGCTCGTCGCCGTCGCTGGCCGGCTGAACAACGCCTTCCGTCGCCTTGGTTCCGGCTGGGCCATATTCGTCGAAGCGCAGCGCCATGGCGCGGTGTCATATCCGGCAAGCACATTTGCCGACAGCGCTTCGGCGCTTGTCGATGCCGAGCGCAAGGCAGACTTTGAAGAAGCCGGCGCCCATTTCGAATCCAGCTACTTTCTCACATTCCTTTATCTACCGCCGGCCGAGGATGCCGCCCGTGCCGAGACCTGGCTTTACGAGGGTCGGGACCATGCCGGCGTCGATGCGCGCGAAGTGCTCCGAAGTTTTGTCGATCGCACCGACCGTATCCTCAACCTGATAGACGCCTTCATGCCGGAGTGCGTATGGCTCGATGACGCCGAAACGCTCACCTACCTGCATTCGACGATCTCGACGAAGCGCCATCGCGTCCGCGTGCCCGAAACGCCGATGTACCTCGACGCTTTGCTCGCCGATCAGCCGCTCACCGGCGGGCTGGAGCCCCGGCTTGGAGATGCGCACGTACGCATCCTCACTATCGTCGGCTTCCCGACCGCGACGACGCCCGGCATCCTCGACGAGCTGAACCGACTTGCCTTTCCCTATCGCTGGTCGACCCGAGCGATCCTGCTCGACAAGACCGACGCGACCAAGCTGCTGACAAAGATCCGGCGGCAGTGGTTCGCAAAGCGCAAGTCGATCGCCGCCATTCTCAAGGAGGTGATGACCAACGAGGCATCGGCGCTCGTTGACACTGACGCAGCCAACAAGGCCGCTGACGCTGATATGGCGCTACAGGAACTGGGCGCCGACTATGCCGGCCAAGCCTACGTGACCGCGACCATCACCGTCTGGGACGATGATCCCCGCGTCGCGGCCGAGAAGCTCCGGCTGGTGGAGAAGGTCATTCAGGGCCGCGACTTCACGGCGATGACTGAGACCATCAATGCTGTCGACGCCTGGCTGGGCTCACTCCCCGGGCATGTCTACGCCAACGTCCGCCAGCCGCCCATCAGCACATTGAATCTCGCTCACATGATCCCGCTGTCAGCGGTGTGGGCGGGACCGGAACGGGACGAGCACTTCGATGCACCCCCACTGCTTTACGGCAGAACGGAGGGCTCGACCCCGTTCCGGCTTTCCATCCACGTCGGCGATGTCGGTCATACGCTGATCGTCGGGCCGACCGGCGCCGGTAAATCGGTGCTTCTCGCACTCATGGCGCTCCAGTTCCGCCGCTATCAACAATCTCAGGTCTTCGCCTTCGACTTCGGCGGATCGATCCGCGCCGCGGCGCTCGCCATGCAGGGCGACTGGCATGATCTCGGCGGCGGTTTGACTGAGGGTTCCGAGGAGAGTGTGTCGCTCCAGCCGCTCGCCCGCATCGACGACGTCGCCGAGCGCGCCTGGGCCTCCGACTGGCTGATCGCGATCCTCTCCCGAGAGAGCGTGCCGGTCACGCCCGAGGTCAAGGAGCATCTGTGGTCGGCGCTTTCGTCGTTGGCGTCAGCGCCGGTCGCCGAGCGCACGTTGACCGGGCTGTCGGTCCTTCTCCAGTCCAATGACCTGAAACAGGCGCTGCGACCCTACTGCGTCGGCGGCCCCTATGGCCGGCTGTTGGACGCTGAGGCCGAGCATCTCGGCGAGGCGCATGTCCAGGCTTTCGAGACCGAAGGTCTGATCGGCACCGGTGCAGCGGCAGCGGTGCTCGCCTATCTCTTCCATCGCATCGAGGACCGCCTCGACGGCCGGCCGACACTCCTGATCGTGGATGAAGGTTGGCTCGCCCTCGACGACGACGGCTTCGCCGGACAACTCCGCGAATGGCTGAAGACGCTGCGCAAGAAAAACGCCAGCGTCATCTTCGCCACCCAGTCGCTCTCCGACATCGACGGCTCTGCGATAGCGCCGGCGATTATCGAGAGCTGCCAAACGCGCATCCTCCTGCCGAACGAGCGCGCGGTCGAGCCGCAGATCACCGCTATTTACCGCCGCTTCGGTCTCAACGACCGGCAGATCGAAATCCTCGCGCGGGCAACGCCCAAGCGAGACTATTACTGCCAGTCGCGACGGGGCAATCGCCTGTTCGAGCTGGGCCTGTCGGATGTGGCCCTGGCGCTGTGCGCAGCCTCATCCAAACAGCATCAAGCGATGATCGCCGACGTCCACGCCCGAAGCGGCACCGGGGGATTCCTCGCCGAGTGGCTGGCGGCCAACCGACTCGACTGGGCTGCCGACCTGATCACCGACCTCACCAACGTCAATCAACAAGACCCGGAGGCACGTCCATGACACGTCTGATTCAAACCCACAGTCGCGCACTGCGCGTGACGGCCGCACTCCTCGCGGTCCCGCTCGCACTTTCACCGGTCCTCAGCACCCCGGCTGCCGCTCAGTGGATCGTCTACGACCCAACGAACTATGCCCAGAACGTCCTCACTGCGGCGCGGACCCTCCAGCAGGTGAATCAGCAGATCACTCAGCTTCAGAACGAAGCTCAGATGCTGATCAATCAGGCGCGCAATCTTGCCAGCCTCCCGCACTCTTCGCTTCAGCAGCTTCAACAGTCGGTTCAGCGGACGCAACAGCTTCTGAGCGAGGCGCAGGGGATAGCCCTTAACGTCCAACAGATCGACCGAGCATTCCAGACCACCTATGGCAATGCCTCGATGTCCGCCTCGGATCAGGCGCTCGTCACACAGGCGCGGGAGCGCTGGCAGAACACTGTCGGTGGTCTGCAGGACGCTATGCGAGTCCAGGCGGGTGTTGTCGGCAACATCGACACCAACCGTACGGAGATGTCAGCGCTTATCGGCCAAAGCCAGGGCGCGACGGGGGCGTTGCAGGCGACGCAGGCCGGCAATCAACTGCTCGCACTGCAGGCCCAACAGCTCGCCGACCTCACCGCCGTCGTCGCCGCTAACGGGCGCGCTCAGAGCCTATCCGAAGCCGAGCGCGCCGCAGCGGCGGAACAGGGTCGTGAGCAGCGCCGTCGCTTTCTCACGCCCGGCAGCGGCTACCAGCCGGGCAATGCGCGCATGTTCCCGAACGGCAATTGAGAGGACCGACCGTGGACGGCAAATTGGTCGCTCGGATGGGCGCCGTGATTTTCGTCGCGGTTGCGGTCACCGCGACCGCGATCGAGATGTCCCGGAAAGAGGAAGTGCCTGAGGCTTGGTCGTCCGGACGAACGCCTCAAGAAACTGCGGATCCCCTGCGCGACGCGCTCATCCGCTGCCAGGCACTCGGTGAAGAAGGTCCGCGAGACCCCGCCTGCCGCCGGGCCTGGGCCGAGAACCGACACCGCTTTCTCGCGCCCGGTTCTCGTCCCGTCGAGCGCTTGCCGGACGTAGCATCACCCATCGGTGACGTCTTCAGCCCTCAACCACGAGGGACAGACGCGCAAGATCACGCGCCGACCGCGCCGAGCACGCCACAGATCAACGAAGCGCGATAGCATCATGGGCAACACCGGCGTCATCGACCACTTCCTCGAGGTCTTCACTCGCTACATCGACAGCGGGTTCGGCCTGCTTAGCGGAGAGGTCGCCTTCATCGCCACGACCCTGATCGTCATCGACGTGACGCTCGCGGCACTGTTCTGGAGCTGGGGCGCCGACGACGACATCATGGCGCGGCTGGTGAAGAAAACGCTCTTCGTCGGCGTCTTCGCCTACATCATCGGCAACTGGAACAACCTCGCACGTATCGTCTTCGAGAGCTTCGCCGGTCTCGGGCTGAAGGCGAGTGGCACCGGATTTTCAACTGCGGACCTCATGCGCCCGGGAAGAGTCGCGCAGACCGGCCTAGACGCCGGTCGACCATTGCTCGACTCCATCTCCAGCCTGATGGGCTACTGGTCGTTCTTCGAGAACTTCATCCAGATTGCCTGCATGTTTCTTGCCTGGGCGCTGGTCCTGCTCGCCTTCTTCATTCTCGCCATCCAGCTGTTCGTCACCCTCATTGAATTCAAGCTGACGACGCTCGCCGGCTTCGTCCTGATCCCGTTCGGCCTGTTCGGCAAATCCGCGTTTATGGCCGAGCGCGTGCTCGGCAACGTCATCTCCTCCGGCATCAAGGTTCTGGTCCTCGCTGTCATCATCGGCATCGGGTCAACGCTCTTCTCAGAGTTCACTTCCGGTTTTGGCGGGCAGAATCCGTCGATCGACGAAGCCATGGCGATCGTGCTGGCCGCGTTGTCACTTCTCGGCCTCGGCATTTTTGGTCCCGGAATCGCCACCGGGCTCGTTTCTGGCGGCCCGCAGCTCAGTGCAGGCGCGGCGATAGGAACCGGCCTCGCAGCGGGCGGCGTGGTCGCTCTTGGCGCCGGCGCCGTCGGTGCAGCAGCCTCCGGCGGCGCGGCCTTGGCAGGCGGTGCGGCAGCCGCAGCTCGTGGTGGCGCCGCCATCGCGGGTGGAGCGTCCACAGCCTACAGCCTTGGCGCAGCCGGACAGTCCGGCGCGGCCGGGGTGGCCTCCGGCCTCGGAGGCGTTGCGCGTGCAGGCGGCAGCGCGGCTGTCTCACCTCTGCGCCGTGCCGCATCGCGCGCTGCCGACACAATGAGGTCAAGCTTCAACGCAGGCGGCAAAGCGGCGTTCGAAGCGACAGGCGGAACATCCACCATGGGCTCAATAGGGGGTGATGCCGCCAGCGATGGCGCGGCGCCTGCGAGCGCTGGCGGGCCGCCGGCTTGGGCGCAGAGAATGCGCCGGTCCCAGCAAATGACTCACGCCGCCCAGGCCACGGCTCATGCCGTCCGCTCTGGCGACGCCCATGGCGGCGGTTCCTCGGTAAATCTGACTCAAGGCGACCGCTAATGTTCAAACGACCATCCACTCACTACGGCAAGGCACCCGAGCCGGAGACGCCGTATCAACGTGCTGCCCAAGTCTGGGACGATCGGATCGGGGCCTCCAGGATCCAGGCGAAAAACTGGCGGCTGATGGCTTTCGGCTCGCTGATCCT
Organism: Xanthobacter sediminis; assembly: GCF_043195015.1. Lineage (NCBI taxonomy): Bacteria > Pseudomonadati > Pseudomonadota > Alphaproteobacteria > Hyphomicrobiales > Xanthobacteraceae > Xanthobacter > Xanthobacter sediminis. The sequence goes on along the minus strand of NZ_JBAFWH010000005.1, from coordinate 265,949 downwards.
TACGGCGGGGTTCGCCACCGCCCTCGTCGTGCAATCAGCTCGCGGGACCGTCGTGCCGTGGGTCGTGCAGGTCGATCGACTGGGTCAGTCCCAGGCGGTCGCACCCGCCGAGGCCGACTTCCGGCCCACCGATCCACAAATCGCCTTTCATCTCGCGCGCTTCATCGAACAGGTTCGCAGCATCCCGGCGGACGCGATCATCGTGCGTCAGAACTGGCTACGGGCGTACGACTTCACAACTGATCGCGGCGCCATGGCGCTCAACGACTATGCTCGCTCGAACGACCCGTTCACGCGGGTCGGCCGACAGCAGGTTGCTGTCGATGTCTCAAGCGTCATCCGCGCCTCGCCCGACAGCTTCCGCGTCGCCTGGGTCGAGCGCCGCTATGAGAACGGCCAGCTCGCCGAGACCACGCGCTGGACCGCGATCCTGACGATCGTCGTGCAGGTCCCCCGCAACGCCGATCGGCTGAGGGCAAATCCGCTCGGCATCTATGTCAACGCCATCAATTGGTCACGGGAGCTTGGGCAATGAAGCCGTCTTTCCGTAAAGCCGGAAACCCGGCTTCACACGCACTTGTAATCCCGGCTCTCCGCCGAGCCGCAATCCCGATGGTCCTGCTGGCGACAACTGCGCTCGCGGGCTGCGCCACCACGAACCCACCGCCCGAGATCTCCTACGACAACGCGGCTCCCGCCGTGCAGACCGTCGATCCGCCAGCGCCCGTCACCGTGGTCGAACTGCCGCGGCCGCTGCCGCTACCCGGCCAGTTGCAGCGTGTGCCGGAGACGCGACGCGCGCCCGAGCCCGCCAACCCAACGGCGCGCGTCAACCAGGCTAATGAGGCGGCCCGCGTCCAGCCGGTGCGCGACGGCTTCATCAACTCCATGCAGGTCTATCCCTGGACGCAAGGCGCGCTCTATCAGGTATATACCGCTGTCGGTCAGATCACCGACATCGCGCTTCAGCCCGGCGAACAGCTCGTCGGCGCAGGCCCTGTTGCGGCCGGGGACACGGTGCGCTGGATCATCGGCGACACCGAGAGCGGATCGGGCGCGACGCGCCAGATCCACATCCTCGTGAAGCCCACACGGGCCGACCTGATGACGAACCTGGTCATCAACACCAACATGCGCACCTATCACATGGAGTTGCGGTCGACAGAGCGAACCTACATGGCTTCAGTGTCCTGGCAGTATCCGCAGGATCAACTCATCGCGCTGCGCCGGCAGAATGCCGACGCGCAGGCCGCTCAACCGGTTGCGAGCGGTGTCGATCTCGCGAACGTCAATTTCCGCTATGCCATCGAGGGTGACCGCGCTCCTTGGCGCCCACTGCGCGCCTTCGACGACGGTCGCCAGGTCTTCATCGAGTTTCCGCGAGGCATTGGTCAGGGCGAGATGCCGCCGCTCTTCGTCGTCGGGCCCGAGGGCAACACCTCAGAACTGGTGAACTACCGCGTTCGCGGCCACCACATGATCGTCGATCGACTCTTCGCGGCGGCGGAACTGCGGTTCGGTTCCGGTCGCGAGCAGAAGCGCGTCAGGATCGTCCGAACAGACGGGAGGCCCACCTCGTGAGCGCGAACTCGCCCACAAATGAGGAAGTGCCAGACGATGATGCACAGCCCCTGACCGGCGAGCCGGTCGGGCCAGCGCCGATGCGTCTGCGCGCCGAACCGCCCCGCGTCACTCGACTATCGCGCAAGGTCCTCGCCGGCCTTGGTCTTGTCGCCAGCGTCGGCCTTGGTGGTGCACTGCTCTACGCGCTCCAGACGCGCGACGCCGGTCGGCCCAACGACGAACTCTATTCGACCGAGAATCGCTCGACGGCTGAGGGCTTGGCCGGCCTGCCGCGAGATTACAGTGGCGTGCCCCAACTCGGTCCGCCCCTTCCCGGTGACCTCGGCCGACCGATCCTCAGCACCCAGGATCGCGGACAGCCGGTGCCCGCTCCCGTTATCGCCACACCCAACCCCGGTATCAGCGCGGAAGAGCAGCGCCGCCTTCAGGAGATCGAGACCGCGCGGACCAGCCGCCTCTTCTCCGGATCGGACAGCCGGGGCGCTCCCGCTGCAGCGGGAGCTGCCCCAGCACTCCCGCACGCTCCGGATTTGGCGAGCCTCGGCCTCGCACCTCCGCCGGCCACACCCTCCGCGCAGGAGCGTCAGAACGCTTTCCTGAACGCAGCGACCGATCGACGGACGGTGTCGCCCGATCGCGTCGTTGCTCCAGCGTCGCCAAATGTACTTCAGGCCGGCGCAGTTATCGCGGCAGCTCTTATAACCGGCATCCGATCCGACCTCCCGGGCCAGATCACCGCTCAGGTGACCGAAAACATCTACGACAGCCCGACAGGGCGCATTCTGCTCGTGCCACAAGGCACGCGCATTATCGGCCAGTACGATAACAATGTGCAATTCGGTCAAAGCCGCGTCCTGCTAGTCTGGAATCGACTGATCTTCCCAAATGGCCGTTCGATAGTGCTCGAGCGCCAGCCCGGCGCAGACGTCGAAGGCTATGCCGGCCTGCAGGATGGCGTCGATTACCACTGGTGGGATCTTGCCAAGGCCGCCGGTCTGTCGACTCTTCTCGGAGTCGGCGCCGAGCTCGCCGCCGACAATGACGACCGTCTCATCCAGGCGATCCGGAATGGCGGTCAAGACACGATCAACGATGCCGGTCAGCAGATCGTCAGACGGCAGCTCAACGTGGCTCCAACATTGACGATCCGGCCGGGATTTCCTGTCCGTGTCGTCGTGACCCGTGATCTCGTTCTCGAACCTTATGGGGGCTGATGATGTCGAAGCTCAAGCTAGGTCCCATCGCCGACGAGAAGCCGATCAAGGTTCAGGTGGAGCTGCCGGCGGCTCTCCACCAAGACCTTTCCGACTACGCGGATTTGTTAGGGCGCGAACAAGGTATGCCTGCTGTCGAGCCCGCGCGGTTGATCGTACCGATGTTGCAGCGGTTCATCGCAACCGATCGAGGGTTCTCGAAGGCTAGGCGTACGAAGACCCAGAACGCCTCCGATTAGCTGGCGCTGCTCCGCGTGAAGGCTGGCAGGACATCGAAGCACTTCAGCAGCAGCGGCAGAGCCGGATTGTCGTTATCGCTCGACGAAATCATAGCCGCCGTCGGCGCCCGCGCGGGTGTGAGCGGAACCAATGCAATATCAGGCCGATGCACGACGCTCGTTATCGTCAGCCCGAAGCCTTGCTCGACCATGGTCAGAAGTGTTTCCCTGCTGACCTGCTGGATAGACAGTTGGATCGCCTCTTCGGCAGCGCCCAGCATCCGCCGGAGAATAGCTGCGAGTTCGCGCCCGGCACCATCGGAGCGGACAAGAAAGACTTCGTCGCAAACGTCCTCCCAGGCGAGCCGCGGTCGCGACGCGAGTTGGTGTATGGGTGATAGGGCAACGAAGAGGTCGGGTTCGCACAACCGTCGAATCTGAAACGGAGGGCCCTTCGTTGCGGCCAGGCTGATCGCCGCGTCTAGCAGCCCGCGCTCCACGCCGAGGGTGTTCTGCTCTGACGTGCCTTCTTCGAGCTTCACCTCGATCGTCGGGTGTCGCTGTCTAAAGGTCGCCAAGAGGTCGATTATGGGACATGCCGGAAACGCCTCGAGCATCCCGAACCTGACTAGTCCAGTCGTAAGTTTACGGACCGATCGCATCTCAGTGGCGGCCTCGCGAAGATACCTCGCCCCGACCGCAGCTTGCTGCAGAAATCGCTCTCCTTCCGGCGTCAATCCAGCGCCCGATCGCGTGCGCTTGAACAGGGAAACGCCAAGCTGCCGTTCGAGCATCTGAACGCGGCGGCTGACCGTTGATTGCGATATCGAAAGGCGATCCGCCGCCCTGCGGAAACTACCCGCTTCGGCGACATGGATAGCATACTTAAGGTATCGAAGATCGAGCGTCAGATCAGGCATGACGCGCATTCCCGGTTCCCGGCTTCCGTTCGCACGAGCAGCGCGCGATGCTCCAAAGCCTTTGCTGGAGGCCCCGCTTTTCGATCTCAGATGGGGAATCCAAGCCGAGCCCATCAGTGAGCATGACCATCTCCGAATCCGTGATAGATGTATGCGCCGGTCATACATATTCGAGCGCTTGATGTCTATGCGTGACGCATATATTCTTTCCGGATGGAGCCCGAGGCCGCCAAATATCATTTTGGTGCACTTGCGCTCGCGGTAGCTGACAGCATCGCGAGCGCATCAGCCTCGCTTTCGCCGAGCGGCCCCGCGGCTGCATTGATGGTCTTCCTTAGCTTCGAGCCGGGATTACCTATCAGTGTCCTTGCGAGCCGGATCCGGCTTTCGCATGCGGGAACGGTCCGATTGATCGATAGGCTCGAATCCGATCACCTGGTGGAAAGGCGGCGACACACGGCGGACAAGAGGGCGCGCTTTATCCACTTGACCAATGCAGGTGTGAAAATGACCGGCGCTCTGCTCAGAGCGCGCGAACAAGTGATTGCAGCGTGTGTCTCGCCGCTGTCGCCGGCTGACCTGAACAAACTAGGCCGATTGTCCGAGCGGCTCCTTATCGCAAACGGTTACGAGAAATCTGGTGTCGAAACTATGTGGCCCGTGGTTGGCTACCGGGGACAGACACCGGCTGAAAATGCATCTCAGCCCGCCCGCCAGCTGCGCCGGCGCCCTTCGCACAAGGGCTGACGAGAAACCGAGGCAGGCTTGATATCTTTGGCATCGATCGCGTTCGACTTTCTCATATGCATACTGGCCTTCTGGTTCGGGTATTCTGCGAACCGAGGCGGCACGTGCTTGGTCGTAGCGGCTCATGAGTTGCAGCAACGGCGCCGACCAAGAATGTTCGTCGGATTTGTTGCGGCGTCTGCGGCTGCTGGCCTTATTGCGATACCGCTCGCTTGGTCGGGGACGCTGAACGCGACCCTCCCACTCTCGACGAGCGTCAACGGCCTCCTCATCATCGGCGCCATCGCCTTCGGCCTCGGCGCGCTCATAAATGACACCTGCCTGCTAGGTTCACTGGCACGGTTAGGGGATGGAGAGATGCGGTTGCTTGCCCTTCCTGCCGGACTGGCAATCGGCATCTTGGCCGCTGATTTCGGCCGGTTTGGCGCCGTCGCGACATGGCCAAGTTTCATCGCTAGGCCGAGTGTCCCTGGGGCCGCGACGCTTCTTGCCTTAGCCGTCGTGCTCGCGCTGGCGGTGATCTTCGTATCGCGGAAGACCCCACCGCGAAGAAGGCAGAGCTGGGCATTTGGCGCTTCAATGATCGGCCTCGGTATCACTGGTGGGCTTCTCTACGCGCTTTCGCCAGCATGGACATTCGCTGACCTTATCCAACGCGGCCTTCCTCTTCGAATGTCGCCAACAGGCGAGGTCGCACTGGTTGCGGTCATTGCCTCAGTTGCGGGAGCCATCACGGCATCCGTGCGCCAGGGTCGCTTGCGTTTCCAGCGGCCGACGGCCGCCGGCATCCTGCGGTCGATCGCCGGCGGCGCGTTGATGGGAATAGGCATCGGCCTGATACCCGGTGGCAACGACGCTTTAATCCTTGCCGCAATGCCTACGCTTTCTCCGGGCGGCATAGTCGCCTACCTCGTGATGACGACCACGATCGTTTTCGGATTCGAAGCGCGTGACAGACTGGCCAGGAACGGCGCGTCAGGCCAGGGGAAAAAGTAGACGGTCCGGCGTCGTTCGTGACACCTTTGAGTACCGGCTCCGCAGGTCGTACGCCTTTCGTGGACCAATGACCCTGATAACTGTCTCGAAAGATCCTGCGTCGAGAATTCGGTAAAAAGCGTGATAGGCGTCGTCACCGCAGAAGTGGGTGTCTGTTGCCTCGTACCCCCAATTCTTGCGCGAGAATGCAAGGTTGAGAAACAGCTTCCCGGTGTTCGGTCCGTCTGCGAACTGAACGTCTACTCGGTGGCCGACCGCGCAGTACCGATATTGCCGAGACGCTGAGAGTTCGCGGCCATCCCGAAGCCGAAGTATCCCGCTTTCTCGATAGGTGAGCGCGGATTCACCTGTCGAAGCGAAATCCGCGTCGCCAATCAGTTGTTCGCCCGTCGGATCGACGTTGCGACGAAGCGCCCACTCTCCACGGAGCGTGTCCAAGACCATCGTGCCTATGTTCACGACCGATCGATGGTCATCGGCCCAAGGCGCTCATTTTTGGGTTGGACCGACGCAAACAGCAGCACAAGTGATGCCGCAAGCAAAACTGCGTCCTTCAGCAAAAACTGGCCAGGAGCGGCGGATATCGCAGGAAAGCCTCCGGCAGTCGGCTCCCCGACCCCAGGCGTCGTAAAAAAGAAGGTCAGGGTGATGAAGTAGGTCGCCGCCGACATAAGCGCGCCAAGCGCTGAGAAGGATGGGCGGAAAGCCCCTAAGGCCAGCACGACTGCGGTCGACAGCTCGATGACGCCGACAAAGTAACTTTGGCCCTGTACCCCGAACATACCCAGCCAACTCATGATCGGACTATGGCCGATGAAAGGGGCGATGCCATCGGCCTCGTAAGCCGTGAATTTCATCGCGCCGAACCAAGAGAAAACGATCACGAGCGCCCATCTCAACAGCGCCAGTTCCTTCCGACTGCGCTCGGGCACAAGCAATTCATACCGATCGAAAATACTCATATCGAACTCCTCAAAAGGGGATGATCGTCAGGGCGTCACGGACGATGGTGGCCGACTGGGCAATCGGCACACCGGGCCTGATCGCACAGACGACAGATTGCCAAGCCGCCGTGGAGGTCCGAGAACAGCGACGACAGGATGTTGTCCGCGGCCCGCTCCAGCACGACGCGATCGTCAGCCGACACTTTGCTCAGCAGCTCGGACACCGCCGCGTTCCGCAGACCTAGCAGCTTGGTCCGCTCCACCTGACCACGCGAGGTCAGCGAGACATGAACTACCCGGCGGTCAGAGGGCGACGGCGATTTCGCCACCAGGCCTTGCTCGCCTAGCCTCTCGACGACGCGAACTGCACCTGCATGCGAAAGCCGGAGAGTTTGCCGTACCTGGCCGATCGACATTCCTGGCGCGTGACCGATCGCGATCAAAGCCGCGGCCGTCTCGCCCCCCGCATTGAATGCTTCAGCGATCGCCAAGCGCACGCGGTCAGACACCGCTTGAGACAGCGCGCCAAAGATGTTGATCAAGCGATCCGAGGGGTCATCCATCGCCGCGACTCACGCAATATATGCGTCGCGCATACAATATCTGTGGGCCGGTGTCGAGCCTCGTGCCGGAGTACAAGCGTTCGCTGGAAGGCTTAGACGTCGTCGGTGCCTACCGGCCCACCTTCGCCCTCCATCCGATTGATCGCACGCACATCCTTGGCGTTGAACTTGAGCCTTACGCCGAGCCCTCCGCTATTGTCCTCGCTGATGAAAACCGCGCCGCCGCGTTCGAGCGCGTCCCGCAGCCGCGTCAAATCCGAGGCTGCAAACACGCTGGCGCCGGCTTCGAATTGAGCTAGCGCCTCTTCCTCCAAGCCTGCGATCTTGGCGACATGTGATCGCGGCCACTGAATGAGCGCTCTCGCTGCACGTGCTAGTGGCCCATTCATGTTTAATGCCTCCGTTTCGCGAACGCATCCTGTCGCCAAGATACGACCTTTCCCGCAACCGATCCGCTAGATGAGCTTCGCCATCACCACGGCGACATCCGCCATGCGTGTCGCGAAGCTCCACTCGTTGTCGTACCAAGCAAGCACGCGAACCATCCGGCCATCGACGACATCGGTCTGGGGGAGCGCGACGATCGAGGATTCGGTCCGGTGGGTCAGATCCACAGACACCAGAGGCTCTGTCGTGAATGCGAGCACCCCACTCATCGGACCACTCGCAGCCTGACGAATGGCGTCGTTCACTTCGTCGATCGTCACCTCCCGGGATGCGGAAATAGCGAGATCGACGACCGATACGTTCGGCGTTGGCACGCGGATTGACGAGCCATGGAGCTTGCCTTTCAGTTCTGGCAGCACGCGTCCGATTGCGTTCGCGGCTCCGGTCGAGGTTGGGATCATCGACAGCGCGGCTGCCCGTGCGCGGTAGAGATCCTTATGCACCGTATCCAGCGTCGGTTGGTCACCGGTATAGGCGTGAACCGTGGTCATGTAGCCCCGCTCAATGCCACATAGATCGTTCAGTATCTTCGCGACGGGCGCGAGGACATTCGTGGTGCATGAGCCATTCGATACGACGACATCTTCGGTTGTCAGCGTTTCGTGATTGACCTTGAAGACGATCGTCTTGTCTGCGCCCTCGCTGGGCGCGGAGACGAGCACGCGCTTTGCTCCTGCACGGATGTGCGATTCAGCCTTCTCCTTGGAGGTGAACAAACCCGTGCATTCGAGCGCCACGTCGACTCCAAGCTCGTTATGCGGAAGCTTTGATGGATCGCGCTCCGAAAACACTTTGATTTTACCGGACCCGATGTCGATCCAGTCTTCGCCGGTGGCTATCGATCCTTGAAAGGGGCCGTGAACTGAATCGTACTTCAGGAGGTGCGCCAACGTAGCAACCGGCCCGAGGTCGTTGATCGCAACCACCTCGATGTCATCACGCCGTAGTTCGACGATCGACCGTAAGGCCAGTCGTCCGATCCGACCGAAACCGTTGATTGCGACCTTGACCGTCATGCCTGTGTCCCCTGGTTCGCCGAACTGGCTACGGCATACGCACTTCGCTCAGTGCCGCCTGGCACGCGGTGGTCGTCTCCAGCAGCGAAAGCTTGCCGATCAGACCATCCTCATTATGTATGCGCCACGCATAGACCTATCCGTCTGTTGGCTGCAGGTCAACGAGGCAATGTCGGCATGGAGGATTAGGTTTGCGCCGCCCGGTTTCACAATCGACCTGGTGAAGGCACGCATACCGGCGAGATGAAGTGGCGTTGATGTTTACCCAAGAAGAAGAGAGGAGGCTGGCTGCGGCTAGAGCAGTCGACGAGATCGAAGACGGCATGTTCGTTGGCCTTGGGACCGGAAGCACAACAGCCTATGCCATTAAGAGCCTGAGCGACCGCATTCGGCAGGGCCTTCGCATCACCGCTGTCGCCACCTCCCGAGCGACCGAAATGTTGGCTCGTCGTCTCGCGGTGCCGCTCGTTCCTTTTGAGCAGTTCAGTTCGATAGACCTCACGATCGACGGCGCTGACGAGATCGACTGCCACTTTCAGGCGATCAAAGGCGGCGGCGGCGCCTTGCTCCGAGAGAAGGTCGTGGCCGCCGCTTCTAGCCGGATGATCGTGATCGTAGACGCTAGCAAAGTCGTTCAACGACTCGGCGGGTTTCCTTTGGCGGTCGAAGTCGTGCCCTTCGCGAGCGAGTTCGTTCGAACGCATCTTGCCAACCTCGGAGCCAGTGTGACGCTTCGCTCGGTCGGCGGAGAACCATTCATCACAGACCAGAGCAATCACATCTTGGATGCAGCCTTCGGCAAGGCCCTTAGGCCGATCGAGATCGCCGGAGCGATCGATGCCATCCCCGGCGTAATGGAGCACGGCTTGTTTCTCAGCGAGATTGACACTGTGGTGGTCGGACGCGGTGAGACGGTCGAGGTGCATCTCAGAGAGCAAGCCCCCGGATCCCTCCGTTAGGTGCCGACGAGGGGTGGCACCTGGCGCAGGCGTGATGTGATTCGGCCGTCGGGCAGCCAAAATCACGACAGCCCACCCCGATCTATAGCCGCCAGGTATCGCCATTTTGTGTGTCCCGACGATCGAAGTCCTGTATTCCAATCGTCCGCGCCATCCGCAGCATATCCTAAGCCACTGTAAAGGCGCACCTTTCGGCTTGCCAGAATCCCCCGGCGCCGCAGGGGTATGGCTTGCTGTCTATGCTTCGCGCACATATAGATGGGGCAATGGATGGACCTCGAGATCGAAATATCTTCGGGGCGTTCGCACTCATGATCAGCGACGACATCGTTCGCGCTAGTTCATCGCGGGCGCCAGAAGCTGGACCCGCCGCCTCGGCGCTTGCGTTGATTGCCCATAAGCCAGGGCTATCGATCCGCATGCTGTCAGTTGGGGTGGGACTTTCCCATGCCGCGACCGTCCGCTTGGTGGACCGTTTGTCGACGGAGGGATTGGTCGAGCGGCGTGAGCATTCGACTGACGGGCGCACGCGGTCCCTCCATCTTACAGAGGCTGGCAAGGTCGCGAGCGATGCGGTCCTGGCCTCGCGAGACAAGGTGATCGCTGAGGGACTATCGATCCTCACCCCTACCGAGTTGGACGCTCTTTATAGCATTGCTGAACGCGTGCTGCGCGATCGCCTGGAAAACCTCGAGCATTCCTACCGCATCTGCCGCTTGTGCTGTTACGAGGGCTGCACGAATTGCCCGATCGATGCCGAGTTGCACGAGCGCGGCGTAGACCGCGAGAACGGCGGCGAGGCTTAGAGCTCCGGAAGTCGCAGGTTTCAGTGTTGAGCGATGAGATACGCCGCCAGAAACCCCACGACCGTGATCAGGCCTATGAACGGCGGCGCCTTCTCGAAAGCTTCGGGAATCATAGCCTCCGCCAGCATCGCGATGACCGCGCCGGCTGCGAACGACAGAATGGCAGGGGCTTGAGTGGACGCCGAGCCGAGCAGAAGGTTTCCCGTACCGGCGGCGATGCAGACAAGTAGCGGAATACCGATCCAGACCGCGTAGATATAGCTTCGCGATCGGCCCGCGACCTTCATTCCGGAAGTGCTCGATAGACCCTGTGGCACATTAGCCAAAAAGAAGCCTGCCACTACTGCAAGGCTGATCCTGCCTCCACCAGCCACGGACATCCCAATCACGAGGGCCTCTGGAATGCCGTCGAGGACGCTGCCAAGCGCAATCGCAGCACCGCTACCGCGGTGCTCCTGTTCAGTGGCCTGCTCGGTGCATTCACCGCATCGCTTTCGATGCTTCGCGCCCCTGCGAGAGAGAAACCAGTTTGTGCCGCTGAAGATTGCGGCCCCTGCGAGCAGCGCAAAGATCGCTAAGGGTCCCAGGCCAGCCGACACGCGATCACCGATGAGTTCGGTAGCGACCACGGCAATCAACACACCACCACCGAAGCCCATCACCGCTGAGATCATGCGGTGAGTGAGTCGCCCGTACAGCACGTCCGCAAGAACCGCCCCCACCAGAAGTCCGCTTCCTGACAAAAGCCCCCACAAGCCGGCGATTACGTATTCGGGTATCATCGCAAGAACCCGGCTGACCTAGCGACGCGGGGCGAGCGCCTTAGCGTCCGTATCGTTGATGACCGTCCCTGCGTGCTCATCGTTTCGCTCGGTCCAATCGCCAGGCCGGTCGCTCGAAGTGGCAGCTATAGCCGCCGGGTCGACGCTGGAGGTACTTCTGATGCTCTGGCTCGGCCTCCCAGAACGGCTCTTCCGGGTTGATCTCGGATACGACAGGTCCCGGCCAGCGCCCCGACGCTTCGATCTCGGCGATTGTCTCCAGAGCAACGTCCATCTGCTTCTCAGACGTGTAGAAAATCGCGGACCGATAGCTTGGTCCGACGTCGTTACCTTGTTGCTCGTATGTCGTCGGATCGTGGATTTGGAAGAAGAGTTCCAGGAGAGCACGATATGTCAGTATCGAAGGATCAAACGTGACCTCCACCGCTTCCGCATGACCATGGTGTCTCGTGTAAGTCGGGTCCGGCATTTCGCCGCCGATGTAGCCGACACGCGTCGTCACGACGCCCTTCGCGCGGCGAAGTAAATCTTCGAGGCCCCAGAAACACCCACCCGCAAGTATCGCTCGCTCGGTTCGCGTCGGCGTCTGGTCAGTAGTGGGCAGACTCTGCATTCGATCAACCTCCGCTCTGTGCACCACATCAGTTCGCCGGCGCCGCACCTGCAGGCTGCGCATCGCTCGAAAGTTCGGTCTGCACATCCGAGCCTCGGACGAGTGTCAGGTCGACCGGACACCGATCCGCGATTTCCAGAATGCGCGCCCGCTGTTCATCGCTGAGCGGCCCATCGAGAGAGACGGTGCGCGTGAAGCGGTCGGGAGGCATCATGTCCGCCACTTTCTCGTGTCGCACGGTCGTCGTCGCTCGCTCCAGCGGGAAGCCTTTGCGGTTCGCGTAAAGACGCATTGTCATCACCGTGCAGGCGGCCAGTCCGGCCGACACCAGTTCGTAAGGAGACAGGCCGCTGCCGAGACCTCCGACCGATTCTGGTTCATCGGCGAACAGCGTGTGCTCGCCACTACGGACCGTGAGTTGGAACTTCCCCGCCAACGTTTCCGACGCCACGACTCCATTCGCTAACTCGACTTGCGGAAGGTCCGCCGCGAGCGGCGGCAGGAAGCGGCTTGCCCACGCTGCGACCATAGCTGAGGCGTAGTTCGCATCTTCGACATCGGTGAGAAGGTGATCGGCCGTGTCGAGCGAAACAAAGCTCTTGGGATGGCGCGACGCGACGAAGATGCGCGAGGCGTGCTCGATACCCACGACTTGATCCACCGGTGAATGCATCACAAGCACCGGACGTCGAAGGGCAGCGATAGACCTCTCGATGTCCACTTCGTCGACCGTTTCAAGGAAACTGCGGCGGATCAGGAAGGGCCTGCCAGCAATCTCCACCGATGCCTCGCCCTCGCTCGCTATCGCGTCTAGGTCGGCAGGTTGAAAGACGCGCAATATATGCTGAAGATCAGCCGGGGCGCCGATCGTCACTACCGCTGCGATATCCGGCAAGTCGGCGGCGGCTACGATCGCAGCCGTGCCGCCCAGGCTGTGTCCGACAAGGAGGGAGGGGGCCTTACCGGCGACAGCCATGGCCTCCGCGGCGGCCTTAAGATCATCGACGTCGGAAGCGAAGCTTATCGCTTCATCCGCAGAACTCTCGATCCCGGTGCCGGCGAAGTCGAACCGCAAGACGCCGATGCCAGCCCGCGAGAGGGCGCGTGCGATGTACACGGCGGCGCGGCTGTCTTTCCCGCAAGTGAAGCAATGGGCGAAAATAGCCCAGCCGCGAGGCGTACCTTCGGGCGCCTCCAAATACCCGGCTAGATCAGAGCCTCCACCACCGGGAAACGTGAACGGTCTTCCTGTCATAAGCGTCGAGCCTCCCACGGCGACTTAGTGGGTGCACCGGAACCCTTGGGCCCTGGCGGAAGCGCCATCAGGCCCGGACTAGCCGTCCAAGACATTCTTTTTATATGCGTGGCGCATATAGACAAGCCCCTAAAGCGTGATTATATGCGTCGCGCATACTTCTGGTGGCGGTCGAAAAGACCGGTCCTGAAGCGGCATCATTCACGGCGTGCAGGCCGAAGGGCTATGGAACTCAATCAGGTCAGCTATTTCATCAACTTGGCCGAGACGCTGAATTTTACAGCAGCGGCGCGGTTGAGCGGTGTGTCCCAGCCAAGCCTGACACGCGCGATCCGCCGCTTGGAGGAAGAGCTCGGCGGTCCGCTCATTTATCGCGATGGGAAGAACAGCCGTCTCACCGGCCTTGGCCAGGACGTGGAGGCTGAGTTTCGGCGCATGTTAGTCGCGATGAAAAGTGTTCGGCATCATTCTGAAAACTGGGCCATGGGGAGGCACCGGGTGCTGGACGTCGCCGTCGCCCCGACCGTCGGGCCGAAGCTTTTTACAGCCTTCTTCGAAAGCGCGTTGGCAGAAGTGCCATCGATCGAGATCAAGATGCATTCGCTCGGGGCGAGTGAAGACACATCGGAGGTGCTGTCGGGCAAGTATCACGCATGCATCCTGCCGCGCGAGACGCGGCCGGACCGCAAGCTTGATGTGCGACCTCTGTTCCGTGAGCGCTTCGTACTCGGCTGTTCCGCGAAACACCCGCTCGCGGCGAGCGATATCGTGCGAGGCGAGGACTTGTTGGAGTTCCCGTTCGTTGATCGTCTGAAGTGTGAGTTTCGCGAGCAGATCCTAGACCATTTCGCACGACGGGAGGTACTGATGCGGCCGCGCTTCCGGTCCGATCGTGACGATTGGGTGCAACGGGTCGTCGCAGACGGCGAGGCCATATGCATCCTTCCGGAGCGGTCGGCTACAGCCCAAGGTTTGGTTACGCGTCCGATCGATGGGTTTGTCCTCGAGCGAGAGGTCGTGATCGCGACGGTCTCTGGCTCCACGGCGCCGGTTGAGATCAGGAAGATCGCGCAGATGGCGGCCAGATACGCGTGGAACTGAACGCCGCTGATCACAGCGGAGCTATCGAAACTATACGCACAGCGTATTGGATAAATATAATTGGCACTGCGATAGTCGAGGTGACCGTCAAGCAAGATAAGATGTCCGTAATGTGCCTTGGCCCTGAAACCAAGTATTGGAGACGATCATGAAGTTTGAAAAGTCTCAGGCAGCGATCGACCGCCTGACCCCCGAGCAACGCCGGATCACCCAGGAAGACGGCACGGAGCGAGCCTTCACCGGTGAATACAACGATAACAAAGAACCGGGCATCTACGTCGATGTCGTGTCCGGAGAGCCGCTTTTCGCATCGACGGACAAGTTCGAGTCGAAATCCGGCTGGCCCAGCTTCACCAAGCCCATCGTCCCCGCGCACGTGAACGAGGTGCGGGACAGTTCGCACGGCATGGTCCGGACGGAAGTTCGATCGGTCCATGGCGACAGCCATCTCGGCCACGTGTTCCCCGACGGTCCGGCCGACCGTGGCGGACTACGCTATTGCATTAACTCGGCCGCCCTTCGCTTCATCCCGCGCGATGAGATGGAAGCCGAGGGCTACGGCGAATATCTCGATCAGGTGGAGGAGGCGTAACATGCATCAGCGCGCTGTTCTCGCAGGCGGATGTTTTTGGGGCATGCAGGATCTGATCCGCAAGCAGCCCGGCATCGTGTCGACCCGCGTCGGATACACCGGTGGCGACGTCCCGAACGCCACCTATCGCAATCACGGTACTCACGCTGAAGGGATCGAGATCATTTTCGACCCGGCAGCGACAAGTTACCGTAACATCCTGGAATACTTCTTCCAGATCCACGACCCGACGACGAAAGATCGGCAAGGCAACGATCGCGGCCTCTCCTATCGATCCGGCATCTACTATGTGGACGATGAGCAGAAACGGGTCGCCGAGGAGACGATCGCCGACGTCGACGCCTCCGGACTGTGGGACGGCAAAGTCGTCACCGAAGTCGAGCCTGTCGGCGATTTCTGGGAAGCGGAGCCGGAGCACCAAGACTATCTCGAGAAGCGCCCGGGCGGTTACACGTGCCATTTCCCGCGCGCGAATTGGGTGCTCCCCAAGCGTCAAGACGCTGATGCTACCCAGCCTACCACCGGAGCGGCAGCAGAATAGCTGCAGCGCCTATCGCGACATAGCGCTCTGCATCGCAAGCAATGGGACCGCATCGGCGAACGATGCGGTCCTCGTACGGCCCCTCAAGCGGTCATGCCGCTTGCCGGCCATCGATTTGGTAGGATTGCCCCAGCATGCCAGACCTTTCGTCATATCCGATCACCAAGCGCTGGCCTGCCTCCAATCCCGATCTCCTGCAGTTCTATGCAGCGCCCACGCCCAACGGCGTCAAGGTCTCCATCATGCTCGAGGAGACCGGCCTGCCATACGAGCCCCACTTTATCGACATCAGCACAAACGAGGCCAAAGACCCCGCTTTCGTGTCGCTGAACCCAAACGGGCGGATCCCTGCGATCATCGATCCGTCAGGCCCCGATGGTGAGCCGCTCGGCGTTTGGGAGTCCGGTGCGATCCTCGTTTACCTCGCCGAGAAGACGGGCCGATTGATTCCACCGGGACAAGCCAGGCGTTATGAGGTGCTGAGTTGGGTATTCTTCCAGATGTCGGCGATCGGCCCGATGTTCGGTCAGCTGGGCTTCTTTCTGCGTTGGGGCGGAAAGGACTACGAGGACAAGCGGCCTCAGCAACGGTTCGCCGACGAGTCCAAGCGCCTGCTGGGGATCTTGGATCG
Organism: Xanthobacter sediminis; assembly: GCF_043195015.1. NCBI lineage: Bacteria > Pseudomonadati > Pseudomonadota > Alphaproteobacteria > Hyphomicrobiales > Xanthobacteraceae > Xanthobacter > Xanthobacter sediminis. Next base: position 250,020 of record NZ_JBAFWH010000005.1, on the reverse strand, counting down.
CCAGCTGGATGGGCGCGAGTGGATCGTCGACGACTATTCCATCGCCGACATCGCGACGCTCGGCTGGGTCAATGCCCTGGTCAGCACCTATGACGCCGGCGACCTGTTGCGCATCGCCGAACACCGGAACGTCCGGGGTTGGTTGGATCGCGGCCTCGCTCGACCAGCCGTGCAGCGGGGCCTGGTCATCCCTGCGAGGCCCGCATGAGCGTCATCGCCGCTTACTATTACAACGAGGGTCGCCGCATCCGCGAAGTCGCTATCGACGAGCGGGTTGAGCTCGACAAGAACCGATCTGGCTTCTGCTGGATTGGGCTCAGCGAGCCTTCGGAAAGCGAACTCAGGGCGCTTCAGTCGACCTACAATCTGCATCCATTGGCGATTGATAACGCGATGCATCCGATGTGCCCGCCGAAGCTCGAAGTCTATAACGGCGAGCTTTACGTCGTCGCTCAGACGGCCGAGCTGGTTGGGGACCGCATACGCTACGGCAAGACCGCGATCTTCACTGGTCACAACCATCTGATCACCGTGCGTCACGGCAACGCCGGAGCGCTTGGCAATCTTCGCGAGCAGCTTGAGGGTTCGCCTGCTCAGTTTGGTAAGGGTGTCGACTACGTCCTGCATGCCATCCTTCACCGCATCGTCGATCAGTATCTGCCGATCTTCGAAATGATCGAGGACGACGTGCTCGCGATGGAGAGGCGATCGCTCGACGACTTCCTGGGGCGGGCGGAGGTCGCGCGCATCTTCGGCTTGCGATGCGAATTGACGCGTTTCCAGCGAACCCTTGGCGCTATGGCGGAACTGGTGCGCAAGCTCGTTCGCGGACATTTCCCGTGCATCAGCGCTGAGGTGCGGCCGTACTTCAACGATGTCGCCGACCATGTCGATCGGGTCCAGTCCATGGTCGATGGCCTCCTCCAGGTGCTGTCCACGGTCTTCGAATTCAGCAGCCTTCTTGAGGCGCAGAGGACAGGCGTCATCACGCGCCAGCTCGCTGCCTGGGCGGCGATCCTCGCGGTCCCTACGGCCATCGCGGGCATATATGGAATGAACTTCAGGAACATGCCGGAGCTGGACACAGCTTACGGCTATTTCGTCGTGCTCGGCCTAATGCTGACGTTCTGTCTTTTCCTGTTCGTCCGCTTCAAGCGAGCCAAGTGGCTATGATGGTGCTCCGCATCTTCAGTGCTGGTCGGTCGCGGAGCCAAAGCGCGCCTTCGGTCGGCGCGCAACCCCTACAATCCGAACTCGAGGTGCATTGATGACAACTCAAGTGAGAGACGTTCTGGACGCCGTACAGTCCTTCGTGGCTAAGGGCTATGACCGAGAGTACCGTGTGAAGGACGGCGCTCTTGTCGATCTCGAACTCGGATCGACCCTCGACGCGTGCAGCATTCGTGTCGATGCCGCATTACGCCTTGAGAGCGGCGATGGAGCCGAAGACGCTTCGAACATCTACGCCATCACAGATCCGGCGACCGAGCATAAAGGTCTGCTTATCGATGCCTTCGATGTGTTCGACGAGATATGTCACCGTGACCTGTCCGAACGGCTTCTTGAGCATCGTGAAACAGCTCCGGCCGGTGACGCCGACGTGCCGAGCAAGCATGGGCTGCGCAAAGTCTACAAAAGCGAGTTTGATCGCGACCCTGAGCGTTACGTTTTGCGGGAAGGCTTCCCTGACTTTCCGGCATGCCCGTTCGGGGGAGCCTTCAGCATCCTCGGCTTCGATACAGCAGAACAATCATACGTCTGGCTCGTGACGAGCATTATTCGGGATCCCCGGCTGATCAGGATTCCCTACCAGGGCGAAGACGTTATTACCGACGAATGATGTCGGCGGAGCGCGGGAAAACCCAGACCCCAACGATGGATGGGATGCCCCTTAAGGTCAAAAATAACGAGGCAGAGATGGACTGGAACAAGGACCATATTCGCGAGACAATGCTGTCGCTTGAAACCGCGGCGCTGCAAAGCGCTCGCAAGAAGTATCTGGATTACGTCTCCACCGCGCGCCTCGATCGCAGCGAGCCGATCGAGAACGACGAGCAGGCGCAAGCCGAGGTGGCGAGCGACTTTGCTGAGGCGCTCGATGACACTCTCGATGACTATGTTGATAAGCTCGACAAACTCCGGACAATCGATTTTGGACCAAAGTCAGAAGTCTCGGAAGGCGCCGTCGTCAAGCTGTCCGGTAAGCACTTCGTCATTTCGGTCTCGACTGGCAGGTTCATTTGTCATGGGCAGGAACTGATGGGCATCTCGACGATGGCCCCGATCTACGAGGCGATCGAAGGCGCGCGAGCCGGGGAAACGGTGCAGTTCAATGGCCGCGATTTGACCGTGGAGGCTGTTGCGTAGGCGGGACCCGCGGTCCTCGGATCGTGAGTGCGGGCCATCGACGTTCGCAGCCTTACTGGACGACCTCCGGCCTCCCCATTGCCGCTTCTCTCAGATGATCGGCACTTACGAGCTAAGCCACCCCAGACCTGCGTAGGCGAGCATTCCCAATACCATCGCCACGATGACCTGGTTCGTGGCGATCGCTGCACCCAGCGCGACACCGGCCGCGATCCAGGTTGGAGGTGGCTGACCGATCAACGACGACGCGACCAAGCTGACCACGATCAGCCCAGGCAACTCGTCCAGAACCCAAGCCTGCCTGGAAACCCTAATTCGTTCACCGGCAATCAATCCGGCGACCCGGATCGCAAACGCAGCCACAACGAGCAAACTGACAACAACCCAGTGCGAAGCGCTCATCGGGCTGCCGCCTCGATCCTGCGCTTCAAGAAGGTCACCACCAAGCCGAAGAATGCGCCGACGATGATCCCGTAAGCTTTGGGCATGCCGAGCGAGATGACGGCCATGGTCGCTGCCGCGGCCATGGTCCATGGCAGAACTTGGGAACGTCCCCGCCACAGACCTCGCGCCATCGCAATGAAGGCCGCCGTGAACGCGAAGCTCAGGCCAAAGCGTCCGAGATCGGGCAGCGCGGCGCCAAGCAAGGCCCCGAGCGTCGTGGAGGCTGTCCACATGGAGATGTTCACCAGCCCTGAGCCTATGAGGAATGGTGCTCCGACATCGGGGGACTTCGCCCGCTCGGACATCGTCAAAGCCCAGTTCTCGTCGCCAGTAATGTGGATGGCGAAGAGCTTCTTCCTCAGCGACAAGCCGGCCAACACCTCGGATAAAGAGGCGATGATGCCGACATAGCGCAGGTTGAGCGACGCACCGGCCAGAACCGCGCCCAACACGACACCTGTGGAAGCGAACTGCTCAACCGCGATGATTTGCGAAGAGCCCGCATGGGTAGAGGCGCTCATGATCGCGACGCCCCACCACGGGAAACCTACCTGTACGGCCAGGAAACCAAAGGCCAAGCCGTACACGCTGGCCCCCAAGGCCAACGGGAGGATGGCGATCGCCCCCCGTTTAGCCTCGTATGCGTTTCTCGCGGCTAGAGCGTTCACGCTCTCATCCATGACACGTTCCGCCTTGTTCTCAGCCAGGCTCCTCTAACAGCCGACTGGCAATCCTTCGGTCGTCGGCATAGGCGTCTCAGCGGCGCTGATCCGCCGGGGTTCGTATCATCGCGTCGAGCGACCCGGTGATCATCGCCGTGCTCGGGCAGCGTGTTGCTCTCGTCTTGACCGAGCGGTCTGAGTGCCTGCGGACACCGGCCAAGACCGCCAGGGCAGTCAGCAGTGCCGCTGCGTAGAGGAACAGGCCGCCAGGGCCGAGGAGGTCCATCACCAGGCCTCCGATGAGCGGCCCGGCGGCGGTTCCGATCCCGTTGAGTAGGAGAAGTCCGCGAGCGGTCCCCAGCAGCCGACCCGCAGGAAGGTCGTCATTCGCAACGGCAAGGCATAGCGAATAGATGGGAATACCGAAGCCGCCGAACAGCGCGCCCGCCGCAAGTAGCACAGGCAGAGGCGCCTCCGCAGCCAGCGCTACGCCGATCGCAGCCGCCGCGGAAGCCAGGGCGGCGCCGGCAATGACGAGTGTCCGCGACACGCGGTCCGATAGCCATCCCAATGGCCACTGCAGCACGAGCGTTCCACCAAGGACCGCAGCCATGAACGCAGAAATGCCGCCCACATCGAGGCCAATCCTCTGCGCAAAATTGGGGCCTAGTCCCCAGAAGCCGCCGATGGCCAGGCCGGCTAGGAAAACGCCGACCGACGGAAGGGGCGAAATTGCAACGAGATCGCGAAAGGCGACGGGCTCCTGTTGAACCTCGGCCGGGGGATGACTGGGCAGTAGCGTGACGGGGACGACGGCCGCAGATATCAGCAGCGAGACGAACAGGAATAGCGTCACGTCTGTAGGCGGCGCGATGTTGAGCAGCGCTTGACCAAGGGCCCATGAACCCATCGAAACAACGCCGAAGATCGACAAAAGCTGACCGCGCGTGGATTGAATCGCGTGCGCGTTGAGCCAACTCTCAGTCGCTAGGATCATGCCTGCATAGGCGAAGCCGGTCACAAGGCGAAGCGGCATCCATACGTTTGCCTCCACGAATGCGACATGAAGAAGAGCCGTCATTGAAGCCATCGCGGCGAAGCCAGCGAAAGTCCTCACATGGCCCACGGACACGATCATCTTGGGCAGCGTGAGAGCGCCAATGGTGAAGCCCGCAAAGTATAGGGACATCATCGCGCTGATCGTTTGAGCTGAAAAGCCTTCCTCCCCAGCCCTCACGATCAGGAGCGTACCCAGTAGACCATTGCCCAAGAGCAACGTGGCGACGCTCAACAATAGCGCTGCGACCGGCGCCAAAACGAGCCCCCGCGCGCAGGCCGCCTTCACGCTGTTCATCGCCTGACTCATTTCCGAGCCTGGCGCGGAGGCTGATACGCCGCAGAACTGATGAACTGATCAAAGGCTTCGCACCAGATGACAACGGCGCTGTAGTCGCGAACGTCGATGTCGGCGGGCACCTCCATAATGAAGCCGTTGAACGTCCTCACATCGCCGACCCGGGCCGACGCGTCCTTGATCGCGAGGAACGCTTCCTCGGTCTCGACGAAGTGCGGGGCGAGATAAAGCTTGTAGTCCGGCCCGGGAGAGAGACGGCCGATGTGTGCGATCCGGTGAGGCAGGATCTGCACTTCGCCTTCACCCCAGTGCAGCAGGTCGCTGCCGGCTAGATCACGAGAAAGCTTTCCCGAATAGAGCGCCTCAGGCGTCGAACTCCTCAACGCAGCTTCAGTGGGCGACGCCGGCGCGGTGAGGATAGGCAGCGTGTAGATGCCGGCAGCAAAGCCTGTGATGCCAACGACGAAGTGGGTGCAGGCTAGAATAAGCCACCGTGGCATGTTTCACGAGCTCTCCAAATTTGCCACCAAACGATCCGCGTCCAGGTGGAAATCCGAAAAGACGATGCGACCGTCGGCATTGATGACCGTGAACCACGGCGTTCCCCGTGTCCGGTAATCCTCCATGAACGTTGGAAACGCAGCACCAGGCGGCGGTTCGTCGTGCCCGAAGGCGACGGGGAGACGGTACTCCACCTGATTGATGCGCAACTTGTCGAATGTATTTTCGTGCGCTCCTTCGAAGACCGTCTGGATCACTGCGAATCCGACGCCTCTGGACTCCAGCGCACCATGCAATTTCTGCAGTGTGGGAAACCCATGCAGATGGCAGCCCCTGCACCAGTGCTGAAACGCGAAAAGGATCTTCGGCCCTACGCCAAGATCCGATAGCTTGATCGGCGTCTGGAGGTCGCTTCCATCCACGGCGATCCACCGATGAATGCGAAGCTCTGGCGCTTGACGATCGGCCGCGCTCATCCCTCTCTCCGAACACGAAGCATGTGCCCGACGTGCAGCGAAAACTCGCGAGCGCAGGGGAACTGCTATACTTCACCGCCCCACGGCCCGAGCGTCAAATAGTCGATAAGACCAAAATCTTGTCTCGACTATACCCGACGAGGCCACGAGTTTACGTGGATGACTATGAATTCCAACGCCGGTCTTTTCCAATAGCGGCGTGACATAGTTTCTATGTCCTAGGCGGGAGCAAATTTAGCGTCCGTTCGACCCTTGCGGCGCCAGAAGCTGCACGTTGGAGGCCACAGGCAGCGCGCGCTTATGCGCGGTGGCTCGGTACGCTCTTTGGATCGTCTCGACCGCCGCCTGGGCCACACCCCTTCCTTCGAGGTAATCGTCTATCTCATCATAGGTCACGCCGTAGGCGTCTTCGTCGGGGTGTAACGGCATCGCGTCATCCAAATCTGCCGTGGGAACCTTACTGATCAGTTCCGCCGGGGCGCCCAGATGAGACGCGATCGCGCGAACGCGCCGCTTATTGAGACCGGCGAGAGGGAGAACATCGGCCGCGCCATCGCCGAACTTTGTGAAGAAACCCATCACCGCTTCGGCTGCATGGTCCGTGCCAATCACAAGGCCGCCCAGGGTCCCCGCGAGAGCAAACTGGGCGACCATCCGTTGGCGTGCCTTGATGTTCCCGAGCACCGTACTGCGCAGGCCGGGGTCGGCGGACTCGTAATTGGAGCCTGTCATCTCGCTCCACAGCGCGTCGGTCGCGGGCTTTATATTGATCACCGCAACGCGGTCGGGCCTGATGGCTGACAAGGCAAGCTGAGCATCGCGCTCGTCCATCTGTTCGCCATAGGGCAGCCGCACCGCTACAAACTCGCATTCGTACCCGATCTGACGCAGATCCTTCACGGCCGATTGCGCGATTAGGCCCGCCGTCAGGGAATCGACGCCGCCGCTGATTCCAAGCACATACGCTCGCTGCCCCGACGACCTCAGATAGTCGCGGAGGAAGGCGGCGCGTTCTGCCGCCTCGCGTCGGGCATCGAACGACGCCGAAACGCCGAGCGCTGCGATAATCTCGTCTTGGATGGGAATGACGACCTCCTGGGCACGCCGCAGTCGCATGCTGGCGACCTCACCTCGCGAAGCTTCTCTGTCCCACGAGCCATAACGCTCACGCAACACCGATTCAAAGCTATCGAAACTATAGCGACAGGGCATTGGGAAAGCAGTCTGATATAAAGCTATAGTCGAGGCGGGATTATCGCGAGTCATAGTGATGAATTGCGTGTCTCTACTGATTTAACACCCGGTTGTCTGAACATCAGCTTTGCGATCCGCTCGATATCTTTCCTTTGCGAGGGTCATCTACGCATTAGCCTGAGATGAAGTCGGTCGGTCTGTCGTGACGAGCAAGGGGGTTCGGCATGGTCACCAGAGGTTTCACCGGCCGCGGTTCAGGCGGCGACCACGAGGGCCGTATTCCGCCAGGTCAACATCTCGTGGAGAACTTTCCCGTTCTTACCGCTGGGCCAACGCCTCGTATCGAGACGTCCGACTGGAAGTTCACGGTCAAGATCGGTCCGAGACCCGTGAAGGTCTGGAGTTGGAGTGAATTCAACGCCCTTCCAAAGACCAAAGTGACCAAAGACATTCACTGCGTCACGTCCTGGTCCAAGCTCGACACGAAGTGGGAAGGCGTGCTGATCGAGGACATCCTCGCTGACGCTGAAGTTAAACAGCCAACAGACTTCGTTCTCGCGCACTGCTACGATGGCTATTCGACGAATGTTCCGCTCGCGGACATGTTGTCCGGCAAAGCTATGGTCGCGCTGAGCTACGCGGGCCAGCCGCTTCCCCGCGACCATGGCGGACCGGCGCGCCTTCTTGTTCCGCATCTCTACTTCTGGAAGTCCGCCAAGTGGGTGAATGCGCTGCAGTTCACCACTCGCGACGAGGCCGGGTTCTGGGAGTTGCGCGGTTATCACATCTACGGTGATCCGTGGCGCGAGCAACGGTACACCCATGACTGAGTTCGATGCGCAACCCGCGTCGTGGCAGTCAGGCGTGATCGACGAAATCGTCCAACAGACACCGAGTATCAAGAGCTTTTTCCTGCGATTGCAGGAACCATTCGTCCATACAGCAGGCCAGCACGTCGACGTCCGGCTGACCGCCCCAGACGGCTATCAGGCGATGCGCAGTTATTCGATCGCATCGTCGGCGGGCTCTTCACCGATCCTGGAACTCGCCATCGAGCGCCTGCCGAATGGCGAAGTTTCGCCATTCTTCCACGACGTCGCCGCAGCCGGCGACGAGATCGAACTCAGGGGACCGCTTGGAGGCCACTTTCTTTGGCCCGAGCCTACCGACAAGCCGGTGCTGCTGATCGGCGCAGGTTCAGGCGTGGTGCCGCTGATGGCGATGATCCGGCAGCGTCGGGCATCGGCACAGGCCGTTCCAGTCGCTCTGCTCTTGTCGGCGCGAACCGCTGAGGACGTGCTCTTCTCCAGCGAACTCCACTCAATCGAGATGAGCGATCCCACGTTCATCTTGACGCTCGCGATTACGCGAGAAGCGCCAAAGCGCGCCTCGGACTATGGCCGACGGATCGACGATGGGATGGTCCAGGCGACAATCGCACGTCTCGGTCGCGACCCGGGCCACGTGTTCGTTTGCGGGTCGAACGGTTTCGTCAACATCGCGACGGACGGCGCATTGTCGGCAGGGCTGGGCGTCTCGATCATCAAGACCGAGCGCTACGGTGGGTAGGGGCGGCCAGATGATCGCATCCCATCACGCGGGAGCGCCCAGCTCAAGCTCTGTCCGGGAAAGGCTTCGCCCATGACCATCATGGCCCGTCAATTTCACCTTAAAAGTCGTCCCGAAGGGCTACCGCAGGCCAACAACTTCGAACTCGTCGAGCAGGATCTCCCCGCGCCAGAGCGAGGACAACTGCTCGTCGCCAACCGGTGGCTCTCCGTTGACCCTTACATGCGCGGCCGCATGACCGGTCGAGAAAGCTATATGCCGCCCTTCCAAGTTGGCGAGCCTCTGGATGGCGCCGCGATCGGCGTCATAGTCGAAAGCAAGGATGAACGGTTCAGCCCTGGCGAGGTCGTGAGCCACTTTGCCGGCTGGCGCGACCGCGCGATCATCGACGCCGCATCCGCTACTAGGATCGATACGACGATTCCAGAGCAGGCGTATCTGGGCCCGCTCGGTTTCCCAGGCTTCGCCGCCTACATCGGCATGCTCCAGATCGGAAAGCCGCGAGCTGGCGAAACTGTGTTCGTGTCAGCAGCAGCGGGTTCTGTCGGATCGCTCGCTGTCCAAATCGCAAAGATCAAGGAATGCCGAGTCGTTGCGTCCGCGGGCGGCGAGGACAAATTGCGTTGGCTGCGCGAGGAAGCAGGCGCTGATGCCACGATAAACTACAAGAATACGGACGACATGGTCGCAGCACTTCGCGAAGCTGCGCCTAAGGGTGTCGACATCTATTTCGACAACGTCGGTGGCACGCACCTGGAAGCGGCGCTTGAGGCGGCCAATGACTTCGCACGCTTCGCTCTGTGCGGAATGATCGAGCAATACAACAGCGAGCCGGTCGGTCCCCGCAATATCTATGCGGTTATTGAGAAGAGCCTCCTGCTGCAAGGCTTCGTCACCATCCACAACATGTCGGTTTGGGAGGATTTCCAGCGCGACGTCACCCGGTGGATCGCCGATGGGAAGGTCAAATGGCAGGAGACGGTTGTTCACGGCCTCGAGAGAACCCCGTCGGCGTTCCTCGATCTCTTCGCCGGAAAAAACATCGGAAAGATGGTTATCGACCTCAGGGATGGGGAGACGCCCTGACGGGCGGCGCCTGCCGTCAGCGGACCGCACCACGCCACCTCGTCTAATTAGAATCTTTTGCTTTGGGAGATCACCGTGAGCCGCTTCGCTGAACCAGTTTTCATAGCCGCAGGCTTGCGGACACCATTCGGCCGTGGCGGAGGAGCGCTGGCAAATTATGACGCGGCCTCATTGTCAGTGCCAGTCGTCCAAGAAATGGCGAAGCTTGCGGAGCCCGATCTGACGATCTGGGGAACCGTCATCCCGAACCTGGGCTGGAGCAATATCGCTCGCGAAATCTGGCTGGACGCGAAGCTCAACCCCAACGTTCCAGCATTCTCCGTAGTCCTAGCGTGCTCGACCAGCATGACCGCGAGCTTCGCCGCAGCCGGGATGCTCGGCGGCGGGCTCAACCTGATACTGGTCGGCGGGTCTGAGGTCATGAGCCGACCATCGCTCGCTCTCACCGCTGAGGCATCTAAACGACTCACCGATCTCTTCGCGCAGGATCCGGCCGCAGCACTTGCCGCCCTGGGGGCGTTGACCCCTCAAGACTATGTGCTCCCCACGAAGGGCTGGGCCAACCGCCTTACGGGCAGGACGATGGGCGATCACATGGAGGAGACCGCCAAGGCGTGGCGCATCTCGCGTGAGGCTCAGGATGACTGGGCTCTAAAAAGCCACCAGCGCGCCGTCGCCGGCTGGAACGGCGGCTTCTTCGATGACCTCGTGATCTCGTTGCCGGAGCTTTCCCGCGATGCGAACCCGCGCGCGGACACATCCGCCGAACGTCTATCCGGTTTGAAGCCCGCCTTCGATCGTGAGAGCGGAATGGGTAGCCTGACAGCCGGCAACAGCTCCCCCATCACGGATGGGGCGGCCGGCTGTTGGGTGTCCAACGAGGAGGGTCTGAAGAGGCTGCCCGATGGCACGCCCTATGCGCGGATAATCGACTACGAAGTCTCGGCGGTCGACCTGCGCACGGAGGGGCTGCTGATGGCGCCGTCATATGCCGTTCCACGACTTCTCGCGCGCCATCACCTTGGCTTCGCCGACATCGCACTTTGGGAAATCCACGAGGCCTTCGCGGCACAGGTGCTGGCCAACGTCGCGGCCATCACCGATCCGAACTGGGTCCGAGAGAAGGCCCGTGTTTCGGCTGAGATGGGCAACTTCGATTGGGATCGCGTCAATCCGAACGGCGGCTCGGTAGCCATCGGACATCCCTTCGGCGCGACCGGCGCGCGTGATCTCAGCCAAGCTGTGAAAGAGCTGTGGGCCATGCCGGTCGGATCTCGAGGGATCGTCAGCATCTGCGCCGATGGTGGTCAAGGCACTGTCGCCCTCCTCGAACGCATCTGATCGGAGGGACAAAAAAATGAAGGCGATCCGCTTCCATGAGTTCGGCGCTCCCGATGTTCTTCGCTATGAGGACGCGCTGACACCTGTGATAAAGCCGGGAGAGGTGCTCGTCCGTGTACAAGCGGCAGGCCTCAACCCGCCCGACTGGTATCTCCGCGAGGGATACAAGGCTCTGCCGCCCGAGTGGCGGCCGTCGGTGACATTCCCCGCCATACCGGGCTCGGATGTGTCCGGGATCGTCGAGAAGGTCGCCGACGATGTGACCGCGTTCTCGCCGGGCGATGAAGTTTTCGGAATGATCCGCTTTCCCAGCTTCGGCGAGAGCCTGGGATACGCCGAGTATGTTTCCGCGCCTGCTTCCGACCTTGCGGCCAAGCCCCGACACCTGGACCACATTCATGCAGCCGCCGTTCCCATGTCGGGGCTGACCGCTTGGCAGTTCCTGATCGAGCTAGGCCATAACGAGCAGAACCCGCTGCAGTCCGAGCGCCACAGCCCGGTCCCGTTGGCTGGGAAGAGCGTTATGATCAACGGCGCTGCAGGGGGTGTCGGTCATCTGGCATTGCAGTTGGCAAAGCACGAAGGCGCGCGTGTCATCGCTGTCGCTTCAACCCGGCACGAAGCGTTCCTCCGCGAACTGGGTGCCGACGAGTTCATCGACTACACGAAGACCAAACCCGAAGACGATGTGCGAGACATCGATCTTGTCGTCGATGCCGTCGGCGGTCCGACCTCCGGCCGCTTCCTTCGGACCATACGTCGGGGCGGAGCGCTGTTCCCGATTTTTCCCCTTGGCTTTGCCGGACATGATGAAGCTGCCGACCGGGGAGTGACCGTTTCGGCGACGCAGGTGCGTTCCAGTGGCGACCAGTTGGCCCAGCTAGCTCGCTTGCTCGACAGCGGCGCGGTTCGCGTCGCCGTCGACAGCACATACCCCCTTTCCGAAGCGGCCGCCGCTCACGAACGCGCAGAGGCAGGCCATATCCAGGGCAAGATCGTCCTCGCCGTCGGTAACCCCATCGCCGATCAGAGCGGCCAAGCGGGCGTGCCGTCATCGCAGTGGCCGCCCCGCATGAGGGGGCACTGACATGACGCGGGAAACGCCGATGATCGGCCACGCTCGACCTTCGAGGCATCATCCAGGAGAACTGCGGTGAGCCTGAGCGCTGACAGAACCGATTTCGGGGCGGCACAGCGGGTGCGGGCGCTTGCAGACCTCATGGTGCTCGACACACCGGATGAGCAAGCCTTCGACGATCTCGTTTTTGTCGCCGCAAAGGCCTGTGACGTTCCCATCGCGCTCATCACCCTGCTGGATACTGACCGGCAATGGTTCAAAGCCAAGTACGGGCTTGAGGTATGCGAGACGGAGATCGAACACTCGGTCTGTCGGATCGAGATCGATCAGGGCGATCTTCTCGAGATCGTCGATCTCACAAATGATGCGCGGACCAAGCGCAATCCGCTCGTCACAGGCGCCCGGCACTTTCGCGCCTACGCTGGCGCACCGCTCGTCCTGCGATCCGGAGCGATCGTAGGTCGCCTGTGCGTCATCGATACCGTTCCGCGGCCTGAAGGGCTCAGCGAGATGGAAAAGGCGATGCTGCAGGCGCTCGCCCGTCTCGCCAGCGAAAATCTCGAACTCCGCCGGATCGCAACGGCGAGCGAGCGCCTCACAGCCTTGCAGACCGCCCTGGTCGAAATCGGCGAAACCATTCGGAGCAGCCACGATACCGCAGGGATGGCTTCGGCGACCGCCGCCATCGTCGGCCGAGCGCTCTCCGCAGACCGAGCCGGGTTCGGATCCGTCAACGAGGACGTCGATACGATTGACGTCGAAACCGATTGGACGGCGCCGGGGGCCGTGAGCATTGCCGGGCGCCACCGTCTCGACGAGTATGGGAGCTTGCGCGAGCCGCTCGTCGTTGGCGACCCGCTCGTCGTTTGGGACGCCCTGACCGACGATCGCACTCTGCACAATCTCGAGAGCGCAATGCGGGTCGGCGTTCGGTCGTTGGTCGATATGCCGGTTCGAGATCGTGGCAAAACCATCGCCGTCTTCTTCGTTCATTCGGCGCATCCCCGACCTTGGCCCGCAGAGGAAATCTCGTTCCTGCGAAGTGCGGCGGACCGGCTTGAGGCAGGCGTCGCGAGGCATCGTACCGAGCAGCAGCAACTCATAGTGAACGGCGAAATTGCTCACCGCCTGAAGAACATGCTCACCATGGTTCAGGCCATCGCCAGCCAAACGCTGCGAAGCGTCACCGATCGCGAAGCGGTCTACGCCTTCGAGCGTCGGCTGATGGCTCTGAGCGCGGCGCACGACGCCTTGCTTCAAAAGAGTTGGACACAAGCTGATCTACAAGCTGTCGCAGCGACAGTGATCGACGCGATCGGGTTCTCAGATCGGGTCGACATGAGTGGGCCGGCGGTGGCGCTGGGGCCACGAGCGGCGCTCTCGTTCTCCCTCATCGTCCACGAGTTACTGACCAACGCCTGCAAATACGGCGCGCTGACCAGTGACGATGGCCACGTCTCGCTGTCGTGGGAAGTCGAGGTCGGCCTGGACGACGACCTTCTCCGCGTGAAATGGCGAGAACGGGGTGGGCCTCCGGTTGTGCCGCCAACTCGCCGAGGCTTTGGATCGAAGCTGATCAACATCGGCCTGGTCGGCACCGGGGGCGTCGATGTTCGCTACGAGCCCGCCGGGTTAACGGCCGATCTGCACGCCTCCATGCGTCACCTGGTTCAAGGTTGATGGGAGTATGGGTGGAATGGTGAAACCCGTGGTGCTCGTCGTCGAAGACGAACCACTTCTCCGTCTGTTTGCGACGGACATGATCGAGGAGGCAGGTTTCGAAGTCTTGCAGGCGCCGAATGCATCCGCCGCGCTTATGACCTTGGAGGAACGACTGGATGTGCGCGTCGTGTTCACGGACGTGAACATGCCCGGCGGGATCGATGGCATCATGCTCGCCATTTGCATCCGCCGGCGGTGGCCGACCATCCAGATCATCATCACGTCCGGGAGGCCTTGGCCGGTCGAGGCCGTCGTTCCAGCGGACGTTGTGTTCTTCGCCAAGCCATACCGGCAAGACCGGGTTTTGGACACGGTCCGGAAGATGGCGGCGTGATGGCCAGCGCCTCAAACAACTCGGACGCCAGAGCGGTGAGGTCCACGAGTGCACCTTCGAAATCGAGCTTCTCTACCCGGGGGCGCAAGCCTTTGCCTTCACCTTCGGATGACCCCCGCGAATCCGGCCGGCCCGTCATCCCTCAACGATTGGAGACACAACATGAAGCCTGAGGTTCTCATCTACACCACGAGTTGGTGCCCGTTCTGCCGCCGCGCGAAGGCGCTCCTTCAAGAGAAGGGCGTGGCATTCACCGAGCTTGATATCGAAGCCGATCCTGCACACCGGAAGGCGATGATCGAGTCGTCGGGGCGAAGCACCGTGCCGCAGATCTTCATCAACGAGACGCATGTCGGCGGCTCCGACGATCTCGCTGCGCTCGATGCAGATGGCTCGCTCGACAAGCTGCTTGCCGGACAAACTCCGGCAAACTGATTTGTCCCGCCAGATAGGGCCACTGGTCGATGCAAGTGGCTGAAAATTAAAAGAGGAGTCCGGTTTGGTCTCAGCAGTTTGGAACGATGCCACCCTCGCGGTCAGCGACGAGACTATGGTCGTGGATGGAAACCATTATTTCCCGCCTCAATCGGTTGACCGGCAGTATCTGGCACCGAGCGAGCACACGTCTGTCTGTCCCGTGAAGGGGACGGCGCAATACTTTCATCTCCAGGTCGGCGACCGGCGCAATGCAAACGCCGCCTGGACCTACGCCGACCCTTCTCCGGCGGCGCACTCCATCAAGGATCACATCGCCTTCTGGAAAGGCGTCAACGTCGCTTAGCCGTCAGCCCGCCATTAGACTTCAGAAAGGAACCGCCGATGTCGAAAGTTTTGGACGGCAAAGTCGCTATCATCACGGGTGGCTCTCGGGGCCTTGGCGCCGTGCTGGCGGCGACGCTCGCCGATCAGGGAGCCGATATTGCTATCACCTACGCTGCTTCGGCCGATAAAGCCGAGTCCGTCGCCGAGGTGGTGAGGGCCAAAGGCGTTCGCGCTCTCGCGATCCGATGCGATCAAGCGGATACGTCCGCCGCCCAGCCCATGGTCGAGCAGGTCGTAGCTGAACTCGGCAAGCTCGACATCTTGATCAACAACGCCGCAATCGCCGTCCAAGGAAAATTGGTCGACGATCCGACGCTCGATTCCGCTGCGTTCGACAGGCAGTGGATGGTAAATGTGCTTGGGACCGTGGCGATCACGCGTGCGGCGGCGCAGAAAATCTCTGACGGTGGCCGCATTGTCTTCATCGGTTCCGGCCTGGGCACCCGAGCGATCGTGCCGGGAATTGCCGACTACGCAGGAACCAAGGCAGCAATCGCAGGATATGCCCGCGGGGTGCAACGTGATCTTGGCCCACGCAACATTACCGTCAACGTCGTCCAACCTGGCATCATGCCGACCGACATGACCGGGGAAGTCGCTGAGAATTTTCCGCAGGCCGTCATCGATATGCATCCCATCCGTCGGATCGCCACGATTGAAGAAGTGGCGGGCGCCGTCAGTTACCTCGTTAGTCCCGCTGCAAGCTACACAGCTGGCGCGGTGATAGATGTGTCAGGGGGCGTCCTGGTCTGAATCGATGCGCGACGGGCGTGTCACGCGGATAACTGAAGGACGATCGCTTCCGCGCCTCAGCGCTCCGTTGAATTCCGGGCAGCAGATCGGCTGA
The DNA here is from genome assembly GCF_043195015.1 of Xanthobacter sediminis. Taxonomy (NCBI): domain Bacteria; kingdom Pseudomonadati; phylum Pseudomonadota; class Alphaproteobacteria; order Hyphomicrobiales; family Xanthobacteraceae; genus Xanthobacter; species Xanthobacter sediminis. The sequence goes on along the minus strand of NZ_JBAFWH010000005.1, from coordinate 234,223 downwards.
TCCTGCAGGGCCCATTATTCTCGAAGCCACAGCGGATAATGCTTCCGCATTTCAGGAGTTCATAGAGTGCCGAATGCAGAGCTGACCCAAGAGCGCATCGCCGTCGCCACCGACTATTTCCGGAAAATCGACAGTGGCGATCCCACCATTCTCGACATTCTGACTGACGATGTCGTGACGTACTTCCCGAAGTTCGGAGTTGGATATGGCAAAGCCGAATTCATGGAAGTCGCCAAGGGTCTGTTGGGGTCGCTTCAGCGGATCGAGCACGATTTCGATCGCATGACCTTCCACGTAGCCCGCGACCACGTGATCGTGGAAGGCTTTGAAGGTGGCGTTATGGCTGACGGCACGGCGTGGCCGGTTGAAGGCCGATCCGAAGGCCGTTTCGCCAACGTATTCGAGTTCGACGGCGCGCTTATCAAGCGTGTTTTCATCTACGTAGACCCGGACTTCGCTAGCGCTAATGACGCGGGGTTTCTTTGGGGCCGCAACGTCAGACTGACGCGATGACTCCAATCGCATGGCGCGGCACTCACGTTCGCAGGGCGAAGGCCGATTGGCGGTGATGCAGAATGGACCATCCAGAATTCGATACGGCTTTCGAGCGTCTGCCTGAGGGGTATAGCGAAGGCGCTTACGAAGGCAGGCGTTTCGGCGTGACGGTTCGTCGGTCGGAGGATGGACGGAGGAACAGCCTTTTTGCTCGAGAACTAGCCGGGAACGACATCGTCAGCTTCAATCTGTATCGCGTTGCTTCGGGCAGTGCGTCGCTGAAGCCGTGCGAGATGTCCTCGGAGAAGGTTATCGCTTTCGTATTGGGCTATCAGCCGAATGCCTGATGAGCATGTGGGGTTCGCTGCCTTCCCATGTTCCCGTGCCGCTCCAAGCGCCCTTCTGGTCGCCAGAACTATCGAAACTATAGACACAAGCCATTGGACTTCGATCTGAGGTAAATTCATCCTCTATACCTCAGCGTGCCAGAGAATCGGCGCTGATCTTTTGCGCAAGCCATCATCGAGGAAGTTCACGCGATGACAAACTCCAGTGCTGCAACCGTGCCTTCACCATCTGACCTCGACGAGAACGCGACCATGACGGTTGCCGACGCGCTGAAGATAATATTGGCGAACAGCTATGCGGTCTACCTCAAGACAAAGAACTTTCACTGGCATGTCTCGGGCCCGTACTTCAGGGACTACCATCTCCTTCTCGATGAGCAAGCTGCGGAAATCCTCGCAGCGACCGATGCGATGGCGGAGCGCGCCCGGAAGACCGGAAATACGACCATACGATCGATCGGCGATATCGCCCGCCACCAGACGATCAAGGACAACGACGCTGAGTTCGTCACGCCGCAGGACATGCTGGCGGAGCTGCGCGCCGATAATCTTCACATGGTCGAGTCGCTGCGCCGCGCAAAGGAAGTCGCCGACGAGGCGAAGGACAACGCGACCTCCGGCCTGATCGATACCTGGACCGACGAAGCGGAACGCCGAGCGTGGTTCCTTTTCGAAGTCAGCCGATAGGTCTGCTGCTCAACGGATCGGATCGTTTCATGGCGCCTAACGATGTGCAGACCCAGTTCCTTCAGACAGAGGGCGGTAGGATAGCCTTCGACGATACGGGTGGAACCGGACCTCTCGTCGTAGGCATCCCAGGAATGGGAGACCTGCGCTCCGAGTATCGGCTCATCAAGCCCATGCTGCAGCATGCGGGATGCCGAGTGGTGACGATGGACGTCCGCGGATTCGGCCAATCGTCGCCGGAGTGGTCGGATTACTCCGCGCGAGCGGTCGGCCGTGACGCCGTCGCCATCCTCCGACAGTTGGCTGACGGGCCAGCCGTGATCATGGGCAACTCGTTCGCAGCCGGCTCCGCGCTTTGGGCTGCCAAGGAAGCTCCTAGTCACGTCAACGGGGTGGTGCTGCTCGGTCCGATCGTTCGCGATCTTCCCCTCACGACGATCCAGAAACTTGTCCTTGGGCTCGGATTCGCGGGGCCATGGCGAACCTGGTTCTGGACCACTTACTGGAGCAGCCTATTCCCGACGAAACCGGCGCCGGATCATGCTGAGGTAAAAGCGGCGATTGCTGCAAACCTCAGGGAGCCAAAGCGCATGCAGGCTCTCTTGACGATGCTCTCATTGTCGAAGTCCGACACCGCAGCGATCTTGGACGAGATCTCTGTGCCGAGCCTCATCGTCATGGGCACAAAGGATCCCGACTTCACGGACCCTGTCGAAGAAGCCCGGAGCTTGGCTTCGAGGCTCCATGCCGAAACCATGATTGTCGAGGGCGCTGGACACTACCCTCATGTCGAAATGGCGAACGATGTCGGACAGCGGATCATCGCGTTCGTCCGCCAGCTCGATAAGTCTGGCCCGGCCGTTGTGCCTTTGCGCAGGAGTTAAGTATGGCAAAGGTTGGCTTTGGAGGAGGTTGCCACTGGTGCACCGAGGGCGTTTTCCAAGCGTTGCGTGGCGTCACGCAGGTCGAGCAGGGTTTCCTACAATCGGCCGCCCCGGCGAACACCTGGGCTGAGGGGGTGGTCGTGACGTTCGAACCCTCCGTTATCGGGCTGGGGACACTGTCCGAGGTGCACCTGCGCACACACTCCGCTACACGTGCCCGCTCGGTTGAAAACAAATACCGAAGCGCGATCTATATCTTCGACGAGAGTCAGCGGGTCGAAGCCGAAGAGGCGATACGCGGACTCGCTGAGGAGGCCGGCAAGCCGGTCCACACCCTCATCCTGCCGTTCGTGGGCTTCAAGGCTTCGGACGAGAGATACCAGAACTATTATCGCACCGACCCAAACAGACCCTTTTGTCGTCGATACATCGATCCCAAGCTCGACTTCATCCGCAAGCATTTTTCGGAGAACGCGCTTCCCGAGTAGCCACGGCTGTATCGGCATCTGTCAGAACGACCGAACTGCCAACAACTTCGAGCGAAAGATCGATGGTACCTTTTCTGAGAAGCCGCCGTCCGCGCTGCTTCCTATTTTTTTTAAAACGATGGCCAGCAGGATTCACGGACGCATCTAAAGACGTGAACGCTTGAACACTGGGATGGATCGGGATCGATCCTCGTCCAAGGTTTTCAGCCATCTCTGGCGAGGCACGACCCGCTCTAACCTCGTTTCCAAGCCGTCGAGGAAGGGGTGCCACACGCTATGAGTCTCTGCCAGGAAGATTGCGGTTCCACGGCGATGGCTGATCGTGAGGCAACGCGTCTCGTCGTAGTGCTGCTGCCCATAGAAAGCGGCGACCGTAGTAACGTCCTGCCAACCGAAGGCCACTCGATCGACGCCGTCGAAGGAAACCAGCTTGTCGCCATCGACGGCTAGCAGGCCAGCAAACACGCTTCGATAAAACGGCTCGCATTGCGGGAGGACATCACTCAGGGCTGCAATAATCGCTGCTTCGGCACCGGTTCGATCCTGAAGGCGAATCTCCAGATCGTCGCCGTCCTTGGTGAGAAAGAAAAGCGACAGGCCATCTTCATAGGGAAGAAATGTGTATGTGCGGTAGCGCCATTGTTGCCCCTGGCGATGGAGGCGTCCGTCATGATCACGGAAGTCGCGTTCGACGCGATAATGACGTCCGGGATGCAAATGCCCATACGCCTTCCCGAGAGTGTTCCTACTGAACCATCTTACGATCACCGCCACTCCGATGGGCCTAACGCCGAGGCGATCTCGTTACGGTCGGTTTAAGAGGGCACGGTCAGTGCCGCGCAACTCGACTGGGCGCCAATCGCCGGCACGCTCACATACCGCAACAGTGTCATCTTATTGAGTGCTCGGCGAGCGCTTGTAGCGCCATCCCCAAAGAGAGGGGTGGCGCGCCGGTGAGGATGAAACTACGAACACTTATGTTTTTGAAATTAAAGCAACTTAAGAATGTCCGCTTTGGTTGCCATCTGTCGAAATGTGGACGAACCTTAAGGGTCGCGCTGCCGACCTTCGACAGTATTGACTCGGTCTTCGGTTCCATTGCTCCGGACTCCGGCTCGCAATGCGATTGGCCCTATCGGAGCGGTGTAATTGCAGCTCCACGCTACCGATTATCCATCCAGCATCTTGGACGCAAAATCGCTGGCATCATGGCGTTCGTGCAGTTGGTTGGAAGGGGAGCCGGTGATGCGGTTGACCATACGCCCCCGCCTGACGGCCGGTCGTTCAAGGATCATGTCGGCCCAGCGCTGCACGTGCCTGTAATCCTGCACCTGCAGAAAATCGGTCGCCTCATAAAGCCAGCCTTTGGCGAGGCCTCCATACCAGGGGAACGCAGCGATGTCGGCAATCGTATAATCGCTGCCCGCTAGGAACGTGGTTCCTGCAAGCCTGCGGTCGAGCACGTCGAGCTGCCGTTTGGTCTCCATGGCAAATCGATCTATGGCATATTCGATCTTGGTCGGCGCATAGGCGTAGAAGTGACCGAAGCCTCCGCCCACATAGGGGGCGCTCCCCATCTGCCAAAACAACCAGGACAAGCATTCGGCGCGCGGACCGACACCGGTCGGGAGGAAAGCGCCGAACTTCTCGGCCAGATAAAGCAGGATGGCGCCCGACTCGAACACACGGATCGGTTCCGGGGCGCTGCGGTCCAGGAGTGCCGGGATCTTGGAGTTGGGATTGATCTCGACGAACCCGCTCCCGAACTGATCACCATCGCCAATACGGATCAGCCAGGCGTCATATTCCGCAGCCTCATGGCCGAGCGCGAGCAGCTCTTCGAGCAGGATCGTGACTTTTTGACCGTTCGGTGTCGCCAATGAATAGAGTTGCAGCGGATGGCGACCAACCGGCAGTTCCTTGTCATGCGTTGGTCCCGCCGTCGGACGGTTGATGTTCGCGAATCTGCCGCCATTGGCCTTGTGCCAGGTCCAGATTTTTGGTGGCGTGTATTCTGGCGAGTCGACCATCATAAAAACCTCATTTCTTTAATATATCCGAGTGGACAGCAGTGCACGTGCCAAGGAATTGGAGGTGCTACGAAGTTGATCCGAGCTATGATAAAGGGCTTCCATAATTGCCAGTCCACGCGTGAAGGTAACGAGGATCTCCGCGGTTTCTTCCGGCGATAGCTTGAGACCGGCGCGGATCTGATCGATCGCAAGCGCCGACTGCATGATCGTTCGCAGATCGTTCAGCAACTGGCGCAGACGCGCCTGAACGAGCTCGCCGGCAGCCTCCGATTCCGCGACCATCTTGGTTGTCAGGCAGCCTCGCGGCGGATGGCCTGCGGTCATATTCGCAATCGCCACGTCAAAGAAACGGTTCAATGCAACGGCAGCCGAAGGCGCATCGATCGCAGTGCGCACGTCCGCGAGAAAGCGTTGCGCGTAGGATTCGAAAGCCAGCAAGAACAGAGCTTCCTTGCCGCCATAGGCATTATACAACGAGCCGCGCTGGACCCCGGAGGCCTCGGCAAGATCGGACATGGAGGTTGCCTGCCATCCCTTCCGCCAGAAGACGTCGAGAACAGTCGCCAGCAGCTTGGCTTCGTCGAATTGTCGAACGCCCACCATTCTTGATTCCGTCCCTTTTTTGATTCTTGACACATCTGTTAAGATTGGCAATGCTGTCAAACATAGCCGATGTTCGTGCATTGGTGAACAGTCCCGACATCAGAGCCTGTGGCGCGCAATTGCGTGCCACAGAATGGGTATGGCAGCCCTTCGTCGACAGTGCGACCGTTCCGCGCTGATACGGTGACGTGCGCGGAAGCCAGTTTCTCCTCTTCTTCACCGATGGAAGGAAAACGCGAATGGTCTCGAATAGTCGCATCCGTTACGGCTACATCAATGTCATCGCTCCGGCCGAGCACAAAGGTGTCCTGACACTTGATGCCGCTGAACGCTACACGGAGGGCTTCGCCAAGCCCGCCTTATTTCGCCAGCTTGCGCCCATCAGCGTGAAACTCTCTCAAAGGGCTTTTTTTGATCAGGTGGATCCGGAAAAAACCCTGCAATGGCGCGCCAAGACAGGAGATCACACCGTTTCCATGCGGTCGAAGGATGGAGCTTCCGACTACAATTATGTGACGGGGCGCATCGGAACCGGGCGCGAATTTCTCGACGATATTTATGAGCGCCAGATCGACGTCTACTCACATCTCGGCAGCATTTCGTCCGGTTACAACGACCCTTATGAATGGGGGAAGGAAACATTCAACCTCGTGAAGCAGGAGATTTTCGGGAACTCCTGGTTTGGGATCAATTCCTGGGACATCACGGGGCACATGTTTCTCGGGTACAGCACGCAGGAATACGGTGAGCCGTCCAAGGGGGCGGTTGGAAGCGACTGGCATATCTTTCCGACGCTGAACGTCTTTGTGATGATCGCCGGCATCAAGAAGTGGACCACGCGCCCGCCGGAACTCGGCGACCAGTTTCGCCACTACGATCTGATGTTCGCAACCAGCAGTGGGCGGGAGGCCCCCGGAGGCGATTTCGAGGGCGACGTCGTCTATCTTGAGCCTGGCGACGTGCTGCTCAATCCGCCATTCGAATGGCACAAGGTCCTGAACGCGCGCGGGCTGAGCATTGGCGCGGCCTTCCGGGTGATCGACACAGCATATCTCGATCGGCTCAAGGGGCGCTCGAGCCTCGATATCAGCAAGGTCGAGCGGGAAGGCAGGAACGCGTCGGATATCGAGGAACTGGCGCACTTTCTGACCAGCATCAACTATGCCTCTCGACACCTCAACCGTGCGCAGATGATTCTCAACGACATCGAATATGCCTATCTACGCAAACGCGGAGGCAGTGACGTCATCCAGATCGGTCACCAGTGACCTTGCCTCACGCCGAAGCGATGATCCGACGATGTCTCACAGCGCATCTCCTTCAAAAGCCCGCTTGAACGGCATCCTCTGCGGCCTCGCTTCGGCGTGTATCTGGGGCGCCTTTCCTGTCGTGACCCGCCTTGGGCTGACCCATACGCCGCTGGATGGCTACGATATCACTTTCATCCGGTATGCGGTCTCAGGGGTGGTGCTCCTGCCCTACCTAATGCGCGCAGGCCTCAGGGGACTCAGTTGGAAGGCCATCGCGTTGATGGTGGCCGGCATCGGTGCGCCATATATGCTGGTGGTCTCGTTTGGCCTCTCGCATGCGCCGGTCGAGCAATTCGCCGTCGTCACCCCGGCCAGCATGATTGTGTTTTCGACGCTCATCAGTGTATGGGCGCTGGGCATGCGCTTCGCAGCTCAAGCTTTGGCGGGCATAGCCATAATCATCCTTGGTGTCGCGCTCGCAGGGTATCAGGGTCTGACGTCACCCCACGCGTCGTCGCTGGCTTTCTTTATATTTCTCGCAGGTGGACTGCTTTGGGCCGTCTATACGGTCTCATCTAAGGTATATTCGACTTCAGCGTTGCATGGAACGGCCGTTGTGTCTGTGTTCTCAATGCTGCTCTACTCACCATTTTACCTTGCGCTCAACGGTGCGCGGCTTTTGGACATCCCAGTGATGGACCTTGTCGTCCAAGCCGTTTACCAGGGCTTGTTGGTGTCGGTCGCTGCATTGTTCTTCTACAGCAGCGCCGTGCAGATGCTCGGCGCCGCGATCGGTGCCACCTTCGCGGCGTTGGTGCCGGGATCGGCGATCGTTCTGGCGGCGCTGATGCTTGGGGAACCCCCGAACATGGTGGCGATAGCAGGGCTGCTCATCGTAACCACGGGCATGGCCATGGCGCTGTGGCAACGGCACCCGGCACATCGTGCCTCCACACCTGCCACGGATCCGAAAGGCGTAATTCGATGATCGCGTGCGATCCGCCTGTCCGTGGCGATTGGAGACAGCGACGCAGTGATGGGGCGTCCGTCGTCAGGAGGATAGTCCATGCATGAAGCCAGATTGACCCTTTACGAGCTGGCTGGCGCCGACCTCGAATTGCGGTTCAGCCCCCATTGCTGGAAGACCCGAATGGCACTCGCGCACAAAGGTCTCGTGGCACGATGCCTGCCTTGGCACTTCACGGAGAAGTCGCGCATTGCGTTCACCGGCCTGGAGACGGTTCCCGTTCTTGAGGATCGCAACACGGCGATCGGCGACTCCTGGCAGATCGCCCAGCACTTGGAACAGAGTTATCCCGATCGTCCATCATTGTTCGGCCCAGCGGCCGCGCTTCCTTTGACTGCTTTCGTCAACCAATGGGTCGACGCGACGCTGCTGCCGGCAATGGCTCGTATCCTGCTGCTGGACATCCATCGTCTCCTGATCCCGGAAGATCAGACCTATTTTCGAGCGTCGCGCGAGGCACGCTTCGGCGCGACCCTCGAGGACATCGTCGCGCCGGTGGCGGACAATCTCCATCACTTGCGGCAGTCGCTGGCGCCGCTGCGTCGCCAGCTTCGTTCGCAGCCGTACCTTGCTGGCGCGACGCCGGCTTACGCGGACTATTGCGTCTTCGGCTTGTTCATGTGGGCTCGCTGCACCAGCAGCCGGGAGGTGCTGACAGCCGATGACCCCATCGACGCATGGCGCAATCGGCTCCTTGATGCCTTCGGCGGGATGGCTCGTTCGGCGACACGACCGTTTCTTCCATGCGTCGGAGGTGACGATGGCAGATGATCCACAGCTTGCAGACTATCCGGTGCAGTCTTCAGACAAGATTCGATTTGCCGACACCGACCGGCAAGGGCACGTCAACAATGCGGTGTTTGCGACTTTCCTCGAGACCGGACGCGTCGAGATCCTCTATGACTCCCGCACTCCCCTGTCCGTCGAGGGCGGCGAGTTCGTGATCGCGCGGCTGGAACTGGATTTCCGGGCTGAGCTGAAGTGGCCCGGCCATGTAGCGATCGGCACGCGCATTGCCTCGATCGGCCGCAGTTCGATGAAGCTCTCGCAGGTTCTGTTCCAGGAGGGCCGGTGTGCGGCTCTGGCCGAAACCGTGATCGTGCTCATCGACAGGCGCAGCCGGCGCCCGCGGCCTCTGCCACCTGGAGAAGCTGCGAGACTTAGGACGCTGACCGGGGCCACGGTGGAGCCATAGCGGAGGGCATGATGTCAGCACTTCAGGAAGGCGTTATCAGCGCCCCGTTCTTGCAGATCGCGCTGATCATCCTAGCCTGCCACCTGTCTGGCACGGCGTTTCTGCGATGCGGGCAACCTCGCGTCATCGGGGAAATCGCCGCCGGCATCCTGCTGGGTCCCTTCCTGATGCTTATGATCGGCGAACAGCTTCACGCTCTCGTCTTTCCCGTTGGTGCGCAGGGCAGCCTTGGTGTGCTGGGCGAAATGGGGTTGGTCCTCCTGCTGTTTCAGGTTGGCCTGCGGTTCGAGGCGGCACATATGAACATGCGCGGCGAGGGCAGGACCGTGATCGCCGTGGCGATCGCTGGCGTCGTGCTCTCCTTCGGCCTTGGGGCTGGCGTTGGGGTTCTGTCCCATACTGCGATCGCACCCGGACAACCCAAAGCCGCCTATGTCCTGTTTTGTGGCGTGGCGCTCTCTATTACCGCGCTGCCGGTCTTGGCCCGGATCATTGCAGACCTCGATCTGGAAGGCACGGCAGCAGGGCGCCTCGGCATCGCCGCGGCCGCGGTCACAGACATCATCGGCTGGCTCATGCTCGCCACCATCGCCGCATGGGCGGCGGCCGGCAGCTCGCCCGAATGGGCTGCGGGTCGCCTCACCGGCGCGCTGGTCATCCTGGGGCTGGTGGCATGGGGTGCTCGCAAGTTTATGAGGCGGCTGCACAATGAAATAGGGCCGGACGATGGGGCCACATCGTCAAGCGCAGTCGCGGCTGTCATGCTGTCGTTCGCGCTGTTGTTCGGCTGGCTCACGAGCCAGGCGGGCTTGCATGGGGCGCTGGGCGGCCTGCTCGCCGGCGTCGTGCTGCGGGAACAGCGGCACCATTGGCAATCGCAGATGGAGGGGTTCGTCAATCTTGCTCTGGTGCCACTGTACTTCGCGTCCGCCGGCCTGAAGATGGAAGCGGGCGATCTCGCGCCACTTGATGTATGGCCATGGTTCGTTGCATTTCTCACCGCGGCCATCGTGGGCAAGGCGGGTGGAGGCTATCTTGCCGCACGCTGGTCGGGACTGCCCTCTGAAACAGCTGGATCCGTCGCGATCCTGATGAATGCGAGAGGGCTGGTGGAGATCATTGTGCTTTCTGTTGGCTTGGACCTGGGCCTGATTTCGCCGACGGCATTTTTCGTACTACTTCTGGTCGCGATCACGACGACCCTGATGACGACTCCACTTTTGAAGCTGTTCAACCGAAGAAAGTTCCAGGCAGCTTCGTTGGGTGAGCAGACGCCATGATGCCGAACGACTGCTTGGAAGTTCGCGGTGCGCGACGAGCTCTGACCACATAGGCAGAGATCGACGTGGAGGAGGCGATCTGGCGCATCGACGGCACCCGTACCAAGGTGCGCCGACCGCATGACGTGCCGCTGTCGCAGCAAGCGCTCGATGTGTTGCGCGAGGTGAAGGAGGTCGCTCGCATGAGCACGCTCGTGTTCCCCTCCATCCGCTCCAATGCCCGCCCCCTGTCGGAGAACGCCATGAACGCGGCGCTGCGGCGCATGGGTTTTACTCAGGATGAGATGACCGCACATGGCTTCCGGGCAGCTGCAAGCTCGATACTGAACGAACGGGGTTTCCGGCCCGACGTGATCGAGGCCGCGCTCGGTGATCAGGATCAGAATGAAATCCGACGTGCGTACAACCGGGCGAGCTATTGGCCGGAGCGGATCGAGTTGATGCAGGCGTGGGCAGATTGCATTGATCGTTTGAAGCGAATGTCGTGAGGAAAGGTATCGCTTATGCGCTGGATGGGGCGCGGCGGCCTCACCGGCCATCGCTGCGCACTTCCTCCGGCAGCCACGCCGTGGGGTTGGCGACCCAGCGATCGAGGTCGGATTCCTTCCATCCGGCGCCGTTGGTGCTGATTTTCAGTTGGGCCGGAAACGTGCCCTCGGCGATCTTGCGGTAGATGGTGGAGCGGGACAGCCCGGTCCGGGCAAGGACGGTCTTCAGGCGGACGATACGGTCTGGTGCGGGCATGGCTGCGCTGCCTGTCGCCGGTTGTTTCTGACGGCCCCCGCTCCAGACAGAGCAAGCCGCCACGAGCCCGCAAGAGTATTTTTCGTATCGTCGTACCAGGGGGTACAGGCTGCGGAAAATAGGACCGCTCTACAACCCGATCCCCCGTCCTCGACCCCGGCCGAGGCCATGATTGAAGGCGAGGTCCTCGCCGAGGCCGCGGCCCGATTCGATCCCGATGCCGAGGTCTTTCCTGCGGCCCGCGAGGATGGATTCCATCTGCGGATCGCGTTCGAGGCTCGTCGCCATGTCCCCCATGGCCGACCGTGTGGCCTTGTAGCCGGACATGTCGCCTGTCTCGTATTGGCGTTGGCTGGTCCGGCCGAGGTCCCGCCAGCGCGCCACGAATCGGTCGGCACGGCGCTGCGGATCGGTGCGGATTTCGGTTTCGAGCTGGAGGGCGCGGATGGCGCGGGCGGGGCCGCCGGAAGCGGCTTCCCGGGCGAGTTCCGGGTTCTTCTCGTAGGCGGCTTCCGCATCGCGCGAGCCATGGGGCCGCACCTCCTCGAAGGCCTTGCGGGCGTCCTGCAAAGCCTTCACCTGCTCCGAATTCGCCTTGCCGCCCCGCTCCTGCACCGCGAAGATCGCATCCACGGCGCGGGCATGGCGGATGAGCGCCCTGGTGCGGGCGCGGCGCAGCACCGCTTCCGGGTCTTCCGCCACCGTCCTGTCCGGCAGGACCTTGCGCACGATCTCGACCACACGCTCGCGGAAGGTGATCCCGCGCCGCTCGGCATAGTCCTGCACCGGATCAAGCTGCTCGTAGTCCGAGGCCATGTCCTTGGCCCGGTCGCGCGACAGGGTGCGGGCAAGCCGGTCCCGGTCGGCGAAGTCGTCGCGGCCGTAATGCAGGTCCAGACGCGAGCGGTGGCGCGACAGGGCGACATAGCTGCCATGGGCGTCGAGGCCCGGCGTCGCCAGGACCTGGGTGCGATCCACGGTCATGCCCTGCGCTTTGTGGATGGTGGCGGCATAGCCGTGGTCGATGCGATTGTAGTCCTTGAGGTCGAAGCCAACGGAACGGTCATCGTCGGTGCGCACGGACATGGATTGGTCGCTGACCCGCTCGATCGTCCCGAGGGTGCCGTTCTTCACGCCAAGCCCGCGCTCGTTTTGCAGGAACATGACGCGATCCCCGCTGGCGAAGTTGCGTTCGCCACGCTCGACTGTCACACGCACATCCTCGCCAAGGTCGCTGGCTTCCCGCATCCGTTCGCGGGCCGCCTCGTTGAGTTCCCGTACCTCCGCATTGGTGTGGGTGAGGATGATGCGGCTCTTGTTGGGCGACGCCTGCCGGTCGTGGTCCCAGCGGTCGATCAGATCGTCGCGCGCCTGTTCCCGTGTCGCCGCGGCGTGGACCATGCCGTGACTGTCATAGGCACGGATCGCATCTTCGATTCGGCCGGTTGCCAGATCGCGCGTGGCGTCACGCTGCCAGTCCTCCCGCTGGCGGCGGACCTCACCGATCTCCGCCCCGCCGTGGCGCTCATGGATAGAGCGGAACGCCGCGCCCGCCTCGATGGATTGCAATTGCTGCGGATCGCCGACCAGCACCACCTTGGCGCCGGCCTCGGCGGCATGGGTCAGCACCCGCTCCAACTGGCGGGTGCCGACCATGCCCGCCTCGTCGATCACCAGAACATCGCGGGACGTGAGCATGTCACGCCCCTGTCCCCAACCGTGTTCCAGGCTGGCAAGGGTGTGCGAGGCGATGCCCGATCCGCTTTCCAGATTCTCGGCGGCGATACCGGACAGCGCCACGCCCCGGACCTCATAACCCGCCGCTTCCCAGGCTTCGCGCGCCACGCCCAGCATGGCGCTCTTTCCCGTCCCGGCATAGCCGACCACGACGGCGAGATCGCGCCCATCCGTGACATGCGCCAGCGACTCGGCCTGCTCGCCGGACAGGACCAGGCCGCGCGCTTCCGCGCGCGCCAGCGCCGCTTCGCGGCCCGCATCACGCACGCCATGGTGTTCCTTCTCGGCCATGACTTGGGCAGCGCGGTGCAGGCGCTGTTCGGCCTCGATCATGTCGCGGGTGGTGAAGCGATCCTCGCCGCGTCCGTCCTTGCCGAGTTCGACCAGCTCGGGCGCGTTGCGCATCGCGCCCATGACCGCGTTGAACTGGTCGATCCCGTCGCTGTGCCGATGCGCGAACATCGCCATATCGCGGCGCGTGAAGGTGGATTGCTGGTGCGTGATGGCATCCAGCGCCACCGAAGGATCGGCGATGATGCGGGCGCCATTGTTGCGGGTGATCTCGCGGTGCATCTCGGCACGGTCGGCGGCGTCTAACCCTTCGCCCTCGATCCGCTGCGCGGGCGCACCGATCTGGCTTTGCGGCTCCAGCGCGATGCCCTGCGCTTCCAGTCTGCGATGGTCGATCCGTGCGTCGATGTCGAGTTCGGCCAGCCGCTCGTTGGCCAGCTCGGCCCAGCGTTCGCGCCACCGCTCGACCATCTGGGTAACGTTCCAGTCCCGCACCTTCGGGCCGAAGCCATCTTCGTCCACGGATCGCATGGTCAGCATGACATGGGCATGGGGCTTGGGCGTCCCGTCCTCGGCCAAGTCCCAATGCACATTGAGGTCGGCGATCATGCCTCGATCGACAAATTCGGATTGCGCGAAGTCGCGGGCCAGCTCAATGCCCTGGGCCTCACTCATCTCGCGCGGAAGGGCGAACTCCACCTCTCGGGCAAGCTGGGCGTCCTTCCTCACCTCGAACGCCTCCACATCGTTCCAGAGCCGTTCGCGGTCGGACCATGCCACGGGCGCGTTCTCTGGCAACATGACCTCGGAATGGACGACGCCGCGCTTGGCGGAAAAGTCCTGCACGCGGTCGATGCGCTCGTCGCGCAGCCGCGAGGCCGAGCGGTAGGCGGCGGAGGCCACCGCGCTGGAGCCGGCCTTGCGGCCGATGACCTTGACGTGAAGATGATAGATCGCCATCGCGATCCGAACATCACCACGGCGAAGCGCACGTCGGAACGACGTATAAGCGCGCCCTCGAAACGAATTTCTCGGGACGGGCCGCCGCGTCTCACGCTGTCCCGGCAACATAGAAGCATTCCGCAACGCGCTCAATTAACCTCATCGCATCGGCAGCAGGCGAAGACGATGGGAACGACACATGCGCAAACCACGCGACTACGATTCCGAACTGAAAGCGCTGGAAGACAAGGCGCGGGAACTGAAAACGCGGAAGGTGCAGCAACTCGGCGATCTGGTGATTGCTACCGGGGCCGATGCGCTCACCCCCGACGAGCTGGCGGGGGCGCTGGTCGCCATTGCCGAAACGAAAGAGGCCGGAAGGCGGGAGGCGTGGGCGAAGCGCGGGGCCGCGTGGTTTCGGAGCAAGTCGCGACGATCTGCGCGCGGCGATGACGGCGGCAACGGCGGCGCTCCAGCGCAATCGGGCGGCGCGCAACCGGCATCAGGCGCAACGGGCGCGGCATGACATGAAGGTGTGGCAGGTCGAACGCCGCAAGCGCGCGAAACATCTGATTGAACTTGGCGGTCTCGTCGTCAAATCCGGCGTCGTGGACCTGACCGGCGACGACCGTGCCACCATCTACGGCGCGCTACTCTGGATGGCCGAAAAGCTCCGAAGCGAGCGAGGGGAACAGGCGCACGGCGTCTGGGCAAAACTGGGGAAGATGGCGTTCGAGAATAGCCGAGCATCAGTACCGCCAAACTCCCCCCTTCGACGTGCGTTGTGGTCAGGGGAAGAAGACACGCTCTGAGAATGTGTTTGAGAAGGGGACGATCGCGTTGCCATCGGCGCAGGAGGGCGACGGCGCCATGTCGCTGCGCTCGCGGTCCCATGACGCGGGTGTGGTAGACGCGGTCCCAGACGCTTTCGCGCTGCCAGCGGCGCAAAGAGTAAAAGATAGACCATCTGCCACGGTGGCAGATCATGGGGTAGCAGCCGTCACGCCATGCGGCCTACGGGAATTAGAGGATGGCATGCACCAGTTCGCGCAACGTCGCCTTCCTCGGCCACTCGCCCGAGCATGCTTCCCGGATCATGGGGGCGATCAGACCCCATTGTCCGTCTGTCAGGTCAGTGTCGTAGCGGTGGCGTGCGGGCAGCTTCGTCCCGGGCATAGGACGTTGGCTCGTCCCATGATTCCGACGCCCTATAAATCGCCAAAAACCTCCCCTGAGAGTCCTTCTCAATCGCCCTCTTAATGGGTGCAATTGGAGCGCGCTTTCAGCTTGACTCTACAACCGATAGCTAACACCGTTATATAGCCCAATCACGGGTAGTGGGAGATTTTGGACATGGCGCTTGCATCAGTTGCTCCCGAAACCGAATATACTGTGATCGTCGCAGAAGACGACCAGCAGCAGTTGCTCTGCATCTCCAAAGGGTTCGAATATATTCCCGAAAGCAAGAAGCATATCTATGGCCAGAGTACCCGACCTCCGCTTGAGGACTTGTTCCTGACGGAGCTGGATTTCTTTCGCGAGAAATTCCCTCGGCATGATATCTTCACGCTCGGGTCGAGCTGCGTATTCGGCGAAAGGTTCGTCAATTACCTGACCATCTGCGAGTTTACCATCGCCGACGAAGCTGCGTTCGAACGTCTGAAGCATGCGCTTTGGGAGTCGGATCAGGCGATCCGGAAGAAATTTCACGCTCTGTGGAAATGGGATATCGGTGCCGCGGAGGGCCTCAATATCGCGTTCATGGTCGGCTTCCTGGATCTGGCCTATTTCATGCAGCATCGGGCCGCGTTTCGTGGGGCGGCGCACAAGAACTATATGGGGAGCTTTACCACTCCAGACACGATCATCTCGTCCAGCGACTACAAGGTGCTGCATAACGGCGAGATCGTTCCTTTCGACATTCAAAAGCTCGACGATGCCGACCGGCACGTCGCCATGAACTACGAGAACATTCGTTTCGAGACCCGACCTAAGGCCGGCTGAGGTATACGAGATCGGATGCCGCGATCGTCCAAATATTTCGATCGCGGCATCCTCTTAAATATCCGTTATAGATCGTACTTTTTTAACAATCGATGATACAAAATTTGATTTCTGATTCGTGTAAGCGGCCCATGTAGGCCTACTTACTGTAATGGATGACTTCAGAGCTTCATATTCCGCAGCCACATCGTGGTGAGTTGCCAGGTAGTCGCGAAATATTATTCTGTCAGTCCACTGTCGCCC
The DNA here is from genome assembly GCF_043195015.1 of Xanthobacter sediminis. Lineage (NCBI taxonomy): Bacteria > Pseudomonadati > Pseudomonadota > Alphaproteobacteria > Hyphomicrobiales > Xanthobacteraceae > Xanthobacter > Xanthobacter sediminis. Next base: position 217,973 of record NZ_JBAFWH010000005.1, on the reverse strand, counting down.
TTGATATTCAAGGACATGTACAACAACTTTTCGATAGATATTATTGGGCCAGCAAAGCCATGCGTGTGTTGGTGTATCACCTTCTGAGATATATCCATTCTGGACGAGCAAGCGGCTTGCTGGCGTTATTGCAAGCGGTGATACTCCAATCATTATGTCGACCACATCCTTCGCATATATAAAGCCAAGTGAAGTGCTTCCAATATGCTCTATTTTTGCATCTGGAAGTATCGTTCTAAGCACAGTTGCATGATGTGCAAACCGCTCTTGCCATTCGTGATGTGTTGGCGCTATTAGCGTGACGCTATCCATGGAGGGCTATTGCTGATTTCGGACAATGAGTGGTACTAAGCATCATAGCCTGAATTTGAGGCGATGTCCTCACTATCATTTTTGAATCTGACATCATGGATGTTCATCCGCAAGCGGTTTGCGCTCTACTACCGAGAGATTGCAGCCCCTCCCTGGAGGGAGGGCGGCCGAAAGCCGCGTCATCGAGGCGTTGATTACGCCGGCGCACCGTCGCAACGGAGATGATGTAGACATGTTCCCCGACCAGCGCCCCGACGATGTGGATGGGGTCAAGGCATAGACCTTGGCCACCTGTCTGACCTGGTGCATCAGCTTGTGGTCGCGCGCGAGAAGCGCGACGATTTTCTCGCACTTTTCCTCGTAGGTCGTGGCGAAAGCCCGCGTTCGCAGCGCCGAGGCCTGGGGATAGCCGGTTGCGTTTCGGGCCGGTTGCCGGATGGAATGGCGTTCGATGACCTAATGGCAGGCAGCGCGGAGACCCCACAGACCGCAGCGCTGCCCGCCATCGCGCGGCATCGCCGTGCCTCGGCCTTGCTCAAATCGGGATGGTGATGGATTTATGCCGGAAGCGCTTTCTGGCAGGAACTCGGGGACGATCCCGCCCAGGTGATGATGCGGCAGGTCATCGCCCTGTTCGACGAATACCAGTCCCGCGAGAATGCCAAGCATGTCCTGCGCGCCATGAAGGAGAACGCACGGCAGGGCTTCTACAACGGGGCGCGCCTGCCGCTCGGTTTCACCCTCGAAGAGGTGGAGAAGCGTGGCCACCGCACCAAGAAGCGGATCATCGTCGATCCTGTCGAAGCCGAACTCGTCCGGCTCATGTTCGATCTTTATCTGCAGGGCGACGGTACGTCTGGCCCCATGGGCATCAAGGAGATGTCAACGGGCACCGAAGTTTCCCGGATTGTGGGCGCTTAAGATTCCCTAGATTGGCTGCGGATATGGCGCCGGGGTGGCGCCATATTGGTGTTCGGTCGGTTGCTTCGTCGGCGGCCGTCCGCGCCGTTTGGGTTGGGACGCGTTGGCCGGCGGGATAGCGCGGATATTTTCGGGAAGCAGGGCGGCATGCTCGCGCATCCGATAACTCGATCCCTCGATCTTGACGACGACGGCGTGATGGAGCAGGCGGTCGAGCAGCGCGGTGGCGACGACCGGGCTGCCGAAGATGTCGCCCCATTCGGCGATGAGGTGGTCCCCGAGAATTGGACAGGGAGCTAAGCTTGGTTTGGCCTGACGGAAGGACGAGCCCGATGGCCGGGAAGAGGAAGCGGTATTCCGCAGAGTGTAAGGCGAAGGTGGCCCTGGAGGCACAGCTCGGCGAGCAGACGGTGGCACAGCTGGCTGCGAAGCACGGCGTCCACCAGACCATGATCAACGCCTGGAAGAAGCAGGCCGTCGAGGGGATGGCCACGGTGTTCTCCGGCAAGGCGGAAGCCGCCGAGGCCGCCCGCGAGGGCGAGGTCGACCAGCTCCATGCCAAGATCGGCCAATTGGTGGTGGAACGGGATTTTTTGCGCCGGGCCTCCGGGCGCTGAGCGTGGGGGCGAGATGCGATATGATCGAACCGGATCACCCGCACCTGCCGATCACGCGCCAGTGCGCCCTGGTCGGCATCAGCCGGTCGGCGTTCTACGGCGGCCCGCGGACCGAAGGCCCCGAGACCCTCGCCGTCATGCGAGAGATCGACGGCCAGTTCCTCGAGACGCCCTGGTACGGCTCGCGGCAGATGGTCCGCCATCTGCGCCGGCGGGGACATGAGGTCGGGCGCAAGCGCGTGCGGCGCCTCATGGCCCGCATGGGCCTGGCCGCCATCTACCAGCGGCCGAAGACCACAGTGCGGCACCCGCAGCACCGCGTCTTCCCCTATCTCCTGCGGACCACGGCGATCGGCAGGCCTGACCAGGTCTGGTGCGCCGACATCATCGACATCCCGATGCGGCGCGGGTTCCTGTACCCGGTCGCCATCATGGACTGGCACAGCCGCGGGGTTCTGTCCAAAGGATTGCGCCCGCAATCCGTGCCGGATTGCTATGGCGGCTGTCGAACACCATGGAGGCCGACTTCTGCATTGAGGGACTGGAGAAGGCCTTGTCCCGGTTCGGGCGGCCCGGCATCTTCAATACCGACAGTCAATGGATTGAGGCCAGTTCCCGGGTGGCCTGACTCGAACACCGATCGACCCTCCGGTTAAGCTGGCGCCGTGAGGCGCCCGGTGCGGCCTGACCCGCACTCCGATCGACCGACGTGTCTTTCCCCGGACCTGTCGGCCGCCCGGGAACGCCTTGCGGTGAGGGTTCACCTCGCCGTTGCCTGTGACCCGAGAAGGGCCTGACCATTGGGTCAAGTGACTGTCCTGTCCATGCAGCTGGTCTGGTGAAGCCGTTCGGTCGAACCAGGAGGGCAAACATGGACGGGAAGGAAGAGGCAGACGCCCGCATTGTCATCGGAGGCGTCGACACCCACAAGGATTTGCACGTCGCAGCCGTCGTCGACGTTCATGATCGCGTGCTGGGGACGCGCTCGTTCGCGACCACCCGGCAGGGCTATCGGCAGATGTTGGCATGGATGCGCTCGTTTGGGAGTGTCCAGCGTGTGGGAGTCGAATCGACCGGCAGCTACGGCGCCGGCCTTCTGCGCTTCCTGCAACAGGCGGGGGTGACCGTCCTGGAGGTGACGACACCCGATCGGCAGGATCGCCGAAAGCGAGGCAAAAGCGACGACCTCGACGCACAGAGCGCCGCTCATGCCGCCTTCGCTGGCCAGCGCACCGTCACACCGCGAAGCCGCGATGGGATGATCGAGGCGTTGCGCGTGTTGGTGGCCTGCCGCAAGACGGCGGTGACGGCGCGGCGCATCGCCCTGCAGATGATCCACAACACAATCGTGGCCGCGCCCGACGGACTGCGGGACCAATTGCGAACCTTGACCCGAATGCAGCTGGTTCGCATGTTGGCAGCGTGGAGGCCCGACCTCACTGCCTATCGAGAAGTCGAGGCGGCCTACAGGATCAGCTTGAAATCCCTTGCCCGGCGTTACCTCGAATTGCACGACGAAATAGCCGATCTCGATGCGATGATCGCCGCGATCGTCGAGGAGCTGGCACCCAACCTGATCGAGCGCAACTCGATCGGCCATGTCGGGGCCGCACAACTGTTGTTGACTGCGGGCGGCAATCCTGAACGCATGCGTACCGAAGCCAGCTTCGCTGCCCTGTGTGGCGTCAGCCCCGTCCCCGCTTCGTCCGGCAAAACGATCCGGCATCGCCTGAACCGTGGCGGCGATCGCAGCGCCAACAGCGCTCTCCACATCATCGCCATCGGCAGGTTACGCACCGATCAGAGAACCAAGGACTTCGTTGCTCGCCGCATCGCCGGCGGCCATTCCAAGCTCGACGCGATCCGCTCCCTGAAGCGCTACCTGGCGCGAGAAGTCTTTACCCTGATCATGCAGCGCCAGAGGGAGATCAACGCCACCCGAATCGCCGCTTGACAAACAGAAGGGCGTCCAGGGCAGCCAGCTCACCAGCCCGCGCTTCACCCAGATCCTGCTGGAGGCCGGCGTGCGGATCTCCATGGATAGCCGCGGCCGATGGATTGACAACGTGTTCATCGAACGCCTCTGGCGGTCGCTGAAATACGAGTGCATCTACCTCGATGCCTTCGAAACCGGTTCCGAGGCTCGGGCCGGGATTGGCAGGTGGGTCACCGACGACAATCGCACGAGGCCCCACTCGGCTCTCGGCGGCAGAACGCCGGAGGAGGTCCATACGGCCCGCGACGGCATCAACATAGCAGCGTAACGCACACCAGAACTACGCCCGGCAAAGCCACCAAACTGTCCGCCAAATGGGGACCACCTCAGAGAGGGATCAGCGTGTGCCGGCAACACGACGAACCTTACGCACCGGCGTCCGGCTCGCATTATTCTTCAAGGTATTCTCCGTCTCGAGGGCCTCACGCGCAGCGCGCAGCCTTGCGCTCTTCTCGCGAACCGCCTCAAAGTCGTTTCTATAGCGATCCATGGCGCGGGCTATGGATTCCTCCAGCTGGCGCGTACGCTCAGCGCTGGAGAGCTGGTTTTGATGAGTTGTAATTGGTCCCATCAGCTATAATAACACAATTTCCGGAAATTTTTCTATTCATTTCACGCTAATCTCTCCCAAAAAACAAAAAACTCCGCCTCATCGAGACGGAGCCTTTCGCTATCATCTTCAAGCGCGTCTCATGCCAACGCCAGTACATCCGTGGTCGATGGCATCAGAACATCACGCAGCTTGGAGATTGCCAGCCGAGCTCTTTCCGGACTTGTTGTCCCGAACGATTTCAAACTGAACCTTCTGCCCTTCGGCGAGCGTCTGCATGCCAGCGCGCTCAACGGCGGAGATGTGAACGAACACATCGGTCCCACCGTCGTCCGGCTGAATGAAGCCGAAACCCTTGGTGGCATTGAACCACTTCACGACACCGATATTCATGACGATTTCCTTTCAATCGTGCACAGGAGAGCTCGCCCGAAACCTCGGACGAGACAAATGCTAGAATTTGAAGGAAGTCATCACCAAGTGCGCAGAGGCACCAGAAAATCAGCCGTCAAAATCAGACAAATTCAAGATAGAGAGCGATTATGTTTATGGCAAGGCCGGAAAATATTTAATCGGAACTCTCGGCCGGCACGCCAAGGCGACGCAGCTGGGATTCCCGCGCCACGCGCTCGAACGCCTCGTTCTCGCCCTTGACCCTATAGCTTGGCTCACCATTGTCCGGCGGCATCTCGCGGATGATCCGAAATTGCCCTGCCGGAGTCCGAAAGCCGGCAGCGAATTCGACCCAGCCGCCGATCTTGAATTTTGCGCTCATTGCCTCTTTTAGCACAGTTTATGGCGCGCCGCCGGGATCTCCGTGTAACGAGAGCTTTTATTTTTCTAGACATCTTCCATATGCATCAAAGCCTCTCAAGCTATGCTATCTTGAGGTTGGCCTCGGCGCGGAGGTCGAGGAGCCGTAATGAGAATTTTGAGCGTACTGAGCTTCCTTCTTTGCGGCGGAGCTTCCACGGCCGTTGCGTATTCGCCCGAAATGACGCTCGATTTTACCTGGATCGGTATCGAATTGTGCGCACCGAGTGCCACAAGCCCAGAATTCCAGCTCGCCAACGTGCCGGCGGGGACGGTCCGACTGCGGTTCGTTCTGACCAATTCCAACAACGAAGCACTCGGAGCGAACGATGTCCCGCTGCCCGCGAGCGGTACCATCCCGCGCGGCGCGGTGCCCTTTAAAGCGCCGTGCAGCAGCGGAATGTACACATGGAGCGTGGAGGCACTCGGTGGTGACGATCACCCCCTGGCCCGGGCGCAGCTCGCTCGCCCGTATTATTGATGCCCCGGAAATGGCCGGGCCGGGGCAGCCAGCGCATCACGTGCCGCACGCCGCTGGCTCCGCCTCACCCGGAAATCACCGGTCGGGCGATCCCGCCGGCTTTGCGACGCGACGCTTGGGAGCTGCGATCAAACCTTCTCGCTGTGCTTTCTTGCGGGCCGCCTTCCGGTGGCGTCGCACCGCTTCCTGGTGCTCGCGGGCGCGGCGCTCGGACGGCTTTTCATAGGCGCGGCGCTGCTTCATCTCGCGGAAAATGCCGTCACGCTGCATACGCTTCTTGAGGACTTTAAGGGCTTGGTCGATATTGTTGTCTCGGACAAGAACCTGCAAAAGATATCCAATCTGCCAATCGCCCCGAATCCCTGACCACGGTGTGGCCACTCGGTCGGACCGGCCGGAGGAGCGCCGGCCGCCGGCATGATAGAAGGGTGGGCGCCGCAAAGCCATGGGGTTCGCGCTGGCCCATCGGTTCAGGCGACTTCCGCAGTCACCACCTTGAAGCCAACCAGTGTCGACGGTCCGAATGACGTGACCATCGCAACATCGGTGGCATCTCGCCCCCGAGCCATGAGGATGCGGCCGATGCGCGGCATGTTGTGCCGCGCATCGAAAGTGTACCAGCGGCCGCCGAGATAGACCTCGAACCAGGCGCTGAAATCCATGGGCGCAGGATCCGGCGGCACTCCGATGTCGCCAAGATAGCCCGTGCAATAGCGCGCAGGAATATTCATGCAACGACACAGGGTGATGGCCAGATGCGCGAAGTCGCGACACACTCCCTGCCTTTGCGTGTAAGCGTCGAAGGCGGTCTTGAGCGGGCTCGCATGGGCATAATTGAAGGCGATGTGCTTGTGCACAAAATCACAAATGGCCTGGACCAATGGCCATCCCTTGGGCACGTGACCGAACATCGACCAGGCGATGTTGCTCAGGCGGTCGGTCTCGCAATAGCGACTGCCGAGGAGAAACAGCAGCACATCCACCGGCAGATCTGAGAGCGCGTGCTGCGGCGCATCGGGAGCTACGTCATCCAACTGGCCACTGTCGCGGATGATGAAATCCGTATGGATGGTGAGCTGGCCGGCCGGCGCGTTGATGACGTGACAGAAATTCCCAAAGCTGTCGTGATAGGTGTTGGCCGCGATCGCTGGATTGAACAGAGCGCGGTCGAGGGTCTCCAGATCGTAGATGCGGGAGGGATGCACGCTCAAGGTCAGGATCATGGGTGTCGGCTGGGGGCACGCATAGGAGATCTCGTAACCTGCGTGGATGAGCATCTGGACCTCTAGGATTTGCGGGCGTCGCCCGGGTGATCGGTTATGATGCGCGTGGCTCGAGACCGCGCATGGGGTGCAGTCTGTGCCTGAAGGGCTCTCACGTGAGCGGAACGACCTCTTTGTTGGCGGCGGATGAGATGCCGCCGGTCTCACTCTTCAATGCCGGTGGTCAATCCGCGTTCCTTCTGGTTTCGGATCACGCGGGAAACGCCCTACCTCGTGCAGTCGGGGACCTCGGTCTCGGAGCCGCGGACCGCGCGCGGCACATTGCCTGGGACCTCGGCATCGCCGAGGTGGGTCGGTCCTTGGCAGACCTACTCGATGCGCCACTCATACAACAGAACTATTCCCGCCTCGTCATCGACTGCAATCGGCCGCCCGGCACGCCACAGTCCATTCTCGAGACCAGCGACGGCACGCATGTGCCGGGCAACCAAGCCATTGACGTCATGGCGCGTCGGTCCCGCGAGAAGGCGCTCTTCGAGCCCTATCACGAGCGCATCGCCGCCGTACTCGACCAACGGCAGGCCGCCGGAAAGCCGACAATCCTTGTCGCGCTGCATAGCTTCACGCCTGTGTTCGGCGGCGTACAGCGTCCATGGCACATCGGCGTTCTTCATCAGCGTGACAGCCGCTTTGCCGGCACGCTGCTTGACCTGCTGCGGAGGGAACGCGACCTGACGGTTGGCGACAACGCCCCATATGATGTCTCGGACGCGACGGACTGGACCATTCCCGTGCACGGCGAACGGCGCGGCATCCTTCATGCCGGCCTTGAGATCCGCCAGGACCTGATCGCGCGCGCGCCGGATCAACTGGCCTGGGGCACGCGCCTCGCCGGCCTTCTGTCGGCGGCGCTGGTGGCGTCCGCCGACATGAGAACGCCATGTCTGCAACGCTCCTGAAGGGCACCCCGCCAGATTAGCACGCGGCGCCGCAAAGAGCATTGGCAGGCGGGTCGCATCTCGGCGCAGTTCTTGCTTAATTTGAAGGGTCTGACCTTTGGAGGGCGGGGTGTCGATCCCCGCCCGGTGTGCCAGATGTCTTCGGCCACAATGGCTGGAGGCCGGCGTTTCGGAACGGAAGGTCGGCCATGGACAACTTCGGGCGCAAGCGTGGCATATGCGAATGGAGCGACCTCGACGCCGACGACCTCGCCCTTGAGGCTGCCCTGGCGGACGATATCGGCCATCGCCTCTCACCCTTCCACCTGCTTTCGGTGCCGGGCATGAGCCCGCTTCAGCAGCGGGCCTGCTCGGAGCTCTGGACCCGGGATCGTCGCTCCGCGGCCCACGGTGCGCGCGCCGCGCGCGGGTTCGCCTACCCCGCCCGCGATGGGGAGAAGATCCGCCTCGGCTATCTCTCCAACGATCTCCAGGAGCACGCCACCGCCCACCTGCTGGTGGAGGTGTTGGAAGCCCATGACCGCGACGACTTCGAGGTTTTCGCTTACTCCTTCGGCGCCGACGACGGGCAGCCCATGCGCCGCCGGCTCATGGCGACGTGTGACCGCTTCGTGGACATCTGCGCCATGGACGACGCAGCCGCAGCCGAAGCCATTCACGCGGATGGCGTGGACATCCTCATTGATCTCAAGGGCTTTACCGCTCGGGCCCGCACGGGCATCGTCCTGCTGCGGCCAGCGCCGGTCATCGTCAGCTATCTCGGCTACCCTGGAACGATGGGCTCGGGCATCTGCGACTATCTCATCACAGACCGGTTTCTCACGCCCCCGCAGAGCGCTCCGGATTATGCGGAAGCCCTGGCCTACATGCCGCACACCTATCATCCCCACGGTCGCGGCACGCCGGTGGGGAAGAAACCGCAGAGGAGCGCGGCGGGGCTGCCGGATCACGGCTTCGTCTTCTGCTGCTTCAACCAGCCCTATAAGATTTCGCCGGAGATCTTCGACATCTGGTGTCGACTGCTGGCCCTGGTGCCGGACAGCGTCTTGTGGCTTTTGGACCACCCCCATGCGACCGGGAACCTGCGGAGCGAGGTCATCCGCCGCGGCGTGGATGCACGTCGTCTGATCTTCGGCGCCAACCTGCCGCAGGAGGCGCATCTGGCCCGGCTCCAGCTCGCTGACCTGATGCTCGACACCGCGCCGTTCAACGCCCACACGACGGCGAGCGACGCTCTGTGGGCGGGGGTGCCACTCATCACCTGTCCGGGCGCGACCTTCCCCTCGCGCGTGGCGGGCTCAATCCTCCACGCCATCGGGCTCGGCGACCTCGTCACCCACAGCCTCCAGAGCTATTTCGAGCTGGCCTTCAGCCTCGCTAGCGCACCCGATGAGATGGCCGCCATCAACGCGCGACTTGCCGACAACCGGCTTGCGACGCCCCTCTTCGATGTTGCAGCCTACACCCTCAGCCTTGAAGCCCTTTATCACGCTATGGTTGCGCGCCACCGCGCCAAGCTGCGGCCCTCCACAGTGAGCGCATGGGCGAAGTGACGGCATCCCTACCAGGTCCCCGGGACATCCGAAAGCCGCATTCCTCGCCGATGCTGGATCATCGCGAGGCTCGCCAGATCGGCGGCAAGGCTTGCGTATCCGCACCATCACAACATCTGGAGCCCTCCATGTCCCAGCCACCCGAGCATGCGCTACGCCTTGGCGTCGACGGAAGAATCGAGGCGCTCCACTCCCTTGAGGAGGCAGCCATCTTTATTCGGCGCCACCCCATGGGGGAATATGCTGGCTCGCTTCTGGACCAGATCGCCGGCGCCTCCAACCCTCTCCTGACGGGCCGTGCGTGGGTCGCTGTAACGACTTTCGCAGATGTCATGCAGCGCTCGGAGCGTGTCACTCTCACGCCCAGGATTTGAGCATGAGCCCCCTCACCAACGAGGATCGCGCGCGCGCCGTGTGCGCACGCGTCTTGCGCGCCCGTGGCATGATCGTCGAAGCCGACATTCAGGCCTTCGTCGACCGCTTCTGGCAGATCGTCGCCGCACAGCTCGATGCGCAGATCATTGATGTTTCTGGCCACCCGATTCCGCACACCCTCGAACAAGGCGTTGATGCCTACTGGAACTGGTGCCTGAAACACGCCGCGAAATAACTCAGCAGGAGAAGGGCAGTTCGGATTCAATCCGAGAAACGAGCCTATCGCCCGAGCGTGACCACAACATTCGACGTAATCAAGACGAATGGTGGGTTTGGCGCGTTAAGTCGAATATCCGCAACGTGGCGAGTGGCCAAAGGCCATTCCTCGTGGATCTCAGCCGGATCAAGAAGGAAACGACGAAGCGAAGGTCGCGTAGCACGCTGTGCGTCAGGCGCAGCCGCTCGATGCCCGATAGAGGGTCGCGTTCACAACCTCCCGTAGATCCGTTGTCCCGGGCGGCCGAGCGGCCTGGGGTTGGGCAAGGAGGGCGAAATCAGCGCTCATTCCCGATCCATCAGGTCACTCGAATAGCGCAGGCCACGACGTCTGTGATCGCTCTGGCCGGTTTCGCTCCAGGCCATCGTGGTCTCGATCAAGCTTCCCAACCTGAGAGAATCGCAACCTGCTGAAACCACCCAACTCTTTTCGGGTTGGGCTCTGAGAGAAGCCAATTGCGGGAAGCGGTAGGGCTTCCTTTTCGGCCCGCCGGTCTCGCCGGAGAGTGTTGCCGCCCTGCCTCCTCCCACGAGCCACTGTGGCAACCATCCGTGCGGTAGCGCCAACCGCCGCGCATTTTTGGATTCAAATATCGCTTTAAGCACATATGGTATGCAGAAAAGCGAAAACCGAACAATATGAATTTAGAACGGCATTGAACCGTGATATGATAGAATTATGGAAAACTCTTACCAAGATACTCTGCCTCCCCATGCCGAGGCATTAATTTCCATTGCACGCTGGGAGGGCGAAGGTGGCTCACCGATGCCTCGAAATGAGGCGTCGCGGCAGAATGGCACCTTGACGGATGCAGAGAGGCACGCGCTCGAATGCTTGGGCGCAGCCGTGGTCAAGGCGTGGAGCCAGCTGCCGACGGCTGTTCAACGTGCGCTCTTTTTGAAAATCGCCGCCAGCGCTGACGACGACCCAGCGCAGTTGAAAGCGCTCATCGCGCGCTTTCTTCACAGTCATAAGGACGCCTCCACCAGCAGGGCTGTGAAGACGGAGCTCGACCCGTGCAGAAATATTGGAGTGCCGGATGCCTCTGGCAGGTTCCGAGGGTGAACCGCAAAAGCACATCATGAATAAGATCATGAACGGCCTCGGGCGGCTTCCTCAGGAGCCAGCAGACCGGTTCACCAAGCCGTTCATGCGCTTCCTGCACATCGAGGCCATGGCCAGCGCAGCGCTCCTGATGGCCACGATCGTGGCTCTTGCCCTCTCCAACTCTCCTTGGTCGAAGCCGTTTCTGGCGATCTGGGAAACGCCCATCGGCCTGACGATCGGCGACATCAGCCTTTCCCGTTCCCTGCAGCATTGGATCAACGATGGCCTGATGACGCTCTTCTTCTTCGTCGTGGCCCTCGAACTGAAGCGTGAAATGGCCCTCGGAGAATTGCGCAATCCGCGGACCGTCGCGCTCTCACTCGCGGCGGCACTCGGCGGAATGGCGGTGCCTGCCGGCCTGTTTCTCGGGTTGCAGAGCGGCAGTGATGGCTGGCATGGCTGGGGCGTCGTCATGGCGACGGACACCGCCTTCGTCATCGGGGCTCTTGCGGTCCTGGGTCCCCGCATTCCATTGAGCTTGAGACTGTTCCTGCTATCGCTGGCGATCTTTGATGATGTCGGCGCGATCGTGGTGGTGACTGTCGGCTATGGCGGGTCTCTCTCCTGGCCGCCCCTCGTCCTGGCGGGCGTGGGTTTCGGCGTGGTGGCGGCCATCTCGCGGCTGGGAATTCGCAGCATCCCGATTTATTTCGCCATCGGTGGGGCCATCTGGCTGGCACTGGATGCGGGTGGCATTCACCCGACCTTAGCTGGCGTGATTCTCGGCCTGATGACCCCCGCCCGGAGTTGGGTCAGCGACATTCGCCTGCATGCCATCTTCGATCGGGTGGTGGCCTATCCGCCCGGCGAGCATTGGACCGGCGACACCGAGGGGCGACAGGACCTGCGGCGGGCCGGCATCGCCGCCCGCGAGGCGCTCTCGCCCGTCGAGCGACTGGAGATGCTGCTCCATCCTTGGGTTGCGTTTGCGGTCATGCCGCTTTTTGCCTTGGCGAACGCTGGCGTCAGTATTGTGCCCTCCGAACTCCACCGCGAGCTTGCATTTGCTGTCTTCGCAGGCTTCGTTGTCGGAAAGCCGGCGGGCATCGTGATGTTCAGCGCTATTGCTGTCGCGCTGGGCCTCGGCAAACGACCGGCCGGGCTCTCCTGGGGCTTGCTGGCGGCGGGAGCCATGCTCACGGGTATTGGCTTCACCATGGCCCTGTTCATTGCCGAGATGGCATTCGACGGGGGGCTGCTCACGTCCGCAAAGCTCGGGATTCTGGCGGCGTCGGTGGTCTCCGCTGCCGGCGGGCTGCTGGCGCTGATCCTTCTGACATCCCCTGGACCGCGGCACTCCATTGCCGTCATGAGGTGACGTGGACGTCCACTGTCATGTTCTGGAAGGCGTTGCTGTTTCCCACGAAGCTGCCCTCAACCGGAATGGCTTGGCGGATGTCACGCACCACCGCCACCGGGATGAGGTTGAAGCCGCCCATGCTGCGATTGGTCGGATCAAACGGGATCCAGCCTGCTCCGGGCACGAACACCTCTGCCCAGGCATGGGTCGAGCCCCACCCCTGAGAACCCGCGAAAGTTCCCGCCGGATTGTAGAGATACCCCGAGACGAGGCGCGCGCCGAAGCCAAGGCTACGCACGGCCTCCACGAACAGCACCGCGAAATCCCGGCATGAGCCCCAGCCACGGTCCAGAGTGTGCTCCGGGGATTGCGTCCCCTCCTCGTCGCGGCTCTGATATGAGATCTGCTGCGACACGCCAGCACTGAGGTCCTGGAGCAGGGACAGCGTATCGGTGGGGTTTCCCCGAACGAAGCCCTGCGCCCAGCTTCGCAGCCGTCCGGAGGCGTCGGGGAACTGCGGCACGCCCAATGCCCCAAGATCCGTCCACTCGTCGTCGGAATAGCGAAACGGGAAGGACACGGCGGTGCCGGCGATGGCGAACACCGGCCAGGGCGCGGCATCGAGCTGCAGTTCCGTCGTGCTGTCGATCACCAGATGATCCCCGGCGACCCCAAAGGTCGCCGTGGCGACGGCGTTGCCGAACACATCCTGGGCCCAGTTCACGGTCGCTGCCGGCGTCAACGTGAGGTGGTTGGACATCACCCGCAGGTCGCGGCTTTCCCGGGGGCGAAGCATCAGTCGGTGAGGACCGAAGGTCACCGGCTGATGGAAGCGATAGGTGGTGCGGTGGTAGATCTGAAGTGTGATCAATGGGCGCTCTCCATCGGGCGGTGTCGGGTCATGAGGGCGTGGCGGGGATGCAAAGGCAAGCTTGCGCACATGGCGCCGCCTGAGGCCACGCGGCGAGGCCATCTTGGGCTCGATCGTGTGTCCACAGGAGACGGCACCACGCATCTCCCCAGCCGTATACACTGTATACTCAGCACAAAACGTACCAATTTTCCGATTGAAACTCATATAAATAAAAAGTCGTTGCTATTTCGAGCGTTCTGGCCCATATTTGAATTGTCGATAGAAAGCCTGATCAATTGGCTTCGCGCAGAACAAAATGCTGCGCACAACCAAAAATTCTCGCCAAAAAATGCGATTTCGACGCCCAGCCAGCAGGCTGGGAGCTAAATATTAGATCGAAAGGGTTTCCCATGACTGAGGGAACCGTGAAGTGGTTCAACGCCCAGAAGGGCTTTGGATTTATCGTCCCCGATGCAGGTGGCGGCGACGCCTTCGTCCATATCAGCGCGGTGGAGCGCGCGGGTCTCAGCGATCTGCGCGAAGGCCAGAAGGTGGGCTTTGAGCTCGTTGCGGACCGCAAGAGCGGCAAGATGTCCGCCGAAATGCTTAAGGACCTGAGCTGATTTGAATGGCCGTCGGACCGGACCCTTCCGGGAATGGCGGCCCTGCACATCGCGCGCCTGTCGCTGACCGCGGATGTACCGGCAGCTTTGACCGCGATGTGCCCCCCTTCGCCCTGCAGGGCGTGCGACGCCTTGCTACCTCATTGAGGTTGCGAGGCGTTTTTCGTTTCACCCCCGGTATCAAACGATAGACTTCCAGGAGGCACCTATGGCCAAAGGCCAGCAACGCGGCAATCGCGAAGCCAAGAAGCCGAAAAAGATAAAGCAGCCTGAGACCCAACCCCTCTTCGTCAAAGGGACTCCCGCGTCCACAGGAACTCCAAAAAAGAAGAGCTAAACTGAGGTACGGTCATGAACATCCGAACACGTGAAACCACCGTCACATTCGATCACCCCTTTCGCCTGGGCGACGCCGATGCCCTCCTGCCGGCGGGGACGTATCGTGTGGTGACGGATGAAGAGCAGCTTCTTGGCGTCTCCTTCGTCGCGTACCGGCGTGTAGCGTCGATGCTGCATACCCCAGCGATTTCCACCCCTCAGGGGCGAAGTGCACGTCTCGATATCGACCCTGTCGAGTTGGAGGCGGCCCTGTTGAAGGATCGCCAACGATCGACCAGCAGCCGCGATTTTCCCTCGGCCGTCGCCGCCGATCAGATGAACGCCCCCTTCACAGGAGTGGCCAATGTCGCTCCAGTTCCGCCGCCTGTTCGCAGCCGACTTTTTTAGCGCGCGGATTTTCGGCCGGCGCCCAGGTGCGCCGCAGGCCATGCCCGACAGCGGAAAGGCAGCCAGATCGCCATGAATAAAGGCCTCAACATCGTTTTTCAGTCGCTCGACGCCGAGCACCTGCTCGCCCGGGTGATCTGGCGCGAGCAAGATGTCGGCGGAGGCACCCTCACGCTCGATATCCCTGTCCGTAACAGCGCTAACGCACCAAAAAGCAACGTCCAGCTCCAGGCGGACGCTCGGGCTCTGGCTATCCGCTTTGCCCGGGCGTTCGCCGATACTATCCAAGATTAGCTTACTGCATCGGCTGTCATGGACCGCGCTGCGGGGTAGAAAGTTTAGCTGCTGCCGGTTCCGTGGCCAGCGGGTTAAGTTAGCATAGCGGGCCTCGAACTCCATGGGGCTGAGATAGCCCAGTTTCGAATGACGTCTGCACAGGTTGTAGAAGCGCTCAATGTAATCGAAGACATCAGCCCGCGCTTCGTCTCGGGTGCGGTAGACCTTGCGGGCGGTCCGCTCGGTTTTCAGGGAAGAGAAGAAGCTCTCCATCACGGAATTATCCCAGACGTTGCCGGCCCGGCTCATCGAACAGGTGATGCCGTTATCGGCCAGAAGCCCTTGAAACTGCGCACTTGTGTATTGCGATCCCTGGTCCGAGTGATGCCGCAGGGAATCGGCCTTGCCGCGCCGCCAGACGGCCATCATCAGCGCATCCATGACCAGCGAGGTATCCCGCTCGGCCCTCATGCGCCGCCGACCCATCCGGCCAGCGTGGAGCGTGCCAGATCGACACCATGCCGGGCGAAGATCTGCGACTGCCGGTAGAGCGGCGTGTGATCGCAATATTTGCAGATCAGCACCTGCGCCAGCAGCGCCGGCGTCGCCAGACCGCCGGCAATCAACCGCTCCGGCGCGGGCGCCTGCGTGACGCTTTCGCAGACACGGCACGCGTATTTGGGCCGCGTGATACGGATCACCCGCAGCTGCGCCGGAACCCAGTCGAGCATCTCCGCCTGGCTCTCGTCGATGGCATGGAGAGGGCCACCGCAGCACGCGCAGACCTCGTGCTCGACGTCGATGAGCACGTCTTTGCGCGGCAGGTCATCGGGCCGTGCCTTGCGATGGGGCGGCCGCTCGGCCGGCGGCTCATCGACGCCTGGCCGGCACTCCCTGATGCGGGCGATGTCGCTGTCGAGATCTTCCAGCGCGAGCGCCACCTGATCGGGAGCGAGGCGTTTGGAACGGCGGCCGAACTGCCCCCGCTGCAGCTCCTTGATGATCGACTGAAGGCGCTCGATCTCGCCGTCGCGGCTCTCGACGACACCCACAATCTCGCGCACCAGCTGGTGCAGGAGGTCGACATCGGAGGGCAGGTTATCCATATCGAGCCGCATGCGCTATTCTACTGCAAAACCGCGTCGCGCCCAAGCTTAGAAGCCTTCATCTGTCGGCATTTGCGTGTCTTTTCATCCCGCCAGCGCCGGTTTCCAGACACGTTCCGGCGCACGCCAGTCGATGCCTTCGATCAGCATGGCCACACGTGCCGCCGGCGTTCCTTCGTCCAGCGCGACGGGCGCCAGCTTCGCGCGCTTCTTCTGCGCGACGCCGAACTGCACCCGCCAGCGGAACAGCAGTCCCGTGACGATGCCGTGCTTGCGCGCCACGCTCGACACGCTGACGCCCGCCTAGTCGCTCTCTAGTGCGATGGCGCGCTTTTCCTCGTCGCTGAAGACACGCTGGATCGGCTGCCGCGGCGCCTCCGGTTCGCCCTACGACGGAGCCGTCAAGAGGCTGTCCGCCGGCTTTTGCTGGCACTAGTGCCAACGACCGGACGGGCGGAGGGGTGAAGATGCGCGTGCCAGTCGATTTCCACCTCGCCCTCGCCCAGCCGGTCGCGCCATTTGCGCAGGCTCGTCGGCGACAGATTGAGCGCAGCGGCGTACTCGCGCATGCCCATCCCGCTCCAGTTCATCGCTTCGATGTGCATCGCCCAGAATGCTTGGACTGCACGGTTGCGTTCATCCGTGCTCACGCTGAAGCGCAGCCGGGCGCGTTTCTTCTGGCGCTTTTCCTCGGCTTCGCGGCGCCGCTCACGACGCAGTTCCGCCTGATATTCTGCATGCTTACGGGCCGTTTCCTTGCCGACCAGATACTTCAGCCAGCGATCGAACGGGCCCTTCCAAAGTCCATGCTGGCGGCAATAGTTCGTCCGGTTCAGCCCGCTCTGCCGCCACGCTCCGATGTGAACGACCCAATAGGACTGCCGCGCCGTGTTCTCGAAATGTCTTAAATTCATTGGAGATCCTCCATCCCGCGAAGGAACGCGACATGCCCCAATTTTGCACTACTCCAATACGGTTCCGGGACCAAACGTTTACAGGAAGGCAGGAAGGCAAGATAAAGCGGATTTTCAATCCGCGCTCGCGTTGCTCGCAAAGTATTGTCTGCACATTGTTTTCTGCTTCAGAAAACGCGGGATTCGGTCGTCGTGCAGGGCGCGCTGCTGCTGCTCTGTCTCAGAATATGGTCCAATCTGAGTAGGTTGACGATTTTATCCTGAAAGGTGCGCGCCGTATTTCATACGCTACGGCAAGTTTTTCTACGCTATACGACGACTAGTCGAGTCAAAGGCTTGAATGCCTCGAATTCACTGCCAATCCTGCCGGAATGGCAGACCGGGACGACAGTGATTTTCGTATCCGCGCGGGGCGGCCGCGCGCCAAGGGCACGCGCGCCCACCCGCGGGCACAGTCCTTCCTGAACCAAGTCCAGGCCGTCGCGCGCAAGGCCGGCGGAACGTCGTCTCATGGCGATGGCCCGGCCGGGAAGGGAAGCGGGCGGTTCAATGCGCGCGGGCGCGGCGCCAGGGTGGTGGCCGGCTTCCCGGCGGAGGGGCGGGGTCAGGACAAAGGCGGTCCACGTTTCCGGTCCCGCCGCGTGGTGGTGAAGGCCCGCATCGTCAGGCTCAACCCCCGGCGCGGGGCATCGGGCATGCGCGGCACCGCCCGCACCGCCATGGACGCCCACCTGCGCTATCTGGAGCGCGACGGGGTCACGCGGGAGGGCGAGAAGGGGCGGGCCTATTCCGCGTTGGAGGACGAGGCGGACGGCCGCGCCTTCGTTGAACGGGGACGCGACGACCGCCACCAGTTCCGGTTCATCATCGCACCCGAGGATGCCGTCGAGCTGGGCGACCTCAAGACCTTCACCCGTGACCTCATGCGCCAGATGGAGCAGGACCTCGACACCCGGCTCGACTGGATCGCCGTCGATCACCACAACACCGGCCATCCCCACACCCACATCATCGTGCGGGGCGTGCTCGATGATGGCCGCATCCTGAACATCGCCGGCGACTACATCGCCCAAGGCATCCGCCACCGGGCGCAGGAACTGGTGACGCTGGAACTCGGGCCGCAGACTGAGCTGGACGTGGCCCAGAAGCTTCGGCGGGAAGTCGAGGCCGAGCGGCTGACCCGGCTCGACCGGATGCTCCTCGCCGAGCAGGAGGAGCGGGGCATCGTCGACCTGCGGCCCGATGCTTCCGACAGCTATACGGTGCGGGCCAATCGTCACTTGCTGGTGGACCGGGCGAAGCGGCTGGAGCGCTACGACCTTGCCGAGGAAGTCGAGCCCGCCCGCTGGCGGCTGAAGGCGGATGCGGAGCGCACGCTGCGCGACCTCGGCACGCGCAACGAGATCGTCGCGACCCTGCAGCGCGCGCTGGCCGATCACGGCCTCGCCGAGGAGCGGGGGACGGATCGCTATGTCATCCATGGCCAGACCGTCACCGAGCCCATCGTCGGGCGGGTGTTGGCCAAGGGCCTTGCCGCCGGCGATGAGATGGGCGACCGAATGCACCTCGTCATCGACGCCGTGGATGGACGCACCCACTACGTGGAAACGGCCGATGCTGCCCGGCTGGATGCGATCGGACGGGGGCACATCGTTGCGCTCGATCCCATTCCGCTCAAAGCCGAGCCGCGGGCGGCGGACCTCAACATCCGCGACCTCGCGGAACGCTTGGGCGGCATCTACCGGCCGAGCGCGCATCTGGAGGCCGCCCGCCCGGAGATCGAGCGGATCAAGGGCGATCCGGAAGCCTATGTCCGCTCCCACGTGCGCCGGCTCGAAGCGCTCCGCCGGGCCGGCCATGTGGAGCGCCTCGATGCCGACCACTGGAAGATCCCCGCCGACATCGCCGCGCGGGGCATGGCCTATGATGCGCGGGACCAGGCAAAGGACTTTTCCGTCCGCACGCTCTCGACCCTCAACCTTGACCACCAGGTAAGCAGCGACGGGGCGACCTGGCTCGACCGGGAGCTGGCGTCACGCGAGCGGACGCCGCTGGCCGAGGCGGGTTTCGGCCGAGAGGTGAGCGAGGCGATGGAGAGGCGGCGGCAAAGCCTCGTCGATCAGGGCCACGCCACCCGTCTCGACGACGGCCGCATCCGTGCGCCGAAAGACCTGTTGGAGCGTCTGGAGCGCGCCGAGATCGCGCGCGTTGGCCGCGAGATGGCCGCGGAACGGGGATTGGCCTTCACGGAGGCAAAGCCCGGCGAATATGTCAGCGGCAAGCTCACCGGCTCCGCCAACCTCGCCTCCGGCCGCTTCGCCATGATCGACGACGGCATGGGCTTCCAGCTCGTGCCGTGGCAACCCACAATCGAGAAGCGTATCGGGCAGTACGTCACCGGTACCGTGCGCGACGACGGCGGCATCGAATGGGGCTTCGGACGCAAACGCGGGATCGGGCTGTGAGAAGCTCCTCGAACCGGTAGCACATGAGCAAGTCTTGTCCGCTTGGAAACAAGTGGGCCGGACCTGACCCAGCCCCTCAAGGCCAAGCCGCTTCGCGGTGGCGCGTGCCGCGCCAGCCTTGACCGGCAGGCTCATGCCCGGCAAAGGCTCGGCAAGCAGATAAGGCGAGTTAGGTGCGGAGCGCTCCGTGCGCGATGGAGGAGGGATCGAACGGCGTTCGGGGGAGTGCAGACTCTGATTGGGAGCGGGCGGTCCGCTTTCCGGAAGCACTGGCCGAAAGCGGGTCTTCCTGCTAGGTTACATGTAACCATGGCGAGGTCCCATCACGTGCCCACGGCATCGACGCCCAAGTCCTCCCGCGTGAAGGTGCGGGATTATCGCGCCCGTCTGCGGTCCCAGGGCTTGCGACCCATCCAGATCTGGGTGCCCGACGTGCGCGCGCCGTCCTTCCGGTCGGAGGCGCATCGCCAGTCGCTGGCCGTTGCGACGAGCCCCCAGGCCGGTGAGGATCAGGCCTTCATCGACGCGGTATCGGATTGGGGTGATGAATGAGGCGCGGCGACATCTGGACCGTCGCCGGCGGCAAGGACTATGCGGGCAAGCCACGTCCCGTTGTCATCGTGCAGGATGATACCTTCGACGCCACGGATTCGATCACCATCTGCGCCTTCACCACCGACGAGACCGAGGCACCTTTGTTCCGCCTCCCCGTGGCGCCCAACGCGCGCAACGGGCTCAGGACCACGTGCCGCCTGATGGTGGACAAGATCACCACCGTCCCGAAATCCAAGGTCGGGGCGCGCGTTGGGCGCCTGGACGATGAGGATGTCCTGCGCCTCAACCGGGCCATCGTGGTCTTCCTCGGATTGGCTGCATCTTCCGGAGCGAAGCGGCGGTCATAGAACCGACGTGAGCAGTCCTCGCCCGCTATAGCTTCTCCGCTACGCTTCTCTATTTCCGTATCGGATAAGTATTTTCGCGCTGGTCTACGAGATCGTAGCCGGGCGTAAAATTAGGCTATTCTTGAACTTGCCCGATGGCGTGATCCTGCGGACATGCTCCGGTCACGCCCTCTTCGTCGAAGGAAGACACAAACCATCGCGTCCTGCGAAGGGCTGATCCCGTCTTCTGGTTCTACCGATGTGTCACGCTCGAAAGGATCGAATTCCGGCATCGGAAGGTGCGGAAAATCTCTGAAACGCCTTGCGCCGCAAGACTCGCATGCGCATGATTCGGGCGTCTGGCACGTCACCGACGACTGGCCATCGACCGTCCCGATCACCACCGACGAGGTCGACGTGATCGAAGCATTCTTGCGGCAGGCGATCGACGCGCTTCTGAAGTGACGGCACCGAAGCGAGGGGAAGTCCGGCCATGAACGTGACCCTGCCTGTTGCGAGCCGCGCCGTGCTCTATCTCAGGGTTTCCACCACCCGGCAGGCGGAGGTCGACCTTTCCATTCCAGACCAGCGCCTTCAGACCGCAGCCTATTGCGAGCGGCAGGGGTGGCCGGTCCTCGCCGAATATGTCGAGCCGGGCGCCTCCGCCATGGACGACAATCGGCACGAGTTCCAGCGGATGATCGAGCGGGCGTGCGACGACGATCATCCATTCGATGTCGTCGTCGTCCACAGCTTCAGCCGCTTCTTCCGTGATGCCTTCGGGCTGGAGATGTACATCCGCCGCCTCGCCAAGCACGGCGTGCGGCTCGTTTCCATCACCCAGGAACTCGGGGACGATCCGGCCCAGGTGATGATGCGACAGGTCATCGCCCTGTTCGACGAATACCAGTCCCGCGAGAATGCCAAGCACGTCCTACGCGCGATGAAGGAGAACGCCCGGCAGGGCTTCTACAACGGGGCGCGCCTGCCGCTCGGCTTCACCCTCGAAGAGGTGGAGAAGCGTGGCCACCGCACCAAGAAGCGGATTGTCGTCGATCCCGTCGAAGCCGAACTCGTTCGACTCATGTTCGATCTTTATCTGCAAGGCGACGGCACGTCTGGCCCCATGGGCATCAAGGAGATCACCAAGCACCTCAACGCCAAGGGCTATCGCACCCGGCTCGGCGCGAGGTTCGGTGTCGGCACCGTACATGGGATCCTGACCAACACCGTCTATGTGGGGGCGTGGAGCTTCAACAAGCGCAACTCCAAGACCGGGCAGGTGAAGCCACAGACCGAGGTCATCCCCATCGCCGTTCCGGCCATGGTCGACCGCACCATCTTCGACAAGGTGCAGAAGACCCTGAAGGCCAAGAGCCCGCAGAACAGCCCGCCGCGGGCCATCACCGGACCGATCCTTCTGACCGGCCTTGCCTATTGTGCGTCCTGCGGCTGCGCCATGACCCTGCGCACCGGCACGTCGAAGACCGGCAGGGTCTACCGCTATTACAGTTGCTCGTCCTCTGCCCGCGTGGGCGAGGCAGCCTGCAAGGGCCGCTCGGTCCCCATGGACAAGCTCGACCAACTCGTGACCAAGCATGTGGCGGAGCGCATTCTTCTCCCCGAACGACTGGAGGCGTTGCTCCACTCCGTTGCCGACCGGCGCATGCAGGCCGATGCCGAGGTCCAGGGCCGGATCGAGGATTTGCGCCGCGAAGCCGGAGCTACGGAAGACAAGCTCCGGCGGCTCTACGAACTGGTGGAGGATGGTCTCACCGACCTCGACGACATGCTGAAGGAGCGCATTGCAGCGCTCAAGTCCGACCGCGACCGGGCGCGGTCAGCCCTGGAGCGGATCGCGAACCGGGGTGTAGCCGGGCGGCTGGACCCGGACCGGATTGCCCGGTTCGGCCAGCTCATGCGCACCAACATCACCGAAGGTGCGGTACCGTTCCGCAAGGCCTATCTGCGATCCCTGATCGACGCGGTGGAGGTCGATGACCACGTCATCCGCATCCACGGTTCAAAGACAGTGCTGGAACGGGCCGTACTCGCCGATCGGGCCACCCATCCGGGGGTTCGCGGCTTTGTACGCAAATGGCGCACCCATCAGGATTCGAACCTGAGACCTCTACCTTCGGAGGGTAGCGCTCTATCCAGCTGAGCTATGGGTGCCTGTTGCTTACGCAGTGCTTACGCGGAAAACCTGTAGGGTGGAAGCCTCAACGGTAACTCCCGCAAACCTTTGTAAACAAACTCCTTTTCTACGTCTCTCACAAACCAGCAGCCCTTGACTTCAGCCTTCGGAGGGCGGCGCTCTATCCAGCTGAGCTACGGGTGCAATGACGCATGGCATCGACGAATGCCTTCATAGTCCATGAACCGGCATCCGGCAACTGCATGCGTCGGGTTTCGCACAGGCGCGTTGGAACGCCTCAGCGCGCGTCCTCCAGGATCATGGCGGACGCCTTCTCCGCGATCATGATGGTCGGCGAATTGGTGTTGCCGGAGGTGATGGCGGGCATCACCGAGGCATCCGCCACCCGCAGGCCGGCGATGCCCCGCACACGCAGCCGGGTGTCCACCACCGCCGAGGGATCGGAGCCCAGGCCCATCTTCGCCGTGCCCACGGGGTGGAAGATGGTGGTGCCCACATCCCCCGCGGCGTGGCGCAGGGCGGCCTCGTCGCCATCGGCGGCGGAGGGGCCCGGCACCAGCTCCTGCGGAGCGAAGGCGGCGAGCACCGGCCGACGGGCGATGCGGCGCGCCACGCGGATGGACTGCGCGGCCACGCGCAGGTCCTCCTCGCTCGAAAGGTAGTTCGGGCGGATGGCGGGCGCGGCGGCGGGGTCCGGGCTCTTGAGCCGCAGCGTGCCGCGCGAGGTGGGGCGCAGATTGCATACGCTCATGGTGAAGGCGGGAAAGCGGTGCAGCGGCTCGCCGAACTTGTCGAGCGAGAGCGGCTGCACGTGGAATTCGAGGTCCGCCCGCTCCTTCTCGGGAAACGAGCGGGTGAACAGGCCGAGCTGCGAGGGCGCCATGGTGAGCGGCCCGCGCCGCCGCAAAGCAAAGTCGAGCCCCATGCCGATGCGACCGAGAAGAGAATGGTAGCGCTCGTTCAGCGTGCCCGCGCCCGAGACCTTGAACACCGTGCGCAGCTGCAGGTGATCCTGCAGGTTGGCGCCCACGCCGGGCAGGTGGTGGGCCACGGCGATGCCGAACTCGGCGAGATGGTCCGCCGGCCCGATGCCGGACAGCATCAGGAGCTGCGGCGAGCCGATCGCACCCGCCGCCAGCACCACCTCGCGCCGGGCGGCGAGGGTGCGGCGGGTTCCATCCTTCATGCGCGCCACCACGCCGGTGGCGCGGCCGCCTTCGAGGCACACCCGCTCCACATGGCCGGCGGTGACCAGATCGAGATTGGGACGCGAAAGCGCCGGCTTCAGGAAGCCGCGCGCCGCGCTCCAGCGCAGGCCGCGCTTCTGGTTCACGTGGAAATAGCAGGAGCCGGTATTGTCGCCGGTGTTGAAGTCATCGATAGGGGGAATGCCGTCCTCGGCGGCGGCGCGGCGCACCGCGTCGAGCAGCGGCCAGGTGACGCGCGGAAACTCCACGTGCCATTCCCCACCCGCGCCGTGGAAGCGGCCCGCACCGAGGAAATGGTCCTCATGCCGCTTGAACAGGGGCAGAACATCCTCCCACCCCCAGCCTTCGAGGCCGAACTGGCGCCAGTGGTCGTAGTCTCCCGCCTGGCCGCGCATGTAGATCATGGCGTTGATGGCGGAGGACCCGCCGATGACCTTGCCGCGCGGATAGGAAAGCGCGCGCCCGTTGAGCCCCGGCTCGGGCTCGGTCTTGAAGCACCAGTCTGCCCGCGGATTGCCGATAGCGAAGAGATAGCCGACGGGAATGTGGAACCAGATCCAGTCGTCCTTCCCGCCCGCCTCGATGACGCAGACCCGCACGGCGGGATCGGCGGAGAGGCGATTGGCAAGGACGCAGCCGGCGGAGCCGGCCCCCACGATCACATAGTCGTACGGCTGCGACACGTCCGCCGCGTGCGCCATGGTCTTCCTCCCGAACATCATTTTTATTGCCGGGGAGAGTGCGGTGATCGGGGCCGGAAGGCAAGCCGCCCTCCCCCGCCCGCGGCGGCGATGGGGAATAGGCGCCCTCCCCCCTTGCCTTCGGCGCGCGGCGCCTGTCCCATGCAGGCCATGCGTTCGGACCGGCACGGGGGATCAGAGGCCATGAGTTCCAACACCTCCTTCTTCGGCGACCTCCTCGGCAGCATCGCGGAGCGCGGCCGCGCCCTGCTGGAACGCTCCAGCCGGGTGAGCGGCGCCACCAAGGCGGCAACCCTGGTGGAGCGATGCGAGGACCTGCTCTCGGGCAAGGGCGAAGCCTCGGGCGTCGCGCTCGCCACCGATATTCTCGACCGCTACGGCCGCATGAAGACGGGCGAGCGCATCGCCTTCTTCGAGGCCCTTGCGCAAACCTTCGGGGTGGACCGCGCCCGGCTCGACACGGCGATCGAAGCCTATGGCCGCACCGGATCGGATGCCGCCGCCGCCGAGCTGCACGCTGCCAGCGAGCCGCGCCGGCTGGAGCTGTTCCGCCGCTTCAACATGGCGCCGGGGGCAACCTTGTCGCTGGTGCGCATGCGCGAGCACGTGATGGACGCGCTGGTGCACCGCAACGACCTCTCCGCCGTGGACCGAGACTTCGGCCACCTGTTCTCGACCTGGTTCAATCGGGGGTTCCTGGTGCTGCGCCGCATCGACTGGTCCACGCCCGCCAACGTGCTGGAAAAGATCATCCGCTACGAGGCGGTGCACGAGATCCGCGACTGGAATGACCTGCGCGCCCGCGTCGACAGCCCGGACCGGCACTGCTACGCCTTCTTCCATCCGGCGCTGGTGGACGAGCCCCTCATCTTCGTGGAAGTGGCGCTGGAGAAGGACATTCCCGGCGCCATCGCGCCCATCCTCGACCAGCAGCGCGAGCATCTCGACCCCGCCAAGGCCACCACGGCGGTGTTCTATTCCATCTCCAATTGCCAGCGGGGCCTTGCCGGCGTGTCGTTCGGCAACTTCCTCATCAAGCAGGTGGTGGAGGAAATCTCGCGCGAGCTGCCGAACCTGTCCACCTTCGTCACCCTCTCCCCTGTGCCCGCCTTCCGGCGCTGGCTGGACGCCGAGCGCGTGAGCGGCTCCTCGGCGGTGCTCACGGCGGCGGACATAGAAACGCTGAAACTGCTCGACGATGCCGAATGGCCGCAGAAGGAGGAGGCGAAGGACGCCCTCGCCCCCGTGCTGAAGGCGGCGGCGGCCTATTATTTCCTGGTGGCGCGCACCGCCAAGGGGCGGCCGGTGGACCCGGTGGCCCGCTTCCACCTGGGCAACGGCGCGCGGCTGGAGCGCATCAACCCCATGGGCGACCTCTCCGCGAAGGGCATCGGCCAGGCCGCAGGCCTGATGGTGAACTACCGCTATGTGCTCACCGACATCGAGAAGAACCACGAGGCCTTCTTCGGCAAGGGCGACGTGGTGGCGAGCGCGGCCGTCAAGAAGATGCTCCGTTCCGAGCACACCGCCCGCGCCCTGGTGCCGGCGAGCTGAAACGACAGGCATTGCAAGCGATAAAAGGGAAACGCCCATGGACCCGCGCCACGCCAGCGCCAACCACCTGTTCGCGGCCTTCCGCGACGCCATGCCCGCCCTGGACCAGGCCCTTGCCCTCCATGCCGACGGCCGCGCGGAGACCTATGGCGACGCGCTCGCCCTCTCCGGCCGGCTCGCCAACCTGCTGGTGGCGCGGGGCGTGAAGCCGGGGGACCGGGTGGCGGTGCAGGTGGAAAAGTCCTGGCCGGCCCTGGTGCTCTATCTCGCGACGGTGCGGGCGGGGGCGGCCTACCTGCCGCTCAACACCGCGTACACGCTGGCGGAGGTGGAGTATTTCTTCACCGACGCCGAGCCATCCGTGTTCGTCTGCCGGCCGGAAATTCTCGCCGAGGCGCAGGCCCTGGCGCAGAAGGTGAAGGTGCCGGTGGTGGAGACGCTGGGAAGCGACGGTGCCGGCTCTCTCACCGCTGCCGCTGCGGCGCTGCCGGAGGCGTTCACGGACGTGGCGCGCAGGCCGGACGACCTTGCCGCCATCCTCTACACCTCGGGCACCACGGGCCGGGCCAAGGGGGCCATGCTCAGCCATGACAACCTGCTCTCCAATGCGCTGGTGCTAAAGGACTATTGGCGCTTCACGCGGGACGACGTGCTGATCCACGCGCTGCCCATCTTCCACACCCACGGCCTGTTCGTGGCCTCGAACGTCATCCTGCTCGCCGGCGCATCCATGATCTTCCTGCCGAAGTTCGATGCCGCCGAGGTGATTGCGCTGATGCCGAAGGCCACCTGCCTCATGGGGGTGCCCACCTTCTATACGCGCCTGCTGGACCAGCCCGGCCTCGACCGCGAGGCGGCACGGACCATGCGCCTGTTCATCTCCGGTTCGGCGCCGCTGCTGGCGGAGACCCACCGCGCATTCCAGGCGCGCACCGGCCACGCCATTCTCGAACGCTACGGTATGACCGAGACCAACATGACCACCTCGAACCCCTATGACGGCGCGCGCATCGCCGGCACGGTGGGCCTGCCGCTACCCGGCGTCGCGGTGCGCATCACCGATCCCGAGAGCGGACGCGTGCTCGACGCCGGCGAGATCGGCATGATCGAGGTGCAGGGACCGAACGTGTTCAAGGGCTACTGGCGCATGCCCGAGAAGACCCGCGCGGAGTTCCGCGACGGCTTCTTCATCACCGGCGACCTCGGGCGGATCGACGCGGCAGGCTACGTCTCCATCGTCGGGCGCGGCAAGGATCTTGTCATCACCGGCGGGTTCAACGTCTACCCCAAGGAGGTGGAGAGCGAGATCGACGCCATCCCCGGCGTGCTGGAAAGCGCCGTCATCGGCGTGCCGCACCCCGATTTCGGAGAGGGCGTCACCGCCGTAGTGGTGCTGAAGACGGGCGCCCGCCTCACGGAAGAAGACCTGCATGTCGCCCTCGCCGACCGGCTGGCGAAGTTCAAGCAGCCGAAGAAGGTGTTCTTCGTGGCGGAGCTGCCGCGCAACACCATGGGCAAAGTGCAGAAGAACGTGCTGCGAGAGACCTATCGCGACGCCTATCGCGGCACGGCCTGAGGCGCGCGGACGAAAAGGCGGCGGCCGCGGAGCGCGCCCGTCCCCTAGAGCATTTTCCGCACGCACCGGCTCGCAGAAATAGCTCTATATCACTGATGCCACGCGTTTTCTTCACGCGAAGCGGAATCCACTTCGCTTGAAATGCTCTGGGAGCGAACATATGGCCGTCCGGCCCATCGTGACCTTCCCCGACCCGCGCCTGCGCGCTGTGGCGGAACAGGTTCAAGCCTTCGACGAGGCCCTGCGGCGCCTTGCCGAGGACCTTCTCGACACCATGCGCGCTGCGCCGGGCATCGGCATCACCGCCCCGCACATCGGCGTGGCACTGCGGGTGGTGGTGCTGGAGCTTTCGACGGAGGACGGGGTGCGCACCTACGTCAATCCGAGCATCGTCTGGACCTCGCCGGAGATGATCCGCCACCAGGAGGGCAGCGTCTCCATGCCCGGCGCCACCGAGGAGGTGGAGCGGCATGCGCGCGTGCGCGTGGCCTACCAGGACCTCGACGGGGCGGAGCGCGAGGAGGAAGCAGACGGGCTACTCGCCATCTGCCACCAGCACGAGATCGACCAGCTCGACGGCATCTTCTGGCTTCAGCGCCTGTCGCGGCTGAAGCGGGAGCGCCTCGTCCGCCGCTACGGCAAGCAGCAGCGCGGGGCCTAGAGCCGAGCCCAGCCGGCGACGATGCGCCAGCGGGCAGGCGGCAGCACCGCGCCGGCCGTAGGCGGGCGGCGGGCCGCCACCCTCAGGCGGCGGCGAACTCCTCGACGAAGGTGTCGACCGTCTTGCGCAGGTCCCCGGCCTGGCGCGAGAGGCCGGCGGACAGCGTCATGAGTTGGCTGGAGGCGGAGCCCGTCATGCCTGCCGCCTGCCCCACGCCGGCGATGTTCTGCATCACCTGATGGGTGCCGGCGGCGGCCTTCTGGCAGTTATGGGCGATTTCCGCCGTGGCCGCGCTCTGCTGCTCCACCGCGCCCGAGATGGCCGAGGAGATCTCCTTGATGGTGGTGATGACACGGGCGATGCCGGCCATGGACTGCACGGTGCTCTCGGTTGCGCTCTGGATCTCCGACACCTTGGCGCCGATCTCCTCAGTGGCCTTCGAGGTCTGGCCGGCGAGCTGCTTCACCTCTTCCGCCACCACGGCGAAGCCCCTCCCCGCCTCGCCCGCCCGCGCGGCCTCGATGGTCGCGTTGAGGGCCAGAAGGTTGGTCTGGTCGGCGATGGAGCGGATGAGGCCGATGACGTCGCCGATGGCGGCGGCCGCCGTCGCGAGGTCGGCGATGCGCGCATTGGAGCTCTGCGCCTCGGCGAAGGCCGTGTCGGCGATCTGCACCGAATGCGCGACCTGGCTGCTGATCTCGCGGATGGAGGCCGCCATTTCCTCCGAGGAGGCTGCCACCGTCTCCACGTTGGCGGAAGCCTCACCCGCGGCGCCCGAGACCGCCTGCGCCTGCTGGGAGGTCTGCTCGGCCGTGGCGGAGAGGCCGCCGGCCGCGTCCGCCACCTCGCCCGAGGAACCCACGAAGCCGGCGGCAAGCTGCTGCATGCGCTCGACGAAGGTGGCCGCGAGCGCCTCGCGGCGGGCGTGGGCGTCCCGGTCGAAATTCTCCAGCGTGGTGTGCTCCTGCTTCAGCCGCTCGCCCTCGCGCAGGCGGTCGCGCATGTAGACCACGCTCCGGCCGATGGCGCCGATCTCGTCGGAGCGCTCGGCGGTGGCGATGCCCATTTCCAGATGGCCGTCGCCAATGGCCCGCACCTCCGTGGAGAGCGCCTCCAGGGGCCGGATGATGGAGCGGGAGAAGAAATAGGCGACCACGCCCAGCGCCGCCACCACCAGCAGCACCACCAGGCCGAGCTGGCGCAGCTGCGCGTAGAATGTGGCATTCACGTCGTCCACGTACACGCCGGTGACGACCACCCAGTTCCAGGGCCGGAAGGGCGCCTCATAGGAGATCTTCTGCACGGGGGTGCGGTCCGGTCCGGGCTTCGGAAAGTAGAAGGAGGTGAAGCCTCCGCCCGCCTTGGCGTTGTTCACCTCGCTCTCGATCAGGCGGGTGCCGTAGGAATCCGTCTCGTTGATGCGATCCTTGCCTTCGAGATCGGCGCGCGTGCCGTGATAGAGGGTCACGCCCTCGAAATTGTGCACGAAGAGATAGTTGTATCCGTCGAAACGCGTGCGGTGGATCATCTCGGCGGCGCGCTTCTGCGCCTCTTCCTCGGTGATGACGCCGCTGCGCGCCGCCTGGTAGAAGCCGTCGATCTGCGAGATGGCGGCTTCCACGATGTTCTGCGCCGCGCGCTTGCGCTCGGCGATCATGTTGTCCCGCAGATCGAGCATGAACATGGCGCTGAGCGCCAGCAGGCCGAGCATGAACATGCCGATGAGAAGGAAGATTCTGGCCTTGATCGACGTCACGCCCATGGCTGCACTCTCAGGTTGTCGGCGCGGCACGCCTCAACGGCCATTCGCCTGCGCGCCCGGCAACTTACCGTGACGTGAGCCGACCTCCAGTATCGTCAGGACCACTCATTTTGTCGCAGGCCGGCGCGCCCCGTGGAGCGGGCGGGATGGACCGGCCGGCTCGCGGGATGCTAAGAGCCGCACAAGCCTCATCGGCTCCCTTGAATCCATCCAGTCCCGGCGGCGGGAGGAGACGGCGCGGTGAACCAGACGGTCGCATCGGTGCATTCCGTTCCGGCGCCGCGCGATGCCGACCACCTCGTGAAGCGGAACGCGCGCGTGCGCGAAGAGCTGCGCCGACAGGCACGGCAGGCCCGCATGCGCGGCTCGGCCGCCAAGCCCGCCAGCAGCGCCTTCTGGAGCGCCGAGGCCCGCGCCATCAGCGAGTTCCGGCTGCCGCTGATGGCGAGCTTCATCGTCATCGTCGGGCTGCCGACACTGCTCGCGGCCATCTATTTCGGCCTTTTCGCCTCCAGCCAATATGTCTCTGAAGCGCGCTTTGCAGTGCGCTCGGCGGAGCACGCGGGCGTCAACCTGTCCGGCGTCTCCGCGCTCAAGGGCATGGCGGAGGTGCAGGATTCGCTCATCATCGCCGATTATCTGAAAAGCCTCGCGGTGGTGGAAGCGCTAGAAGAGAAGATCCGGCTGCGCGAGTTGTTCTCCAGGAGCGGCATCGACTGGTTCTCGCGCTTCAATCCCGACCGCCCCATCGAGCGGCTGGAGCGCACATGGCGCAGCCAGATCGACACCGCCATCGAATCCCCCTCGGGCATCATCACGGTGAAGGTCTGGGCCTTCTCGCCGGAGGATTCGCTGAAGATCGCGCAGGCCATCGTGAGCCTGAGCGAGGACATGGTGAACAAGCTCAACGCGAGGACCCGCGAGGACGCCATCGCCCAGAGCCAGGCCGAGCTCGCCCGTTCCGAGGACCGCCTGCGCAAGGCCCGCGCAGCGGTGCGCGACCTGCGCAACGAGGTGGGCGTCATCGACCCCGTGCGCGCCAACGAGGGCATCGGCAAGCTCATTGGCGAACTCGAGAGCGACCTCGCGCTGATCGACCAGGAGATCGGCACCGCCCGGCGCACCCTGGGCCCAGGCGCGCCGCAATTCGCGGTGCTGGAGGCGCGCCGACAGGCCATCCGCGACAATATCGCCGCCCTCAAGGCCCGCCTCACCGCCCCCGCCGGGGCGGACAAGGACACCCTCTCCGCGGTGATGACGCGCTACGACACCCTCGACCTCGAGCGCCAGATCGCCGAAAAGCAATATACGGCCGATGCCGCGGCGCTGGAGGAGGCGCGCGTGGTGTCGGAGCGGCAGGGCATGTATCTCGCCACCTTCGTGAAGCCGGTGCCGGCCCAGGAGGCCGACTGGCCCCACCGCTTCTGGTTGCCCGCAGCGGCGGCGCTGGTCTTCTCCCTGGTCTGGCTCGTCATCGTTTCGGTGTTCGAGCTGCTGCGGCACCTGAAGGCGTAAGGATCGCGCGTGATCGTCACCGACCGCCTCACCAAGACCTACTGGACCCACCTGCGCCGCAAGGTGGTGCTGCGCGACGTCTCGGTCACGCTCAACCCGCGCCTGAGCTATGGCCTGCTGGGGCAGAACGGGGCGGGCAAGTCCACCTTCCTGAAGCTGATCGCCGGCACGGAGGCGCCGACTTCAGGGCGCGTCTACCGCTCGGTTCGCCTCTCCTGGCCGCTTGGCTTCGCGGGCGGCTTCCACCCGGCCATGACCGGGCGTGAGAACATCCGCTTCCTGGCCCGCGTCTATGATGCGGACATCCCGGCGGTGACCGAGTTCGTGGAAGATTTCTCCGAGCTCGGGCGCGACCTCGACATGCCCGTGAAGACCTATTCCTCGGGCATGACCTCCCGCCTCGCCTTCGCCGTGTCCATGGCCATCGAGTTCGACTTCTACCTCGTGGACGAGATCACCGCCGTCGGCGATGCCCGCTTCCAGATGAAGTGCGCGCGCGCCTTCGCGGAGCGGCGGGCGCGCGCGGGCATGATCATGGCGTCCCACGCCACCGGCACCATCAAGGACTATTGCAGCGCCGGCATGGTGCTGCAGAAGGGCCGCCTGATGGTGTTCGAGGACGTGAACGACGCCATCGAGGTGCACCGCCAGGCGATGGAGGCCTGAGGATGAGCGAGGCGCCCGCACGCCCCACGCGCTTCGCCGGCGAAAGCTGGCGCACTGCCTCGGCCATGCACGCGCGCGCGGTGGGCGCGGTCATCATGCGCGATCTGCAGACTCGGTTCGGCGCCGGCTACCTGGGCTTCCTTTTGGGCCTCATCATGCCGCTCGGACACCTCACCGTCGCCATGACGGTGATGTCTGTGCTCGGACGCTCGGCGCCGATCGGGCCGAGCATTCCGCTGTTCGCCATGACGGGCATCCTGCCTTTCATCATCTGGCTCTATACACATCGGCAGATCATGGTCACGCTGGCACAGAACCGACCGCTGCTCTACTTCCCGGGAGTGGACGTGTTCGATCTGTTCTCCGCGCGCATCATCCTGGAGGTTTCCAGCGCCACGCTGGTGGTGGTGATCGTGCTGACGACCCTCGCGCTGATCGGCCACGACATCAATCCAGATGACCCGGCCCGCTTCGTCTACGGCCTGGTAGAGGCATGGCTTCTCGGCATCTCCACCGGACTGTTCTTCGGCGTCGCCGGCGCGCTCGCCCCGGCGCTGATCCTCATCGGAAGCCTGCTTGGCCCGCTGTTCTGGGTCACCTCCGGCATCATCTACCTGCCTGACCTGCTACCCGAGAAGCTCATAGACGTTCTCAAATATTTCCCCCTCTGCCAGATCGTCGACGGCACGCGGATGGGGTTCTATTCGGAATACGAGAGCTCCTTCTATTCCGCGGCCTATCCCGCCATAGCCATCCTGGCTCTTCTTTTCATATCGTCCGTCATCCTGCAGGTGGTCCGCAAGGTTACCTGAGCCACACCTGAGGGAAGAACGCATGACCCGCGAAGGGCGGATGATCGCCGCATCCATGACCCGCACCGTGGAGCGGGCCTGCCTGAGCCCGCCCCGCCCGCTCGCCTACCCGGTTTTTCTCGCCGAAGAGGGCGTCATCGCCCCACCCGGGCTCGATGTCCTGAAAGGTCCCATCACGCGCGTGCGCCAGGCCGACCACTTCCGGCTGGTGCACGAGCGGAACCTCCATGTGCTCGGCTTCCGCACCCTGCTCACGGAGGACCGCCGCCTCCTGCTCGACGAGAGCGAGGTCGAGCCGTTCGACACCGGCAAGATCCTCGACAAGCTGACGGGCGCTCAGAATGAGGACTGCATCATCCGCGCCACCGACGATGGCGTGGAGGTGATGCTGAGCGACGATGTGGTCGAGATCGACGAGCCGGTCATCTTCGCCGGGTCCGACGAGCCCTCGAATTTCGGCTCCTGGCTCTACCGCATTCTCCCGAAGCTCATCGACAGCCCGTATCGCGATTATCCGGTCCTTCTCTACAACTACGCCCCATGGATGAACGCCCTCGCCGATCAGGTCTTCGACGGTCGGGTCCGCTTCATCGGCCACCCCATCCCCCGCACCTGCCGGCTCCGGGAGGCCCTGGTCCCCAGCCTGCGCAATGTCGACGTCTATTTCGACGCCGGCGCGAAGGCCTTCTACGAGGGCATCGCCGATATCCAGAAGGGCAGGTCCGGCCGGGAGAAGATCTATCTCTCACGGCGCGGCCAGACCATCCGCCCGCTGCTGAACGAGGCGGCGCTGGAGGAGCGCCTGGGTGCGCTCGGCTTCCACATCGTCCAGCCGGAGAAGCTCTCCTTTCCGGACCAGATCGCGCTCATGCGCGATGCGCGGGTGATCGTCTGCCCCGGCGGCTCGGGCCTGTTCTCCACCGTGTTTGCAGCCGCGGCGGAATTCGTGCTCGACCTGGAGGCGGGAACCGACTGGCTCTACGCCCACCACAACCTGCTGCGTTCGACCGCCAAGCGGCACACCATCCTGTTCGGAGCGCGGAAGGCGGGACACTACGGGCCACATGCTCCCTGGCGCATCGATGTCGACGCGGTGGTCCAGGCGCTGTCCCATGCCGCAGCCTGAGCTGGCTAAATTACACGCAAAGAGTGCTATTATTAAGTACAACTACTTTAAGTATACATTTCACCTCTCACTGTCTTTGTGGCCCTCCTGCAACGCCAACTTAAATATTGCCAAGCTAGGTCGCATGGCGGGACGGCGGCTTGTATAAGAGCCGGGACTCCGTGGCACTGGGCGGGAACTTCAAACTTCATGCGGACCAGCGTGCGTTTCCTGGCATTCGCCCTCGTTCTGGGAAGCCTTCCCGGATGCACGGCCCTGCCTGCGTCCGGACCCTCCCGCATCGACCTGGAGACTCCGCAGCCGGAGGACGACCAGCGCTTCGTGCTCGTGGGCGTGGACGACCGCACCCTGCACGTTCTGGCGCAGGAGCGTCCCGCCACCTTCGGCGCCCGCTTCGGCGACTATCGCCCGCCCGGCCGCTACGTGGTGGGGGTGGGCGACACCCTGTCCGTCACCATCTGGGAAGCGGCGGCCGGCGGCCTGTTCTCCGGCCCGGTGATCGACCGGCTCGGCACCGGCTCGCGCAGCGCCACCATTCCCGAGCAGCAGGTGGCGCAGGACGGCTCCATCACCGTGCCCTATGCCGGGCGCATCCCCGTCGCCGGCAAGACCACCGCGCAGATCGAAGCGGCGGTGGTCGAGCGCCTCACCGGCAAGGCCATCGAGCCACAGGCGGTGGTGGTGGTCTCGAAGAGCATCAGCAATGCCGCCACCGTGCTGGGCGAGGCGACCGCGGGCGCAGTCGTTCCCCTCTCCCCGCGGGGCGACCGGGTGCTGGACGTGATCGCCGCCGCGGGCGGCATCAAGGTTCCCGCGCACGAAGTGTTCGTGCGGCTCAGCCGCGGCGACACCACCGTGACGGTGCCGATGCAGACCCTGCTGAACAATCCCAAGGAGGACGTCTACGTCCGCCCGCGGGATAAGATCGCCGTCATCCGGGATCCGCAGACCTTCACCGTATTCGGCGCGGCCGGCACGCCCACGGTGGTGCCCTTCGACGCGGTGGGCATCACGCTTGAGGAGGCCATCGCCCGCGTGGGCGGCCTCGTCGATTCGCGCGCCGATCCCTCCGGCATCTACCTGATGCGCTTCGAGCCCGCGCGTTTCGCGGCCAAGCTCGATCCCCAGGCCAAGCCGCTTGAGATCAACGGCTATGTGCGCGTGATCTACCACTGGAACATGCGCGATCCCAACGCCCTGTTCCTGGCCCGCGGCTTCCAGGTCCGCAACAAGGACGCCATCTACGTCGCCAACGCCCCGCTGGCGGACCTCCAGAAGGTCACCTCCCTGTTCAGCACCGTGGCGCAGCCGGTGATCAGCACCGTCGCGGTGACGCAGTAGCCGGAGGGCGCGGCGATGATCTCCGCGCAGGCGCTGAGGAGGCTGGTGGGCGTGCCGGGGAGCGCGGCCGCAGATGCCGGGACGCCACCGGCCGTAGCGGCGCCCGCCGCCACGCGCGCTCTCGCCGGGATCGCGCGGCGCCTCACCGGCCTTGCGCCCCTGCACGAGCACCTCGCGCCGACGACCACCGACGGGGCGCCGCTGCCGCTGAGCCGCCGCCACGTGGGGGTGGTGAGCTTCCTGGTGCTGGTGCTGCTGCCTACAGTGGCGAGCTTCCTCTATCTCTCGCTGGTGGCGCTGCCGCAGTATCGCTCCGAGGCGCGCTTCGTGGTGCGCGGCAATCTTGAGACCGTCACCGCCGCCGGCACCCCCGTCTCGGGCCGCGGCGCGCCCCAGGTGCCCAACACGCAGGAAGCCCGCGTGGTGGTGGACTACCTGCGCAGCCGCGCAATGGTGGAAGCCGTGCAGCAGCAGTTCGACCTGCGCCGCGTGTTCGGCGCATCAGGACGCGACCCCGTCTTCGCCCTCTCGGCGAGCGCCGGCATGGAAGACGCCCTCGCCTACTGGAACCGGCAGGTGCGGGTGAGCCTCGATACCCTGTCCGGTGTCATCAAGGTGCAGATCCAGGCGTTCAGCCCCCAGAGCGCGGCCATGGTCGGCGCCTTCGTCATCAAGCAGGCGGAGGCGATCACCAACACGCTCACCACCCGCAACCGCGGCGAGCGCGTGCTGCGGGCCGAGGCCGAGGCCCGCGCGGCCTTCGGCGAACTCGCCCTCGTACGCGCCGAGCAGGAGCAGTTCCGCAACGCCCAGGGCATGATCGACCCCGCCGCCGCCGCGCGCGGGGCCTTCGCCGCCATCGCCAAGCTGCGCGACCAGCGCTCAATGCTGAACACCGACCTGCTCGCCGCGCGCGCCGACCTCGCCGAGGATTCTCCCGTGGTCCGCGCCCTGAAGGAGCGTCTGCGATCGCTGGACGAGAAGATCACCGCGCTCGACGGGGAGTTGCTCGGCGGCGCCTCACAGGCGCAGGAGGGCACGAGCGGGAACCTTGCCGCCAATGCTGCCCTTGAAGCCCGCCGCCGCCTCGCGGAGCAGCGGCTCGAAGGCGCTGAGAGGGAGCTGGCCGATGCGCGCGCCGAGCAGGCGCGCAAGCAGGTCTACATCCTCACCTTCATGGCGCCCAACCTGCCGGTGGAGCCGATCTTCCCGCATCCCCTCACCCAGGCGGGCGCAGTGTTCGCCGTGCTCGCGGTGATCTGGGGCGTTGCGGCCTTCTACGTGGGCAGCATCTACGCCCGCACCCGGTGAGCGCGTGGCTGCGGCGGCTCAGGAGGCTTCAGTGGAGGCTTCGTCCACCACCTCATCCACCCGGCCGAACGCCGCGTTGACGTCGGCGAAGATCTGGATGTCGGCGGCCAGCAGCTCCTGCGCCACCGGCCATTCGCGCACCTGCTCCTCCAGCCTGCGCGCGAGGCTCGATGCGGAAAGGGGCGGCGGCTCCGGCAACGGCAGCTCCAGCACGGCCGAGAGCGTGGCCCAATAGGCATCGAAATCCGAGGAAAGGCCCACCACGTCCATTTCGGAGAGCGTGTCGAGCGCGTTTTCCACCGCCGAGGCGGCGAGCTGGTCGTCGGAGCTGGCGCAGGTGAGCAGGCGCGCCATGGGGCTGGAGAGAAGGGCGCGCTCGTGGGCGCCGAGGGTGCCCACCCAGGTCTCCAGGTCCACCACCTCCTGCACGTCGGCGCGGCCGAGGCTCTCCACCAGCGGCCGGTAGGCCTCGCTCAGCACGGAATAGGCGAGCTTCGGCGTCTTCGCCGCCCAGCGCAGCACCAGGAGCTGTTCGGCCAGTTCCTCGAACGGATCGCGCAGCAGAACCGAGCAGCGGAAGCCGCGATCACGCAGCAGCGGCTCGTAGGCGCGGAAATGGAGCCGACCGCAGGCGAAGATGGAGGAGGCGAAGGAGATACCGAGGATGGAGCGCACCGCCTCCTCCGGCACCCGCTCCAGCCGGGTGAAGGCCATGTGGAACAGGTTCTGGAACGCCTCGTTCAACGCCGACTGGGTCACCAGGCGCGTTTCCAGCCGGAAGAACTTGCCCTCCGCCTTCGCGCTCTCGGGCCGGCGCCGGTAGATGCGGACGTTGGTGGCGTCGTCATAGATCTCGAGATCCCTGACATCGGCGAGGCGGGGCACCACCTGATCGTCCACCACGAAGCCGCAGATGCCGGTCTCGTGCAGGCCCTGCTCGCGCAGCAGCGGGCGCAGCATGGTGGCCGGAACCACCTTGCGCAGCTCGCCATTGGCGAACACCGCCACATGGGGCGTGCTGGCCGGATTGTCCGGCATGATCCAGCCGACCACATGGGTGCCGGCGTCCTCGTCGATGCTAAACAGCAAGGCGGGGCTCCGTGGCGGGCCGCATCGCGCGTCTCCTGCAAGAGCATTTTCGAGCGACACGGGAACCGTTTCGCGTGAAGAAAATGCGGAACATCAGACCAGAGGAGCGCATCATCGATCCCGTGAAACGATGATAAGCCCTACCGGCGGTGGTCGCGGATCACCGCGACGAGCACCATCGCGTTGATCCACAGGATGCCCGAAAGGGCGAGGACGAACAGCCCGCCGCGCCACCAGAGCGGGCCGGCGGCGGCCGTGGGCAGGCTCGGCGGCACGAACACGTTCACGAAGGCGCTCTGCGCACGCGCACGGCGTTCGGCCTCCTGCAGGCCCGCCACCGCCACGGCCTGGAGGGTCTGGGCGAAGCGCACCTCCAGCTCCGCCTCCTCATAGGAGGCGAGCGCCGCCACCACCGATGCGCGCGCCCCGGGCTCCGCGAGGCTCTCCCTGAAGGCGGCGATCTCCTTGTCGATGGCCGCCACCCGGTCGCGCAGCACGCCGAGCGCCGGACCGCCGGGGGCGGAAAGGCGCTCCAGGGCGCGCATCTGCCGGTCGGCGGCGATGCGTTCAGACTCCAGCCGCAGCAGGCTGGCGCTCACGGCCTCGGCGGCCTGGGCGGGGTCCACGGCGCGCTGGCGGGCGCGCCATTCCTGCTGGTTGCGCAGCGCCGCCTCATAGCGGCTGGAGGCGCGCTCCACCTCCTCGCGCGCGTGGGCGACACTGTCGGCGCGGGCGCGCATGACGATGTCGTTGAGCAGGCGCTCGCCATCGGCGACCACGCGGCTGGCGAGCGTATGCGCGTCCTCCGCCGAGAAGGCGCTCACGCGCAGGATGACGATGGACGAGCGCCGGTCCACCGCCGCCGTCAGGTGACGATTCCAGTAGCGCCACACGGCCTCCTGCGTCGCCCCCGACGAAAGCGCGGCGAGCGGATCGATGCCGGGGCGGGAGAAGAAACCGCGCAGCCAGCCGCCTTCATCGAGGCTCGCCACATAGGATCGGCTGGTGACATAGCTGACGAAAATGAAGGGGGCCTCCGACTGGGCGGCCTCGCCCGCGCCGCCGAGCAGGTTCGAGACCCGCTGCACGAGGCCGCCGCTCTGCGCGTCCGCCCCCTCCTGCGGCAGGGCCCCGCGCTCGGGAATGGCCTCACGGATGGCGAGCCGCGCCTCCGACACATAGATTGGCGACGCGAAGAGCAGGATGTAGAGCATGGTGAGCACGGTGGGCAGCAGCACCATGACCGCGCAGGTAAGGCGCAGCAGGGCGAACCACTGCGCGGAAGCCGAGCTCCCCGTATCCCTCAGGCGCGGCAGCCGTCGCCAGCGCAAGGCCGGGCGCGCCTGTCGCGCGACGAAGGTGCGCCCGCGCTCCAGCAGAATCCGGATCGGCGGCGCGGCGGGAGGCCCGGCCATCTCTCACCGCGCCCTGAGAACCACGATGTCCTGGAAGTCGTGCAGCGCCCCCTGGGCCACCTCCACCACCTCGAACCAGCGGCCCCACTCCCGGCGGATGTAGCTCTCGCAGACGAAGGCGATGCCATACTGGTAGGCGTCGCTGGTGAGGTGGCCGCTCTGGAGGATGAAGGCATGGCCGTTCTCCGCGGTCATCTCGCCGGCGGCCTGCTCCAGCGCCGGGCGCGGAACGGCCAGCATCTCGAAGATATGCTCCTCCTCCAGCGCCCGCGCCAGCGCGCGCTCGCCGTGGACGGAGAGCAGGAGCACCGCGCCGGGCCGCGCCACCCGATTGAGCTCCTTGAGATAGAACAGGTGATCCGGCTCGCTCAGGTGGCTGAAGACGGAGATGGAGACCACGGCATCGAAGCTGCCCCCCGCTGCTGGCAGGCGCGCACGGGGGGTGCTCTCCACCGCCTCCACATGGCTGAGATGGTCCCGCACCCAGGCGAGGTGGCGCGGGTCCACGTCCATGCCCACGTAACGACCGCGGAAGCCGTGGAACAGCCGCGCGAGCCGCCCCACCCCCACCCCGAAATCGAGGATGGCGCCGCACGCGGTCAGCGGCACCGGGCTGACGCGGTGCAGCGCGCGCATGAAATCGACCCCGTGGCTCGCGAAGTCGCACGGCGAGCGCAGGCCGGTGGTGTTGTACATCAGCTCCTCGGGCGGAAAGGGCGCGATCTCGCCCGCCGCCGGCGCCGCACCGGACAGGAGATTGGCTTCCAGCCAGGCGGCGAGGTCGCCATGCACACCCTCCGGCCGGCGCTCCATCACGTCCGCGCCCACGCTCTCACCCGCCATATTGCTTGCCCGCTGCTCGCACGCGCCCATGGAGCGCCACCACATCCTCGGCCATGGCACGGCACGTGCGATCATAGCGCGTCTGCGCGCCCAGTTCACGCGCCAGCGCCGGATCATCCACGAACCGCCTGAGCGCCGCCGCCAGGCCGTCCACCGAGCCGGTGGGGAAACGGAAGCCGTTCTCCCCCTCCTCCACGAACTCGCTCATGCCCTCCACGTCGGAGACCACCACCGGCGTGTGGGTGGCGAGCGCCTGGAGCAGGATGAGCGGGCTGTTCTCCACCCATGTCGAGGGGATCGCCAGCACGTCGATGCCGGCCATGACCTCGGCGATCCGCTCCACCGGAAAGGTGCCGCGGAAACGCACCGGCAGGCCCTCGGCCAGGGCGCGCAGGCGTGCCGCATAGGCGGGGTCCTGCCCCTCGTCGCCGAAGATTTCCAGCTCCAGCGCCGGGGCATCGAGCCGGCGCAGCGCCTCGACCAGCAGGTGGGTGCCCTTGTGCGGGGCGAGCTGGCCGATGAAGCCGAGGCGCGTGACGCCGTCCGCCCGCGCCGGCTTTTGCGCGCGGTCAATGTCGATGCCGAACCGGCTCAGTTCCATGGGCACCGGCGTGCCGGCGCGGGTATAGGCATCGAGCAGGAAGCGGGTGGGCGCGAGGGCGGCGGCATAGGCGCCATAGGCCGCGCGCAGGTGATCGGGACGGGCCTTGAGCGCCTCCACCATGGGCCGGGCCTCAGCGCTCAGCCCCGGCGCGCGGGCGAGGAGGCCGGGCGCCAGCGCGCGCTTCAGCCGCGCGGCCGCCCCCTCGCCCGCCCCCTGCGCGGCCGGCAAAGCACAGGCGATGCAATTGGCCCGCAGCCGGTCGGGCCCGGCGCAGAGCGCGCCGTCGGCGCCGCTCAGCTTGTTGTTGAAGCAGAAGCCGAAGAAGTCGGTGAAGGTGGCGACGGCGGGAAGGCGGAGCTGCCGCGTCACTTCCAGCAGGGCGGTGGTGTGGTTGATG
The DNA here is from genome assembly GCF_043195015.1 of Xanthobacter sediminis. NCBI lineage: Bacteria > Pseudomonadati > Pseudomonadota > Alphaproteobacteria > Hyphomicrobiales > Xanthobacteraceae > Xanthobacter > Xanthobacter sediminis. The sequence goes on along the minus strand of NZ_JBAFWH010000005.1, from coordinate 176,906 downwards.
AGGTGGCAGACGTGCACGATGTCCGGCCGCACGTCCCGCAGGATGCGCTCATGGACAAAGCGCAGGTCCGGCAGGTCGTAGGTGTCGCGCGGGGTGCGGTTGGGGATCACGTTGCGGTCGATGCGGATCACCGGAATGCCGTCGAACGACCCCCGCTCGACGAAAGCGTCCTGGCGTGGCTCTCCGGGGAAGGTGGCGGTCACCACCACCGGCTCGTGCCCCAGCGCCGAAAGCTCGCGCGCTAGCGTCCGTGCATAGCTCTCCGTGCCGTAGAAATGCGTGGGGTAGTAGCAGTGGACGTACAAGGCGACACGCATTCCAAACCCATTTCCGCGCGCAACTCCTCCAGGATCATCGCGATGCCGCGATCGAGATCGATGGTGGGGCGCCAGCCGATCCGCTCCCGCGCGCGGGAAACGTCGAGCACCGAGGCCTTCACGTCGAAGGCCCGCGGCGCGGCGCGCTGCACGACCATGGGGCGGCCCAGGGCCGCCTCCAGCTTGGCGATGACCTGTCCCAGCGAATGGCCGACACCGGAGCCGATGTTCACCGGGCCCTCGACATTGCGCCGCGCGCCGGCCGCGATCAGCGCCGACACCACATCCTCCACGTGCACGAAGTCGCGCACGATGTCCCCGTTGCCATAGAGCGTGATGGGATCCCCGCGCAGCGCCGCGCGGGCGAACAGGGTGACAGCGCCGAGGCCCTTCTTCTCGCGCTGGCCCGGCCCGTAGCAATTGCTGATGCGGAGCGCGATCGCGTCCACGCCGTGCACGGCGCGGCTGGTCTCCAGATAATGCTCCGCGGTGAGCTTGGAGATGCCGTAGGCGCCGATGGGACGTGTGGGATGCGCCTCGTCCACCGGCAAGCTCTGGGGCAAGCCGTAGACACTGCCGCCGGAGGAGGCGAACACGATGCGCACGCCCGGCGCGCGGCGCGCCGCCTCCAGCAGGCGCACGGTGCCCACCACGTTCTCCGACACGTCGCGGACGGGATCGTTGGCGGCGCTGGAGGGGACGGTGGACCAGGCGAGGTGGTAGACCGTGTCCACGTCCTCAAGCAGGTGGTCCCACTCGTCGAAGGTGGAGAAGTCGAGGGTCTTCCATTGCACGCCCGGCCAGGCGGGGCGCTCCTCGCGGCCGCGCGTGGTGGCGATGATGCCGACGCAACTGTGCCGCAGGCGCTCGCACAGCCGGCGCCCGATCAGCCCGCTCGCCCCCACCACCAAGCTCGTCATCGCCCCGCGCCCCGGCGTTCTCGCAGATGCGAGATGCCTCAGGGGTACGAGCATAGTGGTTGTAGAGGTACCATCGCCACTAAGCGGGGCGTGCAGCGGCCAATTCCGCCGCCCTGTGGCTGCGTCTCTACAGCTCGGGATAGAGCTCCGAGGGAGGAAAGCCGGGCATCAGGTCCGGGTCGCGGCCGAGCGCCGCAGCATAGGCCCGGCCATAGGCGCGGATCATGCCCTCGAGCGAAAAATGCTGCGCCCGCGTGGTGTTGGCACGCCCGATCTCCTCCACCCGCTCCGGCCGGTCCAGCAGGTCGACGAGGATGTCCGCCAGCGCCTCCGGCGTCTCGCCCAGGGTGTCGCAGGAGCCGAGGATCTCCGGCAGGGCGCCGGTGCGGAAGCCCGCCACCGCCTGCCCCATGGCCATGGCGAAGGGCGTCACCTGCCCGAAGCTCTCGCGCACCACAGGCGCGACGAAGATGCGGAACTGGCGGTAGATCTCCGGCAGGCGGGCGAAGGGCACGATCCCCGTGAACTCGAAATTGTCCCGGCAGCCCGCCTCCAGCACCTTGCGGCGGAAGACCGGCAGCAGCTCGCCCTCGCCGACGATGAGGAAGCGCGTGCGCGGACGGCGGCGGGCGACCAGGATGAGCGGGTCGATGGAGGCATCGTCCAGCTTGTCGCGCACCAGGCGATAGACCATGCCCACCGTATCGGCGGCGCCCGGCGCCCAGCTTTCGGGCGGAGAGAAGCGATCGAGGTCGATGCCCGGATGGATCACCTCCGCATTGCCGAGATCGGGGGCGAAGGTCTCGCGGATGTAGTCGGAGACAAGGAGGTGGCGGTGGATGCGCGCGTCGCGCAGAGGTTCCACCGGCGTATTCACATTCTGCAGCACCACCGCGCGGGAGGCGCGCGCAGCTTCGAGCGCCGCCTCGTACCAGGGCTGGTCGCTGCCGCCCCAATAATGCAGGTGCACGATGTCGGGATCGACCGCCCGCAGCACGTGCGCGAACGCCTCCGCCGGGCTGCCGAGCGGCAGATGGTGCAGCACCATGCCCTCGTGCCGGCCCTGGGGCGGCAGGGCGGCGGTCACCACCTGCATCTCGTAGCGGTGGCCGAGCCATTCGTGCAGGTCCACCACCAGCTGGGTGGAGCCGCCGACGAACACATTGGCGATGACATGGAGGACGCGCGGGCGCTCCCCCACCGGAGCGTGGCGCGGCACCACCCGATAGACCACCGACCGGCGGCCATAGACGAGCCCCGAGAAATCGCGCCCGAAGTTGCGTGCCGCCTGCAACGGCCGCGTACGGCGCCGCCATTCGCCCGATGGCGTCTGCGTGAGGCGCGTGCTGGTGGCGGCGGCGTTCAGCGCCATGTCCTTCAGGTAGGCCAGGGAGGGTCCCGGCTCCCGCACCAGATCACGCAGGCGCGCAAGCGGCAGGGGCAGCTCGCGCGGGGCGAAGCGCTGCCCGTGAACCTGCTGCACCAGATGTCCCACCAGATCGGCATGGGCCTGCATGGCCGCGAGCTGCTCGCGCAGCGCCCGCTGGCCGGCGAGGAGCTCCTCATTCTGCCGCGCGAGCGCCTCCACACGCGCCGCGAGGTCGGCGAGCGCGTCATCTCCAGGCGGGGCCTCGGAGGGGGAGAGCGCGCGCATCACCGGGGAAGATGGACTGGAAGTCACGCAGGGGGCCCGCTGCAAACCGAATAACGGCGCACACCATAGCCACCGGGAGCGCCGCAGCGCCAGCCGCTTGTTGCCACCGGCCGCCGCCCTTCCCCGTCGCCCGCGCCACGAAATTCCTATGAGATTTTTATTTCGCTGCCGCCGGCACCGTCTCGAATTTTTATGCGCGCCGGCGCCATATTCCTGTCGAAATCCTCCTGGGTGGCGATTTCCGGAACATTGATCATCGCTCCGCAAGCTGAAGCCCAGAACAGTACATAAAAATTGGAACAGCCATGATGGACTTCGCCATGGTCGCCATAGGCGCCGCCTTCTTCGCCGCCTGCGTCCTTTACGTGAGAGCCTGCGAAATTCTCTGAAGCACGAAAGTGAAGCAACGGCGTGCGACGCGCCCGAGAACCCGAAACCCAATACGTCGCGACATGAGGGCGCCCCGCGCGGGATGCGCCCCGGCAACGGATCGAGAGCGATGCTCGTCGAATACATTCTGGGCGGCGCGGCCACCGCGTTCCTGCTCGTCTACCTCACCTACGCCCTCGTGCGCCCGGAACGGTTCTGACCGCCGGCGCCCGGCCTTGAGGCAAACTCCATGACATTGAACGGCTGGATTCAGATCCTTCTCTTCTGCGGGATCATCATCGCGCTCGCGCGGCCGCTGGGCGGCTACATGACGCGCGTCTTCAACGGCGAGCGCACGCTCTTCGCACCCGTGCTCGGCCCGGCCGAGCGGGGGCTCTACCGCCTGGCCGGCACCGGCCCGAACGAGGAGCAGCACTGGACGACCTATGCGGTCGCGCTGCTGCTGTTTAACCTCGCGGGCTTCGCACTGCTCTACCTGCTGCAGCGGGTGCAGGGGGCGCTGCCCTTCAACCCCGCCGACATGGGCGCCGTGCCGCCCGAGCTCGCCTTCAACACCGCCGCCAGCTTCATGACCAACACCAACTGGCAGAACTACGGCGGCGAGAGCACCATGTCGTACCTGACCCAGATGGCGGGCCTGGCGGTGCAGAACTTCCTTTCGGCCGCCACCGGCATCGCCATCGCCTTGGCGGTGATCCGCGCCTTCTCCCGCAAGTCGACGAAGACGCTGGGCAGCTTCTGGGTCGATCTCACGCGCGCCACCCTCTACGTGCTGCTGCCCCTGTGCATCGTGCTGACGCTCGCCTATGTGGCGCTCGGCGTGCCGCAGACCCTCGGGCCCTATGTAGAGGCGGGCACTCTGGAAGGCGCCAAGCAGACCATCGCGGTCGGCCCCGTGGCCTCCCAGCTCGCCATCAAGATGCTCGGCACCAACGGCGGCGGGTTCTTCAACGCCAATTCCGCCCACCCGTTCGAGAATCCGGACGCGATCTCCAACCTCATCCAGATGGTCTCCATCTTCGCCATCGGCGCGGCGCTCACCAACGTCTTCGGCCGCATGGTGGGCGACGAGCGCCAGGGCTGGGCCATCTTCTCCGCCATGGGCCTTCTGTTCCTCGCCGGCGTCGCGGTCTGCTACTGGGCGGAAGCGGCGGGCAACCCCCTGGTGCACGCCCTCGGCATCGACGGCGGCAATATGGAAGGCAAGGAGACCCGCTTCGGCATCGCCCTGTCGGCCCTGTTTGCGGTGGTCACCACGGCGGCATCGTGCGGCGCGGTGAATGCCATGCACGACAGCTTCATGGCGCTCGGCGGCATGATCCCGCTGATCAACATGATGCTGGGCGAGATCATCATCGGCGGCGTGGGCGCGGGCTTCTACGGCATCATCCTGTTCGTGGTGGTGGCGGTGTTCGTGGCGGGCCTCATGGTGGGCCGCACGCCGGAATATCTCGGCAAGAAGATCGAGGCGAAGGAAGTCAAGATGGCCATGCTGGCAGTGCTCTGCCTGCCGCTCGCCATGCTCGGCTTCACGGCGGCGGCGAGCGTGCTGCCGGGCGCGGTGGCCTCCATCGCCAATCCCGGCCCGCACGGCTTCTCCGAGATCCTCTACGCCTACACCTCGGGCACGGCCAACAACGGCTCGGCCTTCGGCGGCCTCACCGGCAACACGCCCTGGTACAACGTGACCATCGGCCTTGCCATGCTGATGGGCCGGTTCCTGGTCATCATTCCCGCCCTGGCGCTCGCCGGATCGGTGGTCGCCAAGAAGGCGGTTCCGGAATCGGCCGGCACCTTCCCCACCCATGGCGGCCTGTTCGTGGGCCTGCTGGTGGGCGTCATCATCATCGTCGGCGGGCTCACCTTCTTCCCCGCCCTCGCGCTCGGGCCCATCGTGGAGCATCTCGCCATGCTCCAGGGCACGACCTGGTGAGCGTCATGGAGACACGTCCCCGCCCGCCCCGCCGGCCGGAACGCTTCGGCAGGGACCCCGGCGCGGCCCGCGCCTCCAGCCTGCTGCTGGGCATGCTGGCCGTGGCCGTCATCGGCCTCTCCTTCGCCATCGCGATCACGCTGGTGTCGGCCACGGACTGAAGCGTCCGCGGCCCCCCATCCCCATGCTTCGCTGGAGCCTCATGTGATGAGCCAGTCCAAGACCGCGAGCATCCTCGATGCGCGCATCCTTCTTCCCGCGGCGGGCGATGCCTTCCGCAAGCTCGACCCGCGCACCCTCGCCCGCAACCCCGTCATGTTCGTGGTGGCCGTGGTGTCGGCCCTCACCACCGTCCTGCTCGTGCGGGACGCGCTGACCGGCGGTGCCGGCCTCGGCTTTTCCTTCCAGATTGTGCTGTGGCTGTGGTTCACGGTGCTGTTCGCCAATTTCGCCGAGGCGGTGGCGGAAGGCCGTGGCAAGGCCCAGGCCGACGCCCTGCGCCGCACCCGCACCGAGGCCGTGGCCAAGCTGCTGCCCAACGGCGACCGCACGCAATTCACCCTGGTGCCCGGCACCAGCCTGAAGGTGGGCGACATCGTGCTGGTGGAGACGGGAGACATCATCCCCTCCGACGGCGAGGTGATCGAGGGCGTCGCCTCGGTGAACGAGGCGGCCATCACCGGCGAGAGCGCCCCCGTCATCCGCGAGTCCGGCGGCGACCGCTCGGCCGTCACCGGCGGCACGCAGGTGCTCTCCGACTGGATCCGCGTGCGCATCACGGCAGCCGCGGGCTCCACCTTCATCGACCGCATGATCGCTTTGGTGGAGGGCGCCGAGCGGCAGAAGACGCCCAACGAGATCGCCCTCAACATCCTGCTGGCGGGCATGACGCTGATCTTCGTGCTCGCCACCGCCACCATCCCGAGCTTCGCGTCTTATGCCGGCGGCTATATTCCGGTGATCGTGCTGGTGGCGCTGTTCGTGACGCTGATCCCCACCACCATCGGTGCCCTGCTCTCGGCCATCGGCATCGCCGGCATGGACCGCCTGGTGCGCTTCAACGTGCTCGCCATGTCCGGCCGCGCGGTGGAGGCGGCCGGCGACGTGGACACGCTGCTGCTCGACAAGACCGGCACCATCACCCTGGGCAACCGCCAGGCCACCGAGTTCCGCCCCGTGCGCGGGGTGTCGGACCGGGAGCTGGCGGACGCCGCCCAGCTCGCCTCCCTCGCCGACGAGACCCCGGAGGGCCGCTCCATCGTGGTGCTGGCGAAGGAGAAATACGCCATCCGCGCCCGCGACATGGGCATGCTGCACGCCACCTTCGTGCCGTTCACCGCCCAGACCCGCATGAGCGGGGTGGATTTCGACGGCCAGACCATCCGCAAGGGCGCGGTGGATGCGGTGCTGAAGCATGTGGAGCTGGCCCATGCGGCCACCGGCGCTACGCGCAACGGCGCGGAAACCCTCCGTGAGATCCAGGCCATCGCCGACGAGGTGGCCAAGGCTGGCGGCACGCCGCTCGCCGTGGTGCGCGACAACCGGCTTCTCGGCATCGTGCACCTCAAGGACATCGTGAAGGGCGGCATCAAGGAGCGCTTCGCCGAGCTGCGCCGCATGGGCATCCGCACGGTGATGATCACCGGCGACAACCCCATGACCGCCGCCGCCATCGCCGCCGAGGCGGGCGTGGACGACTTCCTCGCCCAGGCGACGCCGGAAAACAAGCTCGCCCTCATCCGCGAGGAGCAGGCCAAGGGCAAGCTCGTCGCCATGTGTGGCGACGGCACCAACGACGCCCCCGCGCTCGCCCAGGCCGATGTCGGCGTCGCCATGAACACCGGCACGGTGGCCGCCCGCGAGGCCGGCAACATGGTGGACCTCGACAGCGACCCGACCAAGCTCATCGAGATCGTGGAGATCGGCAAGCAGCTCCTCATGACCCGCGGCGCGCTCACCACCTTCTCCATCGCCAATGACGTGGCGAAGTATTTCGCCATCATCCCGGCGCTGTTCGTGGCCTTCTACCCGCAGCTCGGCGCCCTCAACATCATGGGGCTGGCGACACCGCAGAGCGCCATCCTCTCCGCCATCATTTTCAACGCCCTGATCATCGTGGCGCTGATCCCGCTGGCGCTGAAGGGCGTGCGGTACCGGGCCATCGGCGCCGGCGCCCTGCTCACCCGCAACCTCGTCATCTACGGCCTCGGGGGCATCGTGGTGCCGTTCGCCGGCATCAAGGTCATCGACATGGCCGTCACCGCCCTCGGCCTCGCCTGAAGGCCAAAGGGAGCAACACAGGTCATCCCTTTCCGGCGGGGAGAGAAAGGGATGCGGGGCCCGTTCCCGGTGCCGCGCGTGCCAGGAACGGGTCTCTGCCCTCCCCGGGCCAACGCGAATGTCGTGCGCGCGCCGTCTGCGAATTGAAGGATAAACCATGCTGAAACAACTTCGCCCCGCCCTGGTGATGATCGTGGCGCTCACGGTGATCACCGGCCTTGCCTATCCGCTGGCGATGACCGGCATCGCCCAGGCGGTGTTCCCGCGCCAGGCCAATGGCAGCCTGATCGAGAAGGACGGCAAGGTGGTTGGCTCCGCCCTCATCGGCCAGAATTTCACCTCGGAGCGCTATTTCCACGGACGGCCCTCGGCCACCACCGGCACCGATCCGAACGATCCCACGAAGAGCGTGGCGCAGCCCTACAATGCCGTGAACTCCATGGGCTCCAACCTCGGCCCCACCAACGCCGCCCTGATCGACCGCATCAAGGCCGATGCCGCCGCGCTGAAGGCCGAAGACCCCGGCGCAGCGGTGCCCGTGGACCTCGTGACCACCTCCGGCAGCGGGCTCGACCCCGACATCAGCCCGGATGCCGCCTATTTCCAGGCCGCACGGGTGGCCCGGGCGCGCGGCCTGAGCGAAGAAAAGGTGCGCGCCCTGGTGGCTGCCCATGTGGAGCAGCGGACCCTGGGCTTCATCGGTGAGCCGGCGGTGAACGTGCTCGCCCTCAACCTTGCCCTGGACGGCGCCGCCGGCCGGTGACATGCCTGCACCATTGCCCCTTGGCCCCCGCCCTGCTTCCGGCGGCGGCGGGGGGGCGGGCGGAGTGACGAGATGGCCGACGAGATCCGCGACGGCGAGCGCCGCCCCTCCCCCGACGCCCTCCTGGAGAGCGCCGACCGGGAGACGCGCGGGCGGCTGAAGATCTTCCTCGGCGCCGCGCCGGGTGTCGGCAAGACCTACGAGATGCTCATGTCCGGCCGCGCCCGCCTCAGCGATGGGGTGGACGTGGTGATCGGCGTGGTGGAGACCCACGGCCGCAAGGAAACGCAGGCCCTGGTGGAGGGGTTCGAGATCATCCCCCGCCGCGGGGTGGCCTACAAGGGCCGCCTGCTCGACGAGATGGACCTCGACGCCATCCTGGAGCGCCGGCCCGCTTTGGTGCTGGTGGACGAGCTCGCCCACACCAATGCCGAGGGGAGCCGCCACCCCAAGCGCTATCTCGACGTGGAGGAGCTGCTGGCGCGCGGCATCGACGTCTACACCACGCTCAACATCCAGCACGTGGAGAGCCTCAACGACGTGGTGGCGCAGATCACCCGCATCCGCGTGCGGGAGACGGTGCCGGATTCCATCCTCGACCGGGCCGACGACATCGAGGTGATCGACCTCACGCCCGACGACCTCATCAAGCGCCTCAACGAGGGCAAGGTCTACCTGCCCACCACGGCGCGACGGGCGATCGAGAACTATTTCTCGCCTGGCAACCTCACCGCCCTGCGCGAGCTCGCCTTGCGGCGCACCGCGCAGCGGGTGGACGAGCAGCTCGTCAGCCACATGCAGGCCCACGCCATCTCCGGCCCCTGGGCGGCGGGGGAGCGGGTGCTGGTGTGCGTGAACGGCGAGCCGCGCGGCAGCGCCCTGGTGCGCTACGCCCGCCGGCAGGCGGACCGCCTGCGCGCGCCCTGGGCCGCGCTGCACGTGGAAACCTCCCGCGAGGCCGCCCTGCCCGAGGCGGACAAGGACCGGGTGGCCGAGCACCTGCGCCTCGCCGAGCGCCTGGGCGCCGAGGCCGTGACCATCCCCGGCCAGGAGGTGGCGAGGGACATCCTGCGCTATGCCGCCGCCAATAATTTCATGCACATCGTGGTAGGCAGCCCCGGCAAGCCACGCTGGCGGGAGCTGCTGGAAGGCTCCATCTCCCACGAGCTGATCCGCCGCGCCGGCGACATCAGCGTGCACGTGGTCTCCGGCGCCGAACGCGACCGGGAGGCGCCCGCGCGCGGGGTGAGAACGGCGGCCGCGCACCAGCCGGCGCGGGCCTGGACCTATGTGGTCAGCACCCTCTACGTGGCCGGCTCCCTCGCCGTCAGCGCGGTCCTGGACCGGGTGCTGGACGTGCGCAACCTCGCGCTCGTGTTCCTCATGGGCGTGCTGGGCTCGGCCGTGACGGCGGGGCTGTGGCCGGCGCTCTATGCGTGCGTGCTGAGCGCCCTCGCCTTCAACTACTTTTTCCTGGAGCCGCGCTACACCCTCACCATCCAGGACCCGGAAAGCGTGCTGGCCCTGGTGTTCTTCCTGGTGGTGGCGGTCACCGCCAGCAACCTCATGGCACGCGTGCAGCGCCAGGCGGAGGCGGCCCGCCAGCGCGCGCGCACCACGGAGGACCTTTACCTCTTCTCCCGCAAGCTCGCCGCCGCCGGCACCCTGGACGACGTGCTGTGGGCCACCGCGCACCAGATCGCGCTCATGCTGAAGGTGCGGGTGGTGATCCTGCTGCCGGAAGGTGACGCGCTGGCGGTGAAGGTGGGCTACCCACCGGACGACACGCTGGTGGAAGCCGACCTCGCCGCCGCCCGCTGGGCCTGGGAGCACGAGCACGCCGCCGGCCGCGGCGCCGACACCCTGCCCGGCGCCCGACGCCTCTATGTGCCGCTGAAATCCAGCCGCGGCACGCTCGGCGTCATCGGCCTCGACGACGACCGCCAGGGCCCGCTGCTGACCCCCGGCCAACAGCGCCTGTTCGAGGCCCTCGCCGACCAGGCGGCGCTCGCCATCGAGCGCATCCAGCTCGTGGCGGACATCGACCACGCCAAGCGCGCGGCGGAGACGGACCGCCTGCGCTCGGCCCTGCTCACCTCCATCTCCCACGACCTGAAGACGCCCCTTTCCGCCATCCTGGGCGCCTCCGGCACGCTGCGGGACTACTGGACCTCCATGTCCGAGCCGGACCGGGCCGACCTGCTCGCCACCGTCATCGACGAGGCCGAGCGCCTCAACCGCTTCATCGCCAACCTCCTGGACATGACCCGCCTGGAGACCGGCGCCATGCGGCCCAACGCGTCCTTCCACTTCGCCGGCGACATCGTCGGCGCGGCGCTGCGGCGCGCCTCCAAGATCCTCGCCCGCCATGGGGTGGAGGTGGACATCCCGCCCGACCTGCCCATGCTGAAGGTGGACGCCGTGCTGTTCGAGCAGGTGCTGTTCAACCTGCTCGACAATGCCGCGAAATACGCGCCCGCCGGCTCCACGGTGCGCATCGAGGGGCGCCGCGCCGGGCCGGCGGTGGTGCTGCGCGTGGCGGACGAGGGGCCGGGCATTCCCCCGGATGACATCGAGCGCGTGTTCGACACCTTCTACCGCGTGCGCAAGGCGGACCACGTGCGCGCGGGCACCGGGCTCGGGCTTTCCATCTGCCGGGGCTTCATAGAGGCCATGGGCGGCACCATATGGGTGGCGAACCGGACGGACCGCAGCGGCGCCGTCTTTACCCTGCGCATGCCGATCCCGGCCGACACGCCAGACCTGGAGCCGCAGCCATGACGGCACCAACCGTGAAGATCCTGCTCGTGGACGACGAGCCGCCCATCCGCAAGCTGCTGCGGGTGGGGCTCGCGGCCGAGGGCTTCGCCATCTGCGAGGCGGCGAGCGCACGGGAGGCCGGGCAGCGCGCCGGGAGCGAGCGCCCCGACCTCATCCTGCTCGACCTCGGCCTGCCCGACCTGCCCGGCCACGACCTCCTGGAGAAATGGCGCGCGGAGGGGATGGAGGCGCCCGTCATCGTTCTTTCGAGCCGCACCGACGAGAGCGGCATCGTGCGCGCGCTCGACCTCGGCGCCGACGACTACGTGACCAAGCCGTTCGGCATGAAGGAGCTGGCGGCGCGCATCCGCCTCGCCCTGCGCCACCGCCTGCAGCGGCAGGGGGAAAAGCCGGTGTTCCAGGCCGGCGGCCTCACGGTCGATCTCGTGAAGCGGATCGTGAAGGTGGACGGCCAGGAGGTGAAGCTCTCGCCCAAGGAATACGACATCCTGCGCGTGCTGGTGCAGCACGCGGGAAAGGTCATCACCCACCACCACCTGCTCAACCAGGTGTGGGGCGAGGCGGCGGACGTGCAATACCTGCGCGTCTACGTGCGCCAGCTCCGGCAGAAGATCGAAAAATCTCCCGACCAGCCACAATACATCATGACCGAGACCGGTGTCGGCTACCGCCTGCGAGAGGCCGACACCTGACGCGGCGCGTTCCGCCGCCACGCAGACCAGCCAACGCGCGCGACATTCAGCGGGCAGGCGCGTCCACCTGCCCCGTGGCCGCATGAAAATCCACGACACGCCATAGATTTACACTACTCCCACTGCCTGCCTTTCGTTACTGTCGTGAACAAGCTCGGCGAACAATCAAGCCGGGCCAGCCAGGGCGCCCACCGGGAGAGCGCATGCCGAGGATGCGACGTTGGGCTGCTGCCGGGCGGGAGCCGCCGGCCGATCTGGACGCGGGGTCCGCGCGGATCACCCCCCGCAGGGTTCTCAGCCCGCGCCGCGGGCCTGTTGTCGTTTCCCTGTCGCTGTTCGGTGCGCCGGTATCCGGCGCCGGTGGCGCAGCGCGCCCGATGGCGACGCGCGGAATGGGACACGGCCGTGTCACGCCCGCTCTCGATCTCATCGGCGCCAGGGGCATCCGGGCGGCAGCAGCCGCGCCAGCGGGCGATATCCAGGCACCGGAGGCCGGGCGCCGAGGCGTCCTCGGCCGTGCTGACGATGGCTCACCCTCAGCGGAATCACCGAAGACCAGGCACGCATCGCGCTCAAGGCAACACATCAACGGGGACGGTCACGACCATGGGCACCATCGGCATTCGCGGCATCTTCTTCGATTTCGTCGACGACCCCTGGAAGCATGTCGGCCGCGAGCAGGAGGCCGCCCGCTTCCACGCCGATGGCCTCCTGGTGATCGAAGACGGCATCATCTCCGACTTCGGCGCCTTCGATGACGTGTCGCCCCGCCATCCGGGGCTTGAGATCACGGCGATCCCCGGCCGCATCATCACGCCCGGCTTCATCGACGGCCACATCCACTTCCCGCAGACCCGCGTGCTCGGCGCCTATGGCGAGCAGCTTCTGCCGTGGCTGCAGAAGTGGGTGTTCCCGGAAGAGCTGAAGTACAAGGACCCGGCCTATGCGAAGGAGGGCGCGGTGCGCTTCTTCGATACGCTGCTCGCCTCCGGCACCACCACCTGCCAGGCGTTCACATCGAGCTCGCCGGTCTCGACAGAAGCCTTCTTCGAGGAGGCGAGCCGGCGCAACATGCGCGTCATCGCCGGCCTCACTGGCATCGACCGCAACGCGCCCGAGGATTTTCTCGACACGCCCGAGAATTTCTACCGCGACAGCAAGGACCTGATCGCGCGCTACCATAACCGCGGGCGCAACCTCTATGCGGTCACGCCGCGCTTCGCCTATGGCGCCTCCACCGAACTGCTGCAACGCTGCGAACAGCTCAAGAAGGAGCATCCGGATTGCTGGGTCAACACCCACATCTCGGAAAACCCGGCCGAATGCCGCGGCGTGCTGGAGCAGCACCCGGACTGCAATGATTATCTCGGCGTCTACGAGAAGTTCGGCCTGGTGGGACCGAAGTTCTCCGGCGGCCATGGCGTGTGGCTGTCCGACAATGAGTTCCGCCGCATGTCGGAGAGCGGCGCGGCGGTGGTGTTCTGCCCGTGCTCCAACCTGTTCCTGGGCTCCGGCCTGTTCCGCATCGGCCGCGCGACCGATCCGGAGCGCAGGGTGAAGATGTCGTTCGGCACCGACATGGGCGGCGGCAACCGCTTCTCCATGCTCAATGTGCTCGAGGACGCCTACAAGGTCGGCATGTGCAACAACACCCTGCTCGACGGCAGCGTGGATCCGGTGCGTCGCGATCTGGCGGAAGCCGAGCGCAACAAGCTTTCGCCCTATCGCGGCTTCTGGTCGGTCACGCTGGGCGGCGCGGAAGGCCTCTACCTCGACGACCGCCTCGGCAATTTCACGCCCGGCAAGGAGGCCGACTTCGTGGCGCTGGATTGGAACGGCGGGCCGCCCGCCCTGCCCTGGCACCAGTCGCTCAGCATCGGCCAGGATGGCCCGCAGACCATGGAGGAAGCCGCCAACGCGCTGTTCGCCATCATGATGGTGGCCGACGAGCGCGCGGTGGATGAAGCCTGGGTGATGGGCAAGCGCCTGTACAAGAAAAGCTGAGGGGGCGGCCATGTCCGAGGGGGCGGCAGACCCGGCGGGCGGCCCCGTCGCGCTCATCATCCAGCGCCGCATCGCCGAGCATGGTTATGCGCGCTACTCCCACTGGCTCGGGAAAGTGGCGGCGCGGCTCGCAGGCGCGCCGGGCTTCACCGGCCAGGAAGTCATTCCGCCGACCCCGCCCGTGCAGGTGGACTGGGTGGCGGTGCAGCGCTTCAGCAACTCCGCCGACGCCCGGCGCTGGCTGCAGAGCAGCGACTTCGCGGCCCTGACGGACGAAGTGCGCGACCTGTTCGTCGGGCAGGAGGATGTCCACCTCCTGCCCGATGCCGGCCAGCGCAAGGGCGCGGTGGCCTCGGCCATCGTCTCCTTTCAGGTGCCGCCGGAGCTGGAGGCGGAATTCCTCGCCTGGCAGCGGGAGATCCAGGGCATCGAGGCCGAATTCCCCGGCTTCCTGCGCCACCGGGTCGAGCGACCGATCCCCGGTGTCCACGACGAGTGGATCATCATCCTCTCCTTCGACACGGACGAGGCCATGACCGCGTGGCTCGAATCGCCCCAGCGCCGACAGTTGCTCGAAAAGGGCGCCCACTTCAGCGCCGCGCTCAACCTGCGGCGCGCCAGCTACGGCTTCGATTTCTGGTTTTCCGGCGAGGGTGGCGAGCGGCCGCGATGGGTCAGCACCCTCAAGAACAACCTGATCGTGCTGCTGGTGCTCTATCCCGTCGTCTATCTCTGGGGGTTCTTCGTCTCCGGCCCGCTGCTGCTGGACAATGGCGTGCCGTTCTGGCTGGCCCTGTTCATCGGCAACGCGGTGAGCACCCAGTTGCTCGGCTGGTGGGCGGTGCCGGCCGCGTTCCGCCGCCTTGGCTGGTGGCTGGCCCCGAAGCCCGGATGGACGCGCGACCTGCTCGGCTACGGCCTGCTCATAGCCCTCTACGCGCTCTCCATGGCCGGATTTGCGATGCTCCTGGCCTGGAACTGGGGACGGTGAGGCAGAAGGGCGCTCGCGTCAGCCGGTAGCCTGAAGGATCTCGAGGCGAAGCTCGATCCGCTGTCCCAGCCAGCAACGCCTGCCGGCCCTTGCAGGCACCGGCGAGCCGGAAGCAAGCTTACGGAGCGACGAAGGCAGCCGCCCGCATCTCCTGCAAATCGCCTGTCGGCGTCATCGGCTACGGCTGTATTTCCATTGGGAAATCAGTTGGCTGGGGGACCTGGATTCGAACCAGGATTAACGGAGTCAGAGGCGGTTCGGTTCCATTGAAATCACAAGATATTTTCGCAAAGCGGCCGCATTATGCCGCCAATCGTTTCAATGGCTTGCAATCGGTTTGCAAAGCGCTGGCATGGCGATCAAGCATGCAAGCAGAAGCGCGCGCCGAATGGGCGTGGCTCGGGGAGCGGAGCCTGCGCGATGATGGCCCCAAGCCGGTGCCATGGGGTGACATCGCGCCCTGACCAGACCCACCAGCCCCTGGACATCAGCATGAGCGAATGCAACCATAAGGATATGCGTGTTGGGGGCTATCCATGAAGCGTGTCGTTATCGTCGGAATCTCCGCAGCATTCGGCCTTGTGGCTGCGGCCGGAGCAGAAGCTCGCGTTCTGTCGGCTCCGCCGATTCCCGCAGGCGTGGTAGCCAAGGCTACCCAGGGCGAGAAGGTCGCTTGCGGCTCCCGTGGCGGGCCCGGCTACCGGAAGTCGAACGGCAAATGCGCGTCCTGGCGTCGCTGAGTGCCATCCAGGGGTGCGGAGGTCTCCGCGCCCCGATCAACGCCGCCGCCCTGCTGTTCCTTGTCTGCCCTGCAATCGCCTCCGAGCCCATCATCGGTCAAGCCTCCGTCATCGACGGTGACACGATCGAAATTCACGGCACGCGCATCCGCCTGGAAGGGATCGATGCACCGGAGAGCGGGCAGCGGTGCATTGGTAAGGCCTCAGGCGCGGAGATCAGGTGTGGCCAGCGGGCCGCCTTCTTCCTCGCAGACATGATCGGCCGGCACGTCGTTTCCTGTATGGAGAGCGGAAAAGATCGCTACAAGCGCACGCTCGCGCGTTGCGAGGTCGGCGGCCAGGACGTAGGCGCGGCGATGGTGAAATCCGGTTGGGCCATGGCCTACGTCCGCTACAGCTCCGAGTACATCCCCCAGGAAGCAGAAGCCCGCACCGCCGAACTCGGCATATGGGCTACCGAATTCGTGCCGCCCTGGGATTGGCGCCGAGGCGCGCGATGAACCGAGAGCCATGGACATCGCCAAATGCGCCGCGTTGGCGGCGCATACTTTCCTGGGGCGGGCTCTGCATCGCCGGCGCGGCGATCTGGGCGCTCGTGCTCGCAGACCCGCTGATTAGGCTGTGGCGTGCAGTCTTCGGCGCGTGACCTGATCGTGCTATCGTCCACTCACCATCAAGACGGAACCGAGGCTATGCGCACCCTCTTTCTCGCTGCCATCCTGGGATGCCTCGCATCCACCTCGGCGCTGGCCGATAGCTGCGTTGCCACCGCCGATGCGAAAAAGCTTGCCGGCGCTGCCCGCACCAGCTTTTTGGGCAAGTGCCAAAAGGACGCCGCAGCAGCTTGCAACGCGCAGGCTACCGCGAAGAACCTTCACGGCGCCGCTCAGACAAGCTTTACCGGAAAATGTGTCCGTGACGCAGTCGGGCAATAGGCCACGCTCGCATCAGTGCTTTGGCAGCGCCTCGACTTTTCCGGTTGCGATCGCTTGCAGCCGCCCGATCGCGAGTATCAGCAACGCTGCCGCCTCACGATCCACTCGCATCACGTCCAGGCGGGCGTAATCCAAAAATGCCGCCAGCTCGCGCGCGCTGTCCCGCTCCGAAGGAACGGCCATGTCGAATCGGATATCGCCTACGGTCATTGGATCGTCACCGTCTCGAAGTGGGCGCGGGGTTGCTGCATGCTCTCGCGCGGTCGCAGCGACAGCCGCAGCGGTGGGGGCACAAGTGTGATGGAGGGCTTCGGGCCGCCGACTTTCGCATCCATCGGCCGCAGTTCGTAGGCGGCGGCGAATTCGAGCGCGAGGACCTGAAGCTCGAGCATGCCCACGCCCATGCCAACGCAGGCCCGCGGACCGGCTCCGAACGGCAGGTAAGCCGGGCCGTTGAACCCCCTGTCGAGCCTGAACTCGGTCGGCGAATCCCAGAATCGCGGGTCGCGATGCATGTGCCATGGGGAGATCAGCAACGACGTGCCGGGCTTCAGCTTCCGCCCGCCAATCTCAAGCGGTCGCTGCACCTCCCGGGATAGCCACCACGCCGATGGATAGAGCCGCAGGACCTCGTGGACGAAGGCCAGACTGCGCGAAGCATGCGGCAGGCGATCCGGCACGAGTTCACCTGCGGAATCGCTGACGGCGATGGCTTCCTCCGCGATCGCCTCCGCCGCTTTCGGATCGCGCGCCAAATGATAGAGCAACCACGCCGCCGCCGTTCCGGTTGTGTGGTGACCGGCGAGGAGCAGCAGCAGGACCTCGTCGCCCATCTCCTCCTCGGAGAGATCCAGATCTTCGAGCGCACGGAGCACGCTCGCGTCCGCTGCGCGCTCCTTCGCGCGCCCCACGACGTGCATCATCATCTCGCGGCCATGCCGCATCCGTGTCTTCTTACGCCGGGCAACCCATGGCAAATCGGGGAGAACCTTGAAGATGTCCGCCGCCAGGTCATCCTCCACCAGCTTGATGGATTCGACGAGGATGCTCTCTTCTGCGGCACTCAACGCGTTAGCGCCGAAGAGGATGTTGCAGATCACTCGCAGGGTCAGCCTGGAGGTGGCGTGGTGCGCGTCGAAATCTTCCTCGCGCGCCAGCACAGCCGCCTGTTGCCGGGTGATGGCTGAGATCTGAGGAACGTAGGTTGACGCAAGACCACGAGCAAGTTGCCGGTGGAGGGCCGCCCGTCTTTCGCGATGCGCCTCGCCGGATAGCGTCATCGAGCTTTTCCCGATGATTTCCCGCAACTTGTATATGAGTTGCCCCTTGTCGATCTCCGCTTCGGGTGCCTTCATGATCGGCTTGATCAGGGTCGGATCCGCAACGAGCATGACCGCGTAAGGGCCCATGGACAACGGCACGAGGGGCTCTTTGGCGCTGCAACCACGATCCAAAAAAAAGCCCAGAGGATCACGCTGAAACGCGATTAGGTCCGAGAACCAGTGTTTCATCGGTCAGCTCCAATTTGGACAATGCGCGCGTGACTGCGTCATGCAGCGCTGGGCTCTGTTCGAGCAGGGGAATTTCGCCGGCGACGGCCACGATGGGTCGCCCATCTCGGGTAGTCCCAACGAGAGCTGGATCGCCGTATCGACGGACCTTGATTCCGAGGCGCCCGAGCATGCGCTCATGCCCCAGGTCCACGAGGGCCACCAAGGCGCGAACCTGGCGCGTCCAGCCGAAGTTCAGCATCGCGGCGTAGAGCGGCCAGCTCGCGCGTTCCAGCGCAGCGAACCTGCTGATCTCCCAGGCATCCCACGTCGATGGGTAGGGTTCGGCGGAGAGAGTCGGAAAGATACGCGCGCTCAAATATGGCCGATCGCAACGGATCGCGCGAAATGCACCCACGACCTGAGAGCCACTCATCAGAGCACAATTGATTGCCCAAGCGTGATCGAACTCATCTCGCTCTACACCGTCAGATATACTCAGTTTCCAGCCCAAACGATCGATAAATACGTGCTTCCGAAACTCCAATGTACTTTGGAATAACATTGGCTCTTTCCACCCACGAAACACGTGGGCTCTCAAAGCTTGAGCTTTCATGCGCAATCTCCCGCCGCAGCGCAGAGGATTGCAAACAGAGATGCCCACCGGTATCACGGTTTCCCGTGAGTTTTGGGTGCCCAAATGACCCGGCCGATTGAGGATGTGATCAGCGACATCGAGGCAGCGGCAAGCGTTGACGAACTGAAGATCATTCTCCAATCGGTTGTGGAGGATTGTGGCTTCAGCGCCTTCTCATTCGTGGATGCCTTACGGGCAGGGGATCTCAACCCAACCGTTGTAAACTCGATCGCCAGAGCCTTTGATGGAGATTACAGAGCGGAGGGGTTACTCGCGGTAGACCCCGTCATTCCTTTGGTGCGGCGAACCAATACGCCTTTCACATGGGGCGCTGTGCCGCTGCCGCCTCGCCTGGGGCGGCGGATACCTGGTGCCAGAAAAACGTTCGAGATCGCGCGCGATCATGGGTACACTGACGGATTGGTGATCCCGTTTCATTACGTCGATAAGGTAGGACGCCCCTATTCTTCCGTGTGCACGTTATTCTGGTCCGAGAAACCGTCGGACTTCAGGCGCTCGATTGAGGAGAATCGCGCGTATCTCCATATGATATTGATTTATTGGGCGCAGCGAGCCGTCGAGCTTTCCGATTTGGCCAAGGGTGCCGCCGATCGTCTGCGAACCAGCGCACGAAGCGAGGTGCAGACGCTCACGGACCGGGAGCGGGAAGTCCTGAGCTGGGCCGCGATGGGCAAGACGGTGCAAGACACGGCGGATATCATTGCGATTTCCGCTGATACCGTTGAGACCCACATTCGCTCATGCATGCGGAAATTAGGCGCGAACAATAAAACTCACGCAGTCGCACGCGCAATCTTCCTGCGCCTCATAGACTATTGATTTACCATGCGTAAACAACAATAAGTTGCAGCCAATAGCGCACCTAGCCTATAAGGGAGAGCTGATCTCTTCAGCCCTGATCGAGATGAGCCAGAGTCGGGCGGAGCGCATGGCCTCGCCCGACTCATGCGCCTAACGAATGCGACCCCGGCCAGCTGGCGGGTTGGGCCCGTCCCAAGCGCAGCCGATCTCACGCGCAGTCTGTAGCAAGGCCGCGTGCAAGGCTCGCAGATGGTCGTATTCAGGAGAGGCGAGCGGCGCGCGTGCAGTCAGATCCATAAGATCGCGATGCGCGTCCAGAACGACCCGCTTGAACCGATCGGTGTCCCCCTCAGTCCAGATGCGCTTATGGCGAGAGGCCATTGCTCAGCCCTCCCCGCTGTTGCGGTGCCGCCGGTAGCCGGCCGAGGCATCCGCCCGCACCTGGGAGATCTGGCGCTCAAGATAGGCCTGCCCTACCAGCAGAGCGTGGATGGTCGCGCGCGTGTCATTGTCGCAGGCTGCTAGGGCAGCATCGATCTCCGCCTCGCTTACGTCAAATGAGTTCCGTTCGGCGGGCGTAGGCTCGCTCGGCATGGTCACCTCCATGGCTGATCTGTTCCTATCGATTCCACGAGAACGAATGGAGAACAAGCCACGAGATATAGGGGGTGGCGCAGCCGGAGGGCGGGGCGGTCGTCGGAAAGCGCCGTCACAGTGGTATGGTGAGCTAAATTCACAATGGGGCTTCGGCCATGCGCACTTTCGCTTTAGGCACCCTTGCGGGGAGCATGATGGCGGCTCTCTCAATATCAAGCGTCAGCGCATGCGATTCCACGATCAAAATATCGAATTGGAAATCCTGCATAATTAGGCCGCTCGGAGACACCGGCGGAGAAGTCGATTGGGCGTCCGTCCCAACGTGGACCAAGAACCCCAAAATTCGCCCGTACTTTATGGATGACCCGCGCCTACTCGCCAATCACGGCCTCTGCAACGAGAAATTTCGGAGGGTGCTCTTGTGCCTGCCTGGGTGGCAAGAAAGCGCAGACAAGGACGCCTGCTGGTATCTCATCTGCGCCGGGTATGCGGCTGCAAATTGAGCAGGTCGTTGCGACGGCCCTCCCCTGAAACCATTGCGCCACAAGGCGCGGAGAGTAGCGCTTACGTTAGACGGCTCACCTAGATATTGGCGACTTTATGTCGCCACACTCGCCAGCTGAAGACGCAACCACGAGTGTATGATGAGGTCCATAGCGAGCGCTTAGCCGCGGTTAAAACCAGAGAGCAAGCCAATGACGAGCGACTTCCTTGAGGTGTGGAAGGCATTTCGATCCTATGAAGAACATGAAAATGCCCTGATAAACCACAGAATATCATGGTTTGTCACGATGCAGTCTGTACTTATTGCAACATTTGGATTTTCAATACAAAAGTATTTTGAGGTTATGGCCAAAATAGCCGAGACATCAGATCCAAAACATATACTAACAGTTATATCAAATATAAATTCGAGATACCAGACATATTTATTTGTTCTTTGTGTTATCGGGTTTGTTGTCGCATATTGGGCAAATACAGGTGTAAAAACAGCAATCACTGCTCAAACTGAGATGAGAAATATGTTCTCACTCAAACACCTTAAGTCTCTAGAAGAATCTGGATTGCCGGATATCTCAGGGGGAGGAGATAGATGGGCAAAGGAGCAAGGCGCGACTTTTGCACGATGGCTTCCGTTAGCCGCTGAAGGCCTGTGGATATTTGTTGCAGTTGGAACACTGATATCGACAGCTGGATTTAGCATTATCGGATAGCAGACCAAAGGGCGTCTCTATTTGTGGTACTTCAGATATTGGTCGGCCCAGGAAGCCACAATGCCGACCATTTTTTTTGCGAGAGGCCGCCATCGGGGGCGGCCTCCCAGTTCATGTGCACGTAGGGGCGGGTCATGGTCGCGCACCCCGCCGGTCCTCGAGCACAGCTTCGAGCTTCTGCGTCACCCGGCGCAGGTCGTCGCCGATGGAGATCATGCGCTCTTCCAGACGGATCAGGCGCTCGCGGGCCTCCCGGGTCTCCCCTTCGCGACCCTCCAGCTTGCTGATGACCTTCTCCGCGCTGTTCACGCGGCCTTCCAGCGTGGCCGCCCAATAGGCCAGCCCAGCGCCCTGGACCACCAGCGCGAAGATGATGGCGAGCGGTACCTTCTTGTCGAGGGTCCAGTGCTCGGCCTGAGGTTCGTCCGTCACAGGCGGCCCTCCGCGTAACTTCGGCGCACGCCCTCGTACCAATCCCGGCACGCAGCAATGTGGCCGTTGGCCGTCAAGAAGGCGGCGGCGACCTTCCCCAGCGCCACCCGGGCATCCTCGCCGCGGCGGATGCCCGGCGCAGGCACCGACGCGCAAACCGTCGGCAGCGGCGGCAGGTCGCGCCTAAGGCCGGCCACTCCATCCTGGCAGGCGGTCAAGGACACCGTCAGCAGAACAGCCGGGACGATCGGCAAGAGTTTCCAGCGCATCGGTCGCCTCCTTGAGCTGGCGCGCCTGGGCATCGAGATGGGATTGGAGTTCGGCCGCGTGCTTATCCGCAGCGACTGAGATGGAGGCGTCTGCCTGGGCGACAGCCTTCTCGCCCTGTGCACGCAGCCATGCCTCGCGTGTGTCGCCGCCATAGTCCATCGCCACCCAGGCCGCGGCTGCGACGGCGTAGACCAGTGCGATCTTCTCGCCGAGGTAGCGCCTGGCGGCGACATAGGCCGCCACGGCGCAGATGGCATAGAGCCACCAGGGCACCCAGGAGAGGATGGGCATCAGCATGAGACCCACTCCCCAGCATGGAGCCAGCCGTGCCACTGGCACCCGCCCCGGAAGAGCACGCTGGGGTTGACGGTCGGAGCGTCGTCGCACCCGTCGAAATCCCAGCTCGGCCCAACGTCCTGCGGCCGGATCGGCAGGTAGCCCTCCCTCCCGCAGCCGCACGGACAGCGGAAGGCAATCCCGATCTCGCCGTCGAAGCGGCGGATTTCATAGGCGCCAGGCTTCGCGCCATCGCCCTCGTCGATGTCCTCGACGCGGATTGCGCGGACGCTCACGCCGCTTCTCCCGGCGCGACGGCGAGGTGATCCGGCCCAGCATTGTCGTTCATGGCATCCGTTTCGGCGGGCACAGGTGCGGTGAGGCCGAGATCCTCGGCCATCCGCTTCGCTTGGCTGTTCGCCCACGCCGCCCAGGCCGCGCCCGCCAGCGTCGCCAGGATGCCGAGAATGATGAGAACATGCAGAGCGGTATCGATTACCGGGTGGATGCCCTGGGCCGGCTGCAGTGCGGACGTGGTGGTGGATACCGCCGACGAGGCGCCCCCAATGGCCGCCGCGATGGTGCCCTTGTCCGGGCTCGGGAGCGACTTCGCGTCGGACAACATCGCCTTGGGCGAGGTCTTCAGGGGCGCCTCGGGCGCGGTGACCCAGCCGGCCGGCGTCGGCGCCGCGACGCTGCCGCGGGCGACGGCCTGGGACAGCTTCTTCACCTCGGAGACACGGCGCCCCCAGCCTTTGCCGTAATATTTCCAGGTCTTCAAGTTCTGGAGCATCGCCAGCCGCCGGTCAGACATCGCGGCGATGACCGCATCCACGTCGTCGATGGCATTCGCTGCCTGGACCGTGCCATCGCCGATCCGGCCGTCCACAGCGATGGCGCCCTGCCCGCTCTTCGCGCGCACGTCATTGATTGCGCGCTGGAGCCATTTCGCCGCCTGCCCGTCGCCCGAGTTCACGCAGGCATCGAAAACGCAATAGTCGAGGCCGGCGGGAAGGTCTGCACCGCGGGAAACGTCCCAGTAATAGACGCGGTAGATCTCTGAGCGCTCGTCCGGCGTGATAAGCCACACGTCGCGTACCGGCAGGCCCTTGGCCTTGCGGTACTGGTTGTAGCGGCGCTGGATCACGCCATAGGCGGTGCGCCCGCCGGGATCCCGCGGATCATCATCCTTGCCCCCCTCATGCACCAGCACGCAGGCGAGGGCAGCCTCGAAGTTTTCCTTCATCATGGTTCCTTTCAGGCAAAGAAAAAGCCGCCCAAAGGCGGCTGATGGTCGGTCTAGTGATGCGGTCGTGGAGAGAGGTCAGGCCGTAGGCGCAGGCCACTCCACGGCCGCGGCGGCGCGGGCTGAAGCCTCATCCTCGGCCGCCATGACGGCGGCCTTGCCCGCGAGCCGCGCGCGCTCGATCCCGGCGCCAATGACCTGCCACGCCGCATAGGCCCCCCTCACCACGGCACCGACGCCGGCGAGGTCCGGCGCGGTGATGCCCACCTCGGCCGACAGGAGCGGATAGGCGGCAGGGTCGGGCGCCGGGTCGGCGGCAAGCGCCAGCGCCTCGGCCGCCTTGGCCTGATAGGTCATCGCCTGCCCGGCGCCGGGGGTGATGTAGCGGGCCCGCTCCACTTCGGCGGCCACGTCGATCTGCGCGCAGAGGGTGCCCTTCAGGGCGGGCAGGTTCACGGGGGCAGCAGGAGGAGGCGGCACGAGCACGCCATCCTCCAGCACCCACCCCTCAGCGGCTCCGGTCGGTGCTTCAATGAGCGCTGCCACGAATTCGGGTGCGTAATACTCCTCCACCGGGCCGGGAGGATCGATGATCTCCGCAACAACCGACCGGCCGGACATCTCGTGCATACGCGCGTAGATCATCAGCGATACTCCCACACCAATATCACCCCGCCCTGTCCGGTTCCGCCTGCCAGCACCGCTGTCTGACCCGGCGACTGCAATGCTCCGCCTCCGCCCGAGCCATAACCTTGCCCATGCGCACCCGCAGAGGTCACCCCCTTGACCCCGCCACCCGAACCATACGGGCTCGATCCGCCATATCCGGACAGACCTGTACCGTTGCCGAACACCAGACCAGGGCTTGGCAGCGCGCCGACGTGGCTACCCAAGGTGTCCCCCGATGGCGCGGTCGTGCCGGCCGAGCCAATTGATCCCGGCGTCTCCGACACCATAATGCCGCCGCCCCCGCCGCCTGGGGCCGTCAGCATTGCCCCAAAGCTGCTGGTCTTACCGGAGGGCCCCGCGGCGGATGCTATGCCGGGCGTTGCCGCCGCAACAGTCATTGCCGTACCATCAAAACCCGATGTGATGAGGGCTCTGGCCCAAGCCCCCGCGGAGCCTCCAGCGCCGACGCTCACCGGTGCCGCCCCCGCCGTGGTCTGCGCCGCCCCGCCGCCAGCCCCGCCGCCGCCCTGCACCTCGACCACGATCCGCGAGGTCCCCGGTGTCGCATTATAGGTGCCGCTCGCCGCGAACATCCGCACGGCCAGCAATGATCCGGCCACCGGCTCAGAGTAGGCGATGCCTGCCAGCATCCATGCAGTGCCGGTCCAGATCACGGTGACGATGGCGCCTGTCTGCAGGTCGCCCGCAGCAACCGCTGTCCCCTTCTGCGTGACGACTGCAACAGCCCCCCAACCCGCGTTGAGTGTGACGCCCCCCGTGTTCACCGCAGCGATCAGCAGCCGCAGCATAAGACCTGCCGCGGGCGCCACAGATATCGCGGGACTGAGAGTCACGGTGAGGGCGTTCGGCGTTCCTGCGGCCACAGCGTAGTTGAGGCCCTGGGAGCGGATCGCGGCCTTGTAGGACGGGAGATAGCTCACCCCATTGTCGAGCACGTCGGAATTCAGGGAGTCCGCCGTGAACTGACCGAGGACATGCGCCCCCATCGCGCCTTGGCGCCATACAGTGTTAAGCTGGGTTGAGATTGCAGTGCCCGTCCCAAACCCAGTGGAGCGGAAGCCAAGTGCCGAGTAGTCGGCATAGGGCAATACATCGGCATTCGCTCCCGTTCCGAACGGGAGAAATTGGTTCGTTGCCATTTTTCACCTGTTTTCGATTTCCGCGAAGACGACGCATCCGCAGGCGGTATCAGATCCAGGCGCGGGCCTGGGCCTGCACGGCGGCGGCGCTGCCCTTCGCCGGCCATACCACCATCTCATCCATTTCAATCCACCCAGCCACGCCGCTGGCTGAGCCGATGTATGCGGCGGTGATTGCCCCACTGGGCGTCGCGGTGTTGGTCGACGCTGTGGCGCCATTGGTGCTGCCGATGCCACCGCTCGTATCCCAGCCAAGGGCGATGCCGAACGGTGTGGTGCCCACGGGCGCGATGCCGAGGCCAACGCCCTGTGCCAGCGGCACGACGCCAAGGACCTGGAGCCCATCCGCAGATCGGCGGATCAACTCATTGGCGCCAACCGATATGATCCGACCATTTGCGGTCTGCGCCACCGAGCCGCGGAAGGTGACCGTGCATGGGCCGGCGGCCACCAGCGCCGCCACCGCCGCGCCGGACAGGGCGCACACATCCGTCACACGGGTGGCCGCCGCCGTGGTCGTGGCAATGTAGGAGCTGGCGCGGGTGCCCACCTCGATCTGCACGTTGGTGATGCCGCCGGCGGGTGTGAGCGTGAGGGCGCCGGCGGCGGACGTGAAGGTGTAGGTGGTGCGCACATTGACGCCGGTGCCCGCCACGGTAACGCTAGCTGCCCCGCTCAGGGTGATGGAGCCGGTGCCCCAGAAGGAGAGCGTGTAAGACTGCGCCGTCACCGTGATGTTCTGCGCCGCTGTGGGCGCGGATGAGCCGACGAAGAGATTGGTGGCTGCCCCTTCCAGCAGCAGCCGCCGGCGGCCGGTCGCGTAGTCAAAGGCCAGCATGTTGGCCGCCACCGTCTGCGGCGCGCCGGTCGGACCCGTCACCACCTTGACACCGCCCACGCGCATGAGCGCATCCGCCAGCGTCACCCCGCCGCCGATGAAATACCGATTGCGCGGCACATCGAGCGCCAGCGTCGGCGCTACCCCGCTGAGGGCCTCCGGCGCCAGCATGTCGTACTGAGCGACGCCGGCATTGCTGTAATCCCCACCGATAGAGCGGCGCACCTGGATGTTCACCGCTCGCGCAAGGGCGCCATATGCTGCAATTTGCGCAGCCTCGCTGATGATGAAGTAGGAAGCGCCTCCAGTGGCGGCGATGTAGGTGGTCCCGATGGTTGAACCATCCCGAACGGAGAGGTTCGTTACCCGATAGGTGGCGCCCACGATCGTGTTGATTGGCAGCACGATGTCGTTGCTCGTTGACGATGCATAAGCCGGGGTGCCCAACAACGGCGCGACGCGGAGGGCTTGGTCCGGAAGGACACCCCAGGCGCCCTGATTAAGCCCGGCCACATACTGATTATTGACATTGAAGCCAAAAATCGCAGCCCCCTCGCGAGAGGTCACGCGATAGATGGCGCGGACACCGGTCGGCTTGAGGGGCACATAGCCATTCGTGAACAATGACAACACAACCGCATTCGGGATCGCGCCTGCAATCCCGAAGACCATGCTCATGTCCTGCCGGTCCTCGATGAACATGTATGTGCCGTCATCAATGAACAGGAGATCCAGAGCGCGAAGAGCGCTCTCGACCGTCCCGTCCCAACTGTTTGCCGCGATTTTCGCTCTAAGCAGGCGCCGATATGTCTCGTCATCCAGTGACGAGATCCCAGTCTCCGGGTCGTACTTACCCTTCCACACACCCTGGTTAATTCCCAGCCAATCGATGTTGAAGGAGAACCACACGCTGGCGATGGGAATATTCACATAACGCGTGCGCCCAACCCACTCCCCGACTTGATCGAGTTGCACGCCGATCGCGGTGTCGAGATCGAATTGTGCGGGAAGGAGATCCAAGAACGACTGGACCTCAGACAGTGGGTGCACGCTGTACTGGACAGTCTGCGTGAACCGAGGTTTGCCACGGAAATAGGACGTGATGAGGCCCGTGTAGTCCTCGTCATTGAATGGCGCCCCCATATCACGTCACCGTCAAAGTGATGAGAGTTGAGGACGACACGGCTGCCTCGTTGTAAGTCATCACGATGTTACTGCCAGTTGGAGGAGCGCCATCGCGTGCAATCAGAATCGACAGCACGTTGTAGGTTTCCGTGGAGGCAGAACTGGCGTCACTCAAATTTGCGGGCACGTAGAGGCGGCCGAGATATAGGTCCTCCCCGATATCCAATCCATTTATGTAAGCTGCAATCTGGGAGACGATCTTCAGACCGATCGCGCTCGTGTACCCTCCGATTGCCTTTATCGTAATAGACACAGTGATCGGCACGTCAGAGGGCCGGAAGAAGCGTACCGTCCGCGGCATCGCGTATGCGTCGAAGACCGTCTCCGAAGTCGTGCCATAGGTGCCGCACCCAGGCCCTTTCCGCGCCAGAATCTCACGCGCGATCTCAGCGGCGTCTCCGCCGTCTACCACCAGGGCTATCGTGTGGCCTGGGATGCCATTTGCATCCGTGGTGTCCAGATCGTTGTCGTAGAGCTTCGCCCGCTCCACGCCCGGCAGGGAGAGCACCGCGCCAAGGAGGCCATCGCCGATTGACCGGGACGGGAGAGCTGTGGACACGCTCTGACGCAAGCGCAGCTCTGCGTCCGGTTCAATCGGCGCCCCCTCAGTGGCTGCGAGCAGGTTAGTGACGGTCTGCCATCCTCGCGTTGGAGTGGCGATCGAGCCAAGAGCCCCTGGAGCCGCCGAAATCGCCC
Organism: Xanthobacter sediminis; assembly: GCF_043195015.1. NCBI lineage: Bacteria > Pseudomonadati > Pseudomonadota > Alphaproteobacteria > Hyphomicrobiales > Xanthobacteraceae > Xanthobacter > Xanthobacter sediminis. The sequence goes on along the minus strand of NZ_JBAFWH010000005.1, from coordinate 148,974 downwards.
CAAGGACAAGACATGTCGCCGTCGCTGTGATCTGCCCCGATGCAGGGATCACCACGGATTCCGGCAAAGCCCAGGACACGCCGTTCGCATCACGCACCTGCCCGTTTGAAATGGTCGTCCCTGCCGTACCCCCGATGAGCACGTCGCACGTGGAGCGACTCGCGACGTTCCTGGCGATCCCGTTGATCTTCACAACGCTCGATAGGCCCGTGCCCTGAGCGGTAGACGGAGAGAATGCGTTGTAGACCGATACGGCCATCGCATTGGCGTCATGCAGGGCCAATGCAATGATGTCTATCCATTGCCCATCCTGACTATCCGCCTCAAGATAGACATCACCTCCATAAATCGCCTTGAATTTTTCGACAAGATAAGAGCGGATGGAGTTTAGATCCGGAGCATGAATGCCCGTTGCGTCTACAGTGCAGACTATCGCCATGCTACATCCATGCGCCATTATGTGCTAATAGCACAACGCATTCCCTATGCTTTTGGTTAGAGCGGAAAGCTAACCGTCATCGCGCCATACTGGGTATTGAGCTCCACAATTGCGGACCAAGCTCTGGTGTCCGGGTTAAACGCGCTTGAGTAGCTCTCCAGAGAGGTCACACCCTGCGTGCCCAACACGCGCGCGCGGACCACGCCATCGCGCGTATCCGTCGTGTATTTGCCCAGCACTTCCGTGTCCCAGGGGGTTCCGGCGGACGTGTCCATGAACCATTCACCGAGCCGGAGCTGAAGCCGCGTCATGACCGCTTGAGCCGGCGCCTCAGCGACATCGCGCCAGTAGTCCGCGCTCCCGTGGCCGAACACCATGTCCCGATCGCCGTCGAGCTTACGGTACCGCATGGTTCAAACCTTCGCGTAGACAATCGAGCTGGGCCCACCCTCGGTCATCACTTTCTGTCCCCCATCTCCACCGAGATCGACCCGGTTGGCGGACACCTTGACGGACGTGGACCCGACCGTGCTCGCGATGGTGCTCGGGGTGACAACATGGGTGCTGCTCGACGCCTTCACGCTCACCTCATCGCCCTTCAGAGAGATGACCGTGTTCCCGTCATCCGTGCGGATCTGCACGGCGTCATCCGGCACGTTCTGGAGAGCGTTGGGGTTCGAGCGGAAGCCCAACAAGCAAAAGGCGTTGGAGATATCGTGCATGCGCAGGTCAACCTGCTGCTGTTCTCCACCAGACTGCTGCCACCCATCCTGTGACCGGGACGGCACAACGGCCAGGCATTCGTCCCCTGCCCGCACTGGAAACGTCATAGCAACGCCGCCTCCAGTGGGGAATTGCATGGGCGCATCCGAGATCGGCGGATAGGAGACCCACTCTTGCGACCCGTCCGGCTTCATGCGCCGAGCCTTGATGGTGGGCTGAAGGACTGCCGTCTGCCTTTCCCGGTCCACGCTGACTATGGTGCACGGCACGGCTGTGTGAACGCTGGCGAGCCGTCCTTCCACAAGCGTAGTCACAGCTTCAAGATAGTCATCGAAACGTGCCCGATTGTCCATCTACTTGTCCTCCGGAAACACATTCACTCCACGATCCGAAAGTGATTTCGGAATTATTTTTCCGCTCGCGCTAACGCAAATAATGTCGGAATAATATGGGTTTCCCCTGGTGTCTCCGGAGTGGTCAACCGTTATGACCTTGTAGATCCCGTCTGCGGCAGTCTCCGGGATTAGGTAGTTCTGCGCATTCTGGTAGTTTGTCGTGAAGGCCGCCTCTTGGATGCTGGCTTGGTCAATCTGGATTCGCCGGCCTGGCCTGATCTGCGGGTTCAGGAGGCACCGAGCTTCAATGCCACCAAGCGTTTGCACCGGCATGCCGACAAGGCCTGTCCGGGAGTTCAAGACGATGACATCTCCGGGCTTATAGGCGTCGTTCTTCACGATCTGGAGCTTCTTGCCCTGGATGCTCCAAGAGGTTCCGGTTGCCTGACAAATCGCCCGCAACTGATCGCGGACCATGCCAAACAGCACTTTCCCGCGCGGCATCTTCATCGTCCCGAGGTCAGCGATATACCCCGCAGTGATGCCGTGCTCCTTCAGAGCTTCCAGACATGTGTCCACTTGGTCCTTGTAGGTGTGACCAGCCGCCAGAGATTTGCGCACGAACCCATAATTGAAGGCCACGTGACCTTCCTTAGCGATGATGTTCACGTAGGTGTCTGTAGGGTTCTCGCGCCCGATACGGACCTGCACGATTTCACCTTCGAAAATCGACGCAACGTTTCCGTCATACCCCGCATCGAGAACAATAGAATTGTATTCCTTCTTGATTTTGTTTGCCGTAGCCTGCGACAAATTCGTGATAATAATTTCGGCATTATTAGGCGTGGCGACATCGCCCTGGCGGACGGAAAACCGGATGCGCATCTCCGACAAGTCCGTTGCAGATCCAGCGCTCCCCACGGTCAGATTGACCCGTCGAATCCATTGGCGCGTCATTCGTTCGGTATCCAGTAGAGCTTGCAGGCGTCACCCAGGTTGGCGAACGTCGGGAGCGCATAGGGGGCACCGGTCGTTCCCACCACCAGTTGTCCTCCGATGCCGAGATAGGCGTATTGCGCCAGTAGGTCCGCGCCCGTCACGAGAGGGATGCCGGCGACGACGACACTCCCTTCGAGGTCGGTGATATCCAGCACCCACCCGGCTTCCTTCGCGTCCCGATAGGTCAGGCTGAAGCGGTAGTCCGTCGAGCCGAGGGTGACGGTGAAGGCCGTGTTCCCGCCGGGTAGTGGGATTTCAAAGGTTGCCATACGGCCACACCCCTGCATGGAGAGCCGTCCGCCACGTGCACCGCGACTGGGGCCGGCTCGACTTTTGGTTGTGAGACGTGCTCCACTTCTCGCGAAATGGAGGGGCGCATGTACCGAGTGATGATAGCGCTGGCGTTTTTTGCTTTGCCGGGCGAGGCGCTCGCGCAAAGCTGCAAGGCTGCCAAGACCTGTGCTGAAGCTGTCGAAATGTGGTGCGGTGGCTACACTGCGGCCGACCGAGATGACGACGGCATCCCATGCGAGAACGTGTGCAAGTCAAAGAAGCAGGTTGAGGCGATCATGAAGAAGACCGCCGCTTGTGCGGACATGGGCGAGGCGAAAGAAGCGGCGGCTGATGATGGCAAAGAGTAGGGGTCGCATTCGCAAACACCCTCCCCGTGAGGCTGCGGCTCTGTGAGGTGGGGCGGCCGCGAGGAGCCGCCCCGCCCTCTTACGCCACCCGCGCCAGCTCCGCCCTTCGCTCGCCGGCCGTCGGCTTGTTCACGCCGACCACCCGGCCGATGACAGGAAAGTTCGCAGTGACGGGAAGAGGAGCTCCGTCCACCCTGCGCTTCACCACCTGAGCCAGGCCAAATGCGCCGCCGCCGGTCAACATCAGCCAGCAGGGGCGCGGGCGGCCCGAGACGGGGTCGAGAGCCACCACCAGAGACTGTGGCTCTCCCATACCCAGACCGGTGTCGCGCGTGAACTCCACCACCAGCTCATCCCCCTCTTCCACAAAGGGGTAGAGGTCGTTGTTGTCCGCGATGATCGTCCCGAAGCCCGGCTTGGGCCGGCGGCGCGTATGCGCGCGGACGGGGATCAGGTGATCGGCCTCGGCCTCACCCTTCAGATAGTCCCGGAACACCCGCACCATCTCCACCGTGATCTCGGCGGCACGGTGGGTGTCCGATTTGGCAGTGATGTAGATCGCCTGTTCCTCGTTGAGGGAGTAGACCGTCGAGGGGCGACCACCCTTCGCCCCTGGTTTCCGTCGCATAACGGAAACCTCTCCGAACCGTTCCAGCGCCTCGATGTGACGTTTGATAAGGGTGCGGATCATGTGGCGATCAGCGAACCCGAGAGCATCGGCCAATCTGAGGTCTTCCACCCGAGGGACCCCATCCTGAACATGAAGGTCTGCAGCCGTGATAAGGGCGCCCATCACACGCCCTCCTTCACAGAGCGGGCCGCGCCACCGACCAAAACCGGGCGCCGGGGCTCCGCCTCAACCAGCGCGCCACCGTGGCGCGGGCCAAGAATGCTCGCCTTCAGCAACATGAGGGTAAGGGTCGCTGCGTCTTCGGCGCGGCGGGAAACTGTGATAACGGTACGGTTAGCCTTGGGCATGGGTCACGTCCTTGCTTGGGGTTAGAGCCGGGCGGGAGGTTGCCGCCTCCCCTCGGCTCGACAAGAATTACGATAACGAGGTTTTTCACGACGTGCAAGAAACTTCGATAACAAAGAAGCGTCGCGGCCCTAAGCCGACCGGATGGGGGACCTTGATAGGGGTCCGCATTCAGCCCGATGTTCTCACGGCCCTTGACGCCTGGATCGCGGCTCAGCCAGACCCCAAACCGTCACGCCCCGCCGCCATCCGTGCCTTTGTAGAGGCCGGGCTTCATATGCTCGGCAAGGAAGACTCCACCTCCGATTGAAGCCGAGCTATGGTGCCCGCCATTTCATTGGGGGGATCGAATGCGCCGGATACTCTGGATAGCCCTTGCCTTCGCCACCTCCCCAGCAGCAGCATGGGACCTTACGACGGATAAGGAAGCGGGGAGTAACACGCCTCTCGCGTATATGACGCAACCGTCTGCAAGCGGGTCTCCACGGATCATCGCCGGGCTTAAATGTCGCGGCGGTGATAAGCCAGATGTCCGCATGGCTTTCTTCGCACAGGGCAACAATACTACCCTACCTCATATGCTCAGGCTCTCCACCGCTCGCGGCGGCCAGATGGAGATCACACCGGCGGGTGGAAGCCCCTATTTCGTATCCCCTGAAATTAATGCTGACGGGAACATGCTTGAGATAAGCGACGACGACACAAGCTCTGTTCGTCAGATATCGCTGTTTCTCGCGACAGGGCGTGGGCCACTCTACGTCACGTCGCCCAATGATATGAAATGGGACTTTCCGGCAGATGGCTATACCGCGCGGCTATTTCTGGAAACTTGCGGGATAATCTCCCGCGATCGCGATGTTGGCCGCACAGCCGAGCGTGCGACAGGTGGGCCTGAGATCAGCGGCACTTGGTCCACAAGTTGCCGCTCGCTACCAGCTCTAGAAACCCTGCATTTCGAAGCAGATACAGTACAGATCGCAGATCGGCATTGCCAGTTCGTCGGCTGGAAACAGACGAGCATCGGCTGGCATTCTCCAGTTGCCTGTTCAACCGAAGGTCATGTCAACACCGGTCAAATGCTCCTGGTGAAAAAAGGTGAGACACAGATTCTAGTCGACTTCGACGGACTGAACGGAACATTCACGAAATGCTCTGCACCACCCTCCAGGGCAAGACCTTAACCCGGCGCCCGCCACGCGATAAAAGCGTCTGTGATTTGGACAACCGCCTCCTGCAACCGGCGTTATGCGGCCGGAGGCGCGCTGAAGCCGAATTGCCCCTAGTTGCGGCATTATTTTTGGCGCGTTCATGCTCGCATTTTGGGGCGGTCACGATTGTCGCGGAGATCTACATCGTGAGGAATACAATGCGCAGGTTCGCTTTCGTCTTTTTGGCAGCCACCCTTGCGTCTCCGGCCCACGCATGGACCCTCCGGACAGGCTCGGACAACCGATCTGGCGTGCCATTCGCCATCGCATCCCAATACGCAGATGGCACGAGTGAGACGCTCGGGATCGAATGCCAGAAGGGGCAAGACGTCATGGTTGGCGTCTTGCTTGATGAGAACAAGAGCGGAAACGCCCTCTACCCAGCGCGCGACGTTGAGTTCAGAGTTGGAATGAACGCCCCGATACGGCTCAAAATTGCCCCAGAGGCCACCGCTCAGAAGGGCCCCATCTACAGCGTGCGCCTTTCCGATAGGCCCGAGGATGCGGACCGACTTCTGGTGGCCCTCTTGTCCCAACAGGGCGATGTTGTCGTAACCATGGCGGCTCCTCCCGGAGGGTCACCACGGACAATGATATTCCGTGATGACGAACGAGAAGCAGCAATTATTGCAACGCTTCGCTCGTGCGGTATCGACATCAATAAGGTCCGAGGTCAGTCAGACCGCGACCTTAGTGCTCGCCTTGAAGGCATCTGGGCCCACGATCGCAAGGCTTGCCGACTCTATCAGTCCGGAGAACTCGACAAGCCCAAATACGATACAGCGACGTCCAGCCGATTTGGCGTCGCGACGTTTCACAACGGCTACTTTGAAATGTGGGCAGAACCCATTCGGTGCCAACTTTCTCAAACCGGGAACCCGGCACGCGGGAAATATACAGTTTCAGCCGAATGCCAAGTGAAGGACTACCCGAAACGCACGTCAACCGGGGCCGTTTCATTTGGCCCCTCCGGCAGCCTGCATCTTGATCTGAGGAGCGGCGATTTTGGTGAAATCAACTTTGTGAAATGTGATTGACCACAAGATCATGATGCCGACGGGAGCCAGGGCTATGCGACGGCCATGCCACCTGACGACACCGGGATGGCCCCGGCCTCCTTCGGCTGCACCGTGCCCCCGCTGCTGCTGGAGCTCGTCCGACCCGGATTGGCCTGTGTTCCAGGTGACCCCGAGCCGGACGCGGTACCGGCTGAGACGGTCTGCGTGGACACGATGATGACTTCCCGGCAGAAGATGCGGGCCAGCAGCGCAAATTCCGCCGTGGCGTTGGTCGTGATCTCAAGGCCAGCGATCAGCATGTTGCTGTACATGCGCTTGCCGGTGACCACCGTGAATGGCTCCCGCGCGATCTGAAGGCCCTGAAGGGCCTCATACATCTGGCGCGAATAGCCCTGGTAGCCACCGGAGCTATCCGACCACGCACAACGGATCTCGACCTCGACCGGCATCATGAAGGCATGGTCGGAGATCGCGGCACCGCGCTCTACGGGGTGGTTGGTGATGAAGGTGGTGTCACGCCCCACCTCCTCAAGCACGATGTTGGGGCTTATCCCCCCGATCATGCGCTGCGACCCAATCAGCAGCGCTCCCAGGCCGCCGATGATCGTCTCGACAATCTCAGCCATGCTTCCTCACACCAACTGCTTGCCGGCCGCGTCGATCATCGTGTCATTGGTGCGCCGTTGGGCCCGCTCCACAGCGCTTGCCGTTTCGTTCGGGTCGGCATCGCCGTCCACGTTGATTTCCGTCACCTGCTTGATGCGACCATCGAAGGCCTCTTCTGGCGAGGCGGTTAGAGGTGCGGCCGCGAACCGATCCTGTAGCGAGAAGGGTTTGCCGTTGACATTGTCGGCACGGAACTCACCCGCAGGTGTGGCTCGGCGGTCAACCTTAGGCTTGGGCGGCGCATCCTTGGGCGTGTCATGACCGCCCTGACCTTCCTGGCGCCGGTCTTTGTTCCTCGCCCTTTCACCTTCAACCTGCTCTCGTTTGCGGCGGGCCCATTTGAGGTCCGGACCTTCGATCCCGAAGTTTTCACCTCCATAGCTTGAGGTGCGAGGCCCCCCGGCGAAGCCGACGCTGCCCGAGGCGTTTCCGGTTGCGTAGCCAGAGGTGTTCGAACCGCCGAGGACGGCCTCGATTGCCTTCTTGTGCTTCTCCTGGATCCTGGGATCTCGTGAATACCTTCGGGCTCTTTCGTGGGTTTCGCGCGGAAAGTATGACCCATCCAACGTCTTACGCAGCGTCTGGTGATGTCGGCGATGATGCCGGGCTTCTTCGCCATGTAGTTTTTCGCGGTCACGCCGGCAAAGGCCGAGGTGATATCGATTTTCGCGTCAGCGGCGAGCTTGGGCGCAAGGCACGCCATCGCGGCCCCCTGCGCGAGCACGGCTTTCCGCGAGAGCACGGTCTTGCCCATAGATGAATTCTCCTTGGAATCGCCGACGACAACGTCAGGCCCGGCGCGGCCTTCGCCCACGATGGCGAGATGGTTGCCCACGATGTCCCGCATCACCCCGTCATAGGGCTCCCCGTCGATGTCTCCGGAGGTCATGTCGGCGCGGTAGCGGTAGGCGCAGGACAGTTCCTTCTGGGCATTGCTCTCCACGCCGCCGATGGCGTCACGGGCCCAGATGACAAGCGAATTCTTGAGGTATGGGGCCTCGAAGACGGCGTCGGTGCCCGTCGAGCCCACCACCAGGTCCGGCTGATGGCTGTCTGCCGTCACCGGAACGTGCCGAGAGAGCAGCGGCAGGTTGTTGAAGCTCGGAGCCGCCCTCTCCAGCTCTTCCGGGTCCCGGTAGAGCTGATAGACCTTGTCCGGATCGAGCCCGAGGCACTCGAAGCCGGGGATTTCCTTCCCGTAGTAGGGGCAAACGTTGGCCTTGCTGATCGGGGTGGGCGATTGCCGACGTGAAGACTTTCCACGGCAAGCACGACACCGGGCAGACCGAAGCCAACGCGCGCTTGATCGCTGCCGCACCCGATCTCCTGAGCATCGCCAAGCGCTGGTCCGCGCTGGACGGCGGCGCATGGGCCGTCGAGCGCCATGCTCGCGAGAAGACCGAACTGCTGGCCGACACCAAAGCTGTCATCGCCAAAGCAGAGGGCCGCGCCGATGGCTGAACAGATCAACAACGGCGGACCTGCGTTCCCGGTTGCATGGCCGGTGCCGAACGCCCCTGAGATGGGAATGAGTTTGCGCGACTGGTTCGCGGGTCAGGCGCTGGCCGGAATTTTGGCCGGCGGGTTCGCCGACACGATCCCCCATGACGACGCCAACGGGGGCGGAGATGCCGCCTTCTTTGCCTACCAATATGCCGACGCCATGCTCAAGACGCGGGAGGGCCGGTCATGACCGCCATCCTGTTCATCGACACGGAATCGAGCGATCTCCTGAAGGAGGCACTTCCCCTCGACGAGGCCATGAAACTCGCCGCCGCCCCGCAGCCTCCGGCTTCTACCGAAAAGGTAGAGCCGGTCAATGCGCCGGTGGGTGAGCCTGACTTCATCGCATCACTACAAGGGTACGCCAGCATGTGCGAGAGCGCTGCCCGTGGCGAAGGGCTATCGCCTGACGACTGCAAGATGGTGGTCGGAAAGTTGCGAGACGCGGCCTTCGTGGTTGACGCGCTGCAAAAGCTTCGTGGATGGGAACCGATTGCGGACAGCACCACTGAGAGTGAGGGGATGACAATGATTGAGACCGACAAGACCTACAAGACCGAGCGGGAGCGCTTCGCGGCGTGGTGGGACAACCCGGGCCCCTGTGATGAGACGCTCAAGGGGGTGGCTTGGCGGGCATGGCAAGCCCGCGCCGCTCTCGACACGGGCGCGGCTCTGGATGGCGTCATTCTCCAGATGCGCGAACGTATCTCCTCCGTACGGGAAAATATTCGGCGCAAAATGAATGCCGCCAGTGATCGCGCCGAGATGGCTGCAAGTGTTGGTGACATGAAAGAGGTGTCGATCAACAGCACCGAGAGCGAGCGTCATCGGGAGGCATTTGTCGCCCTGAACGTGGCGATCGATATCATCGATCAAACCGAATTTCTATCTACCGCCCCGCAGCCTCCGGCCTCCGCCATCCGCACCATCCCGCTCCCTGGTGGCAAGGTGGAGGGGTGAGCATGGCGAAGCTGACGCTCTACCTCGACCTCGGCGGCGTCATGGCTGACTTCGACGCACATTTCCCGGCAACGTTCGGCCTGGACCATCGCGGCCTTGCCGACGACGCCATGTGGGAGAGGATCAACTCTCATCCGTCCTATTTCCGTGACATGCCGCTCATGTCCGGCGCGCTCGAATTCTTCCGAGAGATTGAGCACCTGGCCCCGGTCATTCTCACTGCCTGCCCGAAGTCTGCCTATGCGCACACCGCAAAGCAGAAGCGTGCGTGGGTCCGCGAGCACCTGGGCGAAGACGTGGTGGTGCTCCCTGTGATGGGTGGTCGTAACAAGCCCCTGTTCATGCACCAAGTCGGAGACATTCTGATCGATGACTTCAGACGAAACACCGAGGCGTGGGAGGCGTCTGGTGGCCGCGCGATCCTGCATCGCAGCTATCCAGAGACGGTGGCGCTTCTCCGCGCCGCCCTCGCAGAGGGAGGCCGCAATGAGTGACATCGAGGCAACCAAGGCCGAACTCTGTGACGATGTTCGGCGGGCAACTGAGTATTGCACGGAGACGAGCCGCTTCGCGCTGGAATGGCTGCGCCGCGCCGAAGCCGCAGAGCGCGAGCGTGACGCGCTCAAGCTCGGCGTACGCCAGCTTCAGGAGTTCATCGGCCGGCGTGAAGACGACATCCTGTCCATCGCTCGCGAGCGTGACGCGCTCAAGGCGGAGGTGGAGAGGCTGCGGAGCAACCTGAGGCTAGCCGCGAACAGGCTCGACCGGCTGGCATTGGAAGATACGCAGCTCAAAGCCAATGCCGACGACTGGGCGCAATCTGCCCGATCGGCCCTCATGGAGGAGGAGGCGGAGACCTGATGCCGCGCGCCATGCCATCTTTTGACCAGGGGCAGCGCTGCCTCACCAGAGGCCAAGCAGCCGCCTATTGCGGGCTAACATCAGCGGGCTTCACAGCTTGGTGCCGGCAAGGGATCGTCCCAGGCCCGATCCCTGGAACCAAGCGCTGGGACCGGCGCGCATTGGACGCCGCCTTGGATAAGGCGAGCGGGATGACGCACGCTGCAACCGAGCAGGCAGACCCCTTTGAGACTTGGAAGCACGAGAACGGATATGCGAGTTAAGTCCCATTTGAAAGGCGTGGCATCTGCATCATTCCGGCTGGCCGATGGCTCGCGAAAGACGCACTATTACGCGTGGCGGGGTGGGCCGCCTATAAAAGACGGCGACAAGTATTTGCAGCCTGATGACCCGCGTTTTGTAGAGGCATTCAACGCGCTTCAACGCTCGCGCCGCCCGCAAGACACGCACGTATTCCAGGCGTTGATCGATATGTACCTCGATTCCGAGGAGTTCGCGGCGCTCGCACCGCGAACGCAGTATGACTATCGCAAGTTGATCTCTGATCGCCCTGATAACATACAGACGAAGTTCGGAAAGCTGCCCCTGGCCGCGCTCTCCGCGCGTCACAAAAACGAAACCAGAGGCATTTTCAAGGGTTGGCGCGATCAGATTGCCAAGCGATCCCGACGGCAAGCCGACTATGCTTGGGTCGTGCTCGCGCGTATCTGCTCTGTGGCCCTGGATCGCGGCCGGATTGAGAGCAATCCCTGTGAGCGCGGGGGGCGCATCTATCGACCTGACCGATCCGAAAAGGTCTGGTCGGCAGCGGACGAGCAGCGCTTCCTGGAGCATGCACCGCCGCACCTACATCTCGCGATCCTGCTCGCCATATGGACCGGGCAGAGGCAGGGAGACCTGCTGAAGTTGGCATGGTCCAACTATGATGGGGCTACCATCACCCTCAGGCAGGGAAAAACGGGGCGCAGAGTCACAATCCCGGTTGGCGAGCCACTGAAAATCGCGCTCGACGTCGAGCGCGAGAAAAAGCGCGGCGCCTTGATCCTGCTCACGATGGATGGGACATCATGGACAGACGGCGGCTTTCGCGCTTCATGGCGGAAGGCGTGCGCGAAGGCCAAGGTGATCGACCTGACTTTCCACGACCTGCGAGGCACAGCCGTGACGCGCCTCGCAGTCGCAGGCTGCACTGTCCCGGAGATCGCCTCTCTGACGGGTCACAGCCTCAAGGACGTCGAAGCGATCCTCGACGCGCACTATCTGAGCCGCGACCGCGCTCTGGCGCAGTCTGCCATTGCGAAGCTTGAGAAGGGTAGCCAGAAGGAAGAAAGGTGAACAAAGTTGCAAAGTGTACTGCAAAGCGCCCTTGCGTTTACGGCGCCATCTTTGCGGATTGTTCTTTAATTTCAACTGGCTGGGGGACCTGGATTCGAACCAGGATTAACGGAGTCAGAGTCCGCGGTTCTACCGTTGAACTATCCCCCACCATCTCGCCTGCCGCCGCCGACCGAAGCCGGAAGGACGGGGGTTCGAGGTGTTTGCCCGTGGGCAGGGGCGCTTAATACGCAATTCGCCGGGGGCGGTCCAGCCCCTTTTTGAATCATCCACAGGCCCGCACTCATACAGGTGGCGCAATGGTGCCATGCACAAGCCCCCCTGTTGCGCCGCATCTCTCCGGCCTATCTGTGCGTAAGCTGATGGAGTTTGAAATGGCTACCGTTCACGCGAGCGCCCCCGAGGGGCACGGTTTCGTCGCGCGGGTTGGCGCTGCGATGTCCGAGTTTTTCGCGGCTGTCGTCAACGCGCGCCGGATGGCGGATCGCTACGAGGATCCCACCCACCTCGGCAACAGCGAGCGAGAGTTCATGGGCCTGCCCCGCGAGGACGAGCCGGACACCACGCTCCATCCGCGGCATTGAGTTTCGGCCGGCGATGCCGGCCTGTTCCAAGTTTCGTTTCCTCCCGAGGACTTGTCCCGCTCATCCATGATGGGCGGGATTTTTCTTGTTTCCTACTCCACCCGCACGGTCACGCTGTCGGCCCGGCCGGTGGCGTCGATGACGGTGATGCGCGCGAAGCCACGCCCGGCCGGGTTCCAGAACAGCACCCGCCGGTCCTCCGCGCGGGCCGCGGGGCGCCCATCCACCAGCAGAGTCAGCGGCAGGGTTCCGCCCTCCACCTTCACGGCGAAGGCGCCCTCCTCGCCCGGCGCCTCCTCTCCCGCATTCTCGCGCGCCACGCGCGCACCATCGGGCGGGTAGACCACCTGCATGGCCCGCCCCTCCCCCGCCCCGCCGAAGTGGCGCTGGGGCGGCGGCAGACGCGGATTGGCGGCCACGAGCGTGCCGCGCGGCGCGGGGCCGAGGGCCGCCGGGGTGCGCACGATACGGGCGAAGGCATCGAACAGCAGCGGCGCCGCCGCGCTGCGGCCGGTGAGATCGGCCACGGCCTGCCCGTCGGGACGCCCGACCCATACCGCCACCGTGCGCCGGCCGTCGAAGCCCACCGCCCACGAATCGCGATAGCCGTAGGAGGTGCCGGTCTTGAAGGCGATGCGCCCGCCGAGCGCGTTTTCCGGCGCCGGCGTGCCGCTGAGGCAGTGGCCCACATACCAGGCCGCCACCTCCCCCACGAGTCGGGCGTGCCGGGGCGCCGCCAGCGCCCCGTCATCGCGGCGGTAGACGAGGGGGCGCGCCTCTCCGCCGCGCGCCAGCGCCGCATAGAGCATGGCGAGATCGGTCAGGCGGATGCCCACGCCGCCAAGGCCCATGGGCAGGGCCGGCGCGGCGCCGGGGGGCAGTTCCAGCCGGGCGCCGGCCTCCTTCAGGCGGCTGGCGAGGCGCTGCGGCCCCACCGCATCCAGCAGGCGCACCGCCGGCACGTTCAGCGAAAGCTGCAGCGCCTTGCGCACGGAAAGGGTGCCCTGGAAGGCCCGATCGAAATTCTCCGGCCGCCAGGCACCGAAGCGCACGGGGCGATCCTCGATCAGCGTCTCCGGGTGGGCGATGCCGTCGTCGAAGGCGAGGGCGTAAATGAAGGGCTTGAGGGTGGAGCCGGGCGAGCGCACGGCGCGGGCGAGGTCCACCTCGCCGGCCCGGGCACGGTCCGAGAAGTCGGCCGAGCCCACATAGGCGCGCACCTCGCCACTCTCGTTGTCCACCACCAGGAGCGCGGCGGAAAGGCCTCGGCCCAGCGCCTGCGCGCGCTCACGCACCAGCGCCTCCAGCCGCTCCTGGAGCGGGCCGTCGAGGGCGAGCGAGTGGCGGCTCAGGCCTGGCCGCTCCGCCACCATGTCCTCCGCGAGGTGCGGCGCGAGGCGTGGCAGGAACCGGCGGCCGTGCGGCACCGGCTCGGCCTTCGCCACCCGCGCTTCGTCGGCGGAGACGACGCCCTCCCGCAGCAGCCGGTCGAGCACGCGGTCGCGCGCCGCGCGCGCTGCCGCCGGGGCGCGATCCGGCCGGCGCGCCTCGGGGGACTGGGGCAGCGCCACCAGCAGCGTCGCCTCGCCCAGGGTGAGCCGTCGCGGCTCCCTACCGAAATAGGTGAGCGCGGCCGCCCGCACGCCCTCGATATTGCCGCCGTAGGGCGCGAGCGTGAGGTAGAGCGAGAGGATCTCAGCCTTGGAGAGGCGCGCCTCCAGTTCCAGGGCGCGGCGCATCTGGGCGAGCTTGGCCGGCAGGGTGCGCGGCCGCGGCGGTTCCAGCAGGCGCGCCACCTGCATGGTGAGCGTGGAGCCCCCCGACACCACCCGCCCGGCCGTGAGCCCCTGCCACGCCGCGCGCGCCATGGCCACGGGATCGACGCCGCCATGGTCCGCGAAGCGCTTGTCCTCATAGGCCGCGATGAAGGTGACGAGGCGCGGGTCCACGTCCTCCGCCGTCGCGGCGAGGCGCCAACGGCCGTCGGCCAGCGCGAACGGGCGCAGCAGCCGGCCCTCGCGATCCACCACCTCGCGCGAGACGGGCGGATGGGGCGCGGGCGGTGCCGCCCCCCGCAGCCCGGCGAGCCCCGCCACCGCGCCGCCGCCGATGAGCGCGAACGCCACCGCCGTCACCGCCGCGAGGCGCGCGGCGAGCGGAGGACGGCGCCCGGCGCGGGCGGGGCAAGCGCCTTCCGGGTTCTCGGGTCCGGGCGCGGTCATCGGGCCGGGGCCACCTCCACAATGCCGGCGCCGGTGCGGGCGAAGCGATCGGGACGGTACATGTCCTCCACCACCGCCGGCGGGTGGGCATAGCGGCCGGGCGAGACCGCCCGCACCACATAGGCCACCACAAACGGGCCATCCCCCTCCTGCCGCGTCACGGCGGCGACGAAGCGGTCGTCGCGGAACTCCACATGGCTCGCCTCGCTGGTTTCGTCGAGCCAGGCGAAGCCGCCGTCCCCGCCCTGCACGAGGCTGGGGTTCTCGATCTCGAAGCCGGCGGGCAGATAGTCCACCAGGAGAATGTCGGCGAGCGCGCTCTCGGTTTCGCTCACCCTGAGCACCACCGCGAAGCGCTGGTTCTGGGTGGCCTTGGCGGGATCGGCGGGCTTGCCGTCGAGGGTGTAGTAGCTCCGCTCCAGGTCGAAGCCGTGGGCGATGGCCGGCTCGGCGGCTGCCGGTGCACCATTGATGGAAACCACCACCTTCACCGGCGCCGGTCCGGCGTTGCGCAGGGCGAGCGGCCCGCGCTCCAGCTCCGCGCGGGAGAGGGTGCGGCCGAACACGCCCCGCTCCCCCGCGCCGTTCACGTCCAGTGCCATGGCCTTGGCGCCATCCACGAGCGAGGCGGCGGCGAGGATGAGCCACGCATTCTCCTGGGTGGAGGTGCGCTCGGTGCGCACCCGCGCGGCATCCACCCGGGCGAGGGCGATGTCCGCATACTTCTCCATCCCCGCCTCGCGGGCGAGCACGGTGAGCGCCGCCGCGTCGCGCAGCACGGAGCCGAAGTCCGCCCGCCCCGCCACCGGATCGGCGGGAGTGGCGGGCAGGCCGTCCAGCGCCACGGTGAACACCCGCTCGGCGCGCGTGCGGTCGCCCAGCAGCGCGAGGGCGGCCGCCACCTGCGCCTGGGCGAGGGGGCCGGTGAGGTTCTTCAGCCGCGTGTCCGCGATGTAGCGCAGGTCCCCCAGCGGCGCGCGGCCGTTGCGGGCGAGCACGTAGAGCGCATAGGCGAGCCCCTCGGAGGTGGACTGCATCTCCGCCCCCGCGAGGTTCACCGTGTTGCGCAGCCGGTCGAGGGCGAGGGTGAACGCCTGCTCCGGCACCGCGAAGCCCTTTTCCCGCGCGCGGGTGAGGAAATCGGCCACATAGGCGTCGAGCCAGGTGTCCTCGCCGCCGGCGCCCCACAGGCCGAACGAGCCGTCCGCGCCCTGGCGGGACATCAGCCGGGCCACGGCGTCGCGGATGCGCCCGTCCGCGCCCGGGTCCGGCGCGCGGCCCACGAGGGCGGAGAGGTCGTTGTAGGAGAGCAGCGGCAGGGCCCGGCTGGTGATCTGCTCGGAGCAGCCGTAGGGATAGCGGTCGAGGGCCGCGAGCAGGGCCGGCACGTCGATGGCGCTGTCGGGCGTCACGCTCACCGCCACCGCGCCGGTGCCGGGCAGCAGGTCCGCGAGCAGCGCCTTGGAGAGGGTCAGGCTCTCGCCCGGTGCCAGGGTGCGCACGGTGCGCCGCTCGATTTCCGGATAGGCGGGGCGCACGTTCAGCGCGAAGCTGCGGGTGATCTCCACCCCCTGCCCGGAGAGCTTCACGTCGATGGTGGCCGGGCCCACGCCCCGCCCCTCCACCGCCAGCCGCACCGGCAGGCGCTGCTTCTCGGCCAGCGTCACCTCCGGCGCCGCCTGGGGCACGGCGGCCGCCCCGGTGCCGGTGACATCGAGGCGATAGGCGCCGGCCGGCGCCTCCACATTCGTGAGGTCGAGGGTCAGGGTCGAGCGGTCGCCGGCGGCGAGGAAGCGCGGCAGGGTGGCGAGCACCACCACCTTGTCGCGCACGGTCACGTCGGCGGAGGCGTGGCCCAGCTTGTCCGCGCTCCAGGCCATGGCCATGAGCCGCACCGTGCCGTCGAAGGCGGGGATGGGGAAAGTGACGAGGGCGGTGCCATCAGCCGCCACCGGCACGATGCCGGAGAACAGGGCCAGCGGCGCCTGGACGGGCGGGCTCGCCTGCAGCGCTGCCTCCATGCCGTCGCCGCCCGAGCGCAGGCGCCCGGCATTGCCCTGCATGCCGTCGATGAGCGCGCCATAGAGGTCGCGGATCTCGGGCGAGAGCCGGCGCTGGCCGAAGATCACCGCATCGGGCGCCGGCGGCTTGAAGCCGGTGAGGTTGAGGATGCCCACATCCACCGCCGCCACCGTCACGAACGCCTTGCCGCCCGGCTCCACGCCGGAGACGCGCACGGGCACGGCAAGGCTTTCGTTCGGCCGCATGGCGGCGGGCGGGGAAAGCTCCACCTTCAGGGTCCGCGCCTCGCGGTCCACGGAGAACCAGGCGAGGCCCAGGGCCCGCCCCGGCATGCGCCCGGCCGCCACATCCAGCGGCCGGTGCAGGAAGGCGACCAGATAGGCGCCGGGGCCCCAGCCCTCCGCCACCTTGAAGCTCACCTTGTTGGCGCCGGGGGAGACAGGCACCACCTTCTGCGCCAGTAGCCCCTCGTTCAGCACCATCACGGTGGCGGTGCCGGCGGTGCGGGCGGTGATGGTGGCCTCCAGGCTTTCGCCGGTGGCGTAGGCCTTGCGGTCGAGGGTCAGTTCCAGCTTGTCTGGCGTGTCGGCCGTGCCGTCGCCGCCGAAGCCGGCATCGAAGGCGAGGGAGGTGAGGGGCAGGCCGTCGCCGGTCACGTCGAGCCGGTAGCGGCCGTATTGCGTGGGCACCGAGAGCCGGGCCGGGCCGTCCGCCGGCACCGAGAGGCGCCCCTCACCCACGCGGGTCACCACCTTCACCGGCTCGTAGTCCCAGGAATTGCCCACCTTGTACCACTGGTAGCGAGTCTCGATCTTCGAAAGCCGCCAGCCGAGGTTGGGCGCGGCGAGCAGCTTGTCGTCGGCGCCGGCCACCACCACGTCGAAATTGGCCGTCTCCCCTTCCCGCACGCGGTCGGAGAAAAGGGGCTTCACGCCAATGGTGCTGCCCGCGGGAGCCACCGGCAGCACGATGGTGCGCTGCACCGCGCGCCCGCCCGCCTCCACGAGGCGCACCAGCGTCTCCATCTCCAGCGGCCGGTCGGTGCGCGGCAGGTTCGCGGCGGCCACCCGAAGCGTCGCCTTGCCGGCGACATCGGTGCGGGGCGTATCGGCCACCGGCTGGCGTTCCGGCAGCACATTGTCCTCGGCATTGCCGAAGCGGTAGCCCTCGAAGCCCCTGCGGTCCTGCGCGATGCGCACCTCGGTCTCGGCCTCCACGTCGAGCCCGGCGGCCGGGGCACCGAACAGGAAGCGACCCTCCAGCAGCACCTCGGAGGGACGGGCGCGGGAGAGCTTCCCATCCGGCGCGGAGAGGGTGAACTCCACCCGGTCCGGCACGTAGTCCTCCACCAGGAAGGCCGCCTCGCCGAGGGCGGGGAGCTTTGGATCGGTGAAGGCGCGCACGCGCCACGTTCCGGTCATGGCGCCCTTGAGCAAAGCGAGGTCCACCGCGCGGCCGCCGGCCGACTGGTCGGCCACCACCAGGCGGCGGTCCTCCACCCCGTCGGGGCGCTGGAGCACCAGGGTGAGCGGCACGCCCGCCGCCGCCCGGCCCTGGGCATCGCGCAGCAGCACCGTGAGGTGCACCGTCTCGCCGGAGCGGTAGACGCCGCGCTCGGGCGTCACGAAGGCGTCGAGGGCGCGCGGCGCCTCCCGGCCGGCGACGCCCCGGTCGGTGAGGTCGAAGGCCGTCTCCTTGAGGGAGAGGAAAGCGTAATCGCCGCTCTTGGTACGGGCGATCACCACTTCCGGCTCCAGTCCCGCCGGCCCGCGCGAAAGGCCGGCATCGAAGCGGACATGGCCGTCCGCGTCGGAGCGCGCCTCGCCCAGCACCTCGTTGGACTTGGCCACGAGCTGCACGCTGGCATCGGCCACAGGCTGGGCGGTGCCCAGCGCGCGCACCAGCACATGCACCCCGTCCTGCCCGGAAAGGGCGGTGAGGCCGAGATCCGAGACAATGAACCACTGGGTGGCCTCGGTGCCGTATTCGTCGTCGCCCAGCACCCGGTCGGGCTTGGCGGTCATCACGTAGACGCCCGGCTCCAGCTTGCCGGCCGCCTCGGTGATGGGCACGGCGGTGGTCACGTCGGCGTTGAGCGGGCTCTCGGTCTCCAGGATGCCGGAATAGACCGCGATGGCGGTGCCCGCCGCCATCTGTTCGCGCACGTAGGACTCGATGTTCTGACGGAACTCGCCCTGGATGGCGGTAGGCACCAGGGCCCGGTCGCCGATGCGCAGGATGTTCACCTTCACCGCCTGAGTGTTCACCGAAACCAGCGGAATGCCCTTCTGCCCGGTGCGCGGCAGCACATAATTGCGCCCCGTGAAGCGCACGGACGGCGCGCGGTCGCGCACGTAGAAGGAAAGCTCGACCGGCTTGCGCAGGCTCTCGCCATTGGCCGACGGCACGCCCGGGCGCACGCGCAGGGCGTAGCGCTCACCGTGCTTGAGGCCCTCGACGCAGATCTGCCGCGCCTCGGCGGTCACCGCCGGCTTGTCCATGCCCTCCACCTGGACGAAGGGCGCGAAATCCTTTCCGGTGGCGAGGTCTTCGGAAAACTGCACGCAGGCGCGCGGCGCCGCGGCGTCCGCCTCCACCGTGTAGTCCAGCAGGCGGAAGCCGTGCTCCTCCCTCAGCTTTTCATAGAAAGCGCGCTCCGTGGGGGCGTCGCGCAGGGCGAGGGAGGCCTTCATGGTCTCCAGCGCCGCGTTCCACAGGCCGCGCGAGGCGTAGAGGCGGCCCACCAGGGCCAGGGCATCGGCCTCCGCCGCCGCCGTGCCGGCCCGGCGATAGGAGATATAGGCGGCGGCGAGGGCGTTGTCGGTGAGGGCGCTCGCGTCCTCGTCCTCGCCGGGCTTGATGGTGGCGAGCGCGCGGGCGAGGCGCAGCCATCCCCCTGCATCCTGCGGCTGCGCCACGGCGAGGCTGCCATAGAGTGCGGCGGCCGAGCGCGCGTCTCCGCGCTGGAGCGCCTGGTCGGCGTCGCGGCGGACGCGGTCGAGCGGGGCGGAAGGCGGGCTCGCCTCGCGGCGAAGCTGGCGCTCGTAGCGCTTGGCGCCGGTCACGAGGTCCGCGCGCTGAAAGGTCTTCGCCGAGGCGGGGCGGACGGGCGCGGGAGCCGGCGCCTGCGGGGCCGCGGCAGGCGTCGAAACCGCCGCCGGCGGCTTGGGCTGGGCCATCGCAGGGGCGAGGCCGAAGGCGAGCGCACCGGCGCAGATGACGCCCAGGGCGCCCTTAAGGCCGCGTGCGGCAAGACGATGAGCGAATGTCATGGCCCCTCCCCCGATGTCGCGCATCGTGGCTCGAGGGGCATCGCGGTCGGGCGGGGTGCGGGGACCATCCGGCACATGGGCTCCCGCGCGACGCGACACACCCTCATGTCATCTGAAATGGCTCATCGGCACCCGCCCGCCGCCTGCGCGACGCAGGCCGGCCCGACCCCGCGCAGACATCTAGACGCAACGGCACCGCCCCGCCAAGGGGGAATCGTGCCCGAGGGGAAATCGCACTCCAGACAAACGGAAAGCCCTGAGCCGGCTCAGCCCCGTTCGGGCAGCAGGACGTGGGCGCGCAGCAGGTGAATATGGCGCCGGCCGATACGCGCCACCAGCCGCCGCTCGGCCTTCACGCCCGAAGGGTGGCCGCCCAGCCGGTCATAATGCTTGCGCGAGATCAGGAGGCCCTGGCCTGCATTGGGGAGCCCGAGCAGCGCCAGCCGCGCCGCCGCCACCGCCTCCCCCAGGCGGGGGCGCAGGCCATAGCCGTCCACCGCCAGGCGGAAGGTGGCCGCCATGCGCTCGGCCTGGCCGCGCCGCTCGGCGGTCTCGATGAAATTCGCCACCTCGCGCGCCCAGCCCTCCTCCAGGAAGGAGCACGGCGACAGGAACAGCAGCCACCGCCCGCGCGCGAGCCCCGCACCCTGGCGCAGGCGCACGCCCACGTCGCTCACGGAGCTGAGGAAGGCGCAGCCAGCGGCGTCGGCGATGGCGGCGGTGTCATCGGTGGACCCGCTGTCGACCAGCGTCACGTCGCGCAATACCCCGGCGGTCACGCCCTGCACCAGCGCCGACAGCACCGGCACCAGCTGGCGTTCCGAATTGTGGGTGGCGATCACCACGGACAGCAAAGGGCTCAGGCTCCCGCATTTTTATGACAGCTATACCGCCGCTGCGCAGCAACGTCGATTCCGCAATGCACACAAGGTGAAGGCCCCGACGCCGCAGCCTGCTCCCGCCCCCCGACTTTCTCCCGCCCGCCGGATATGGCAAGCGGGAGGTTCACCCTCGCGCATCCTTATCACGCATCCGCGCCGGAATATCCCGATGAAGTCGTCAGATACCACCATCCTCATCGTTCCCGGCTGGAACGGCTCCGATGCCGACCATTGGCAGAGCCGGTGGGAGAGCCGCCTCTCTGCCGCGCAGCGGGTGGAGCAGGCCGACTTCGCCCGGCCCGACCGCGCCGCCTGGACGCAGGCCCTGGGCGCGGCGGTGGCGGCCGCGGAGAAGCCGGTGGTGGTGGTGGCCCATTCCCTGGGCGTACTCACCCTGGCCCATGCCGCCCCCGAGCTGCCCGCCGGCAAGGTGGCGGGCGCCTTCCTGGTGGCGCCGCCCGATCTCGAAAGCACTGCGCGCGACCCGCTCTTCTCCTCCTTTGCGCCGGCGCCGCGCGCGCGCCTGCCCTTCCCTGCGGTGGTGGTGGCGAGCCGCAACGACCCCTATTGCGCCTATTCCCACGCCGAGGAGCTGGCCGCCGCCTGGGGCGCCGAGCTGGTGGACGCGGGCGAGGCGGGCCACATCAATGCCGATGCCGGCTTCGGCCCCTGGCCGGAAGGCTCCATGCGCTTCCTGGGCTTCCTGCGCGGGCTCGGCTGAGCATCCCCGCTGTTAACAGGGCCTTAACCGTTTTTCTGGACCCGCCCCGCGTTTGCCGCTACCTGTTTCCGGATCAGGCATCACGCGAGAGCCTCCATGCGGGAATCACAGGAACCGGCCGAACATGCGCAGGCGGGGCGGGCACGCGCCGCTGTCCTTTCCTTCGGCACCGTGTTCCGGGCCAGCATCCTGTTGACGAGCCTTGCGCTCGCCGCATGCCAGACCGACGGTAGCGGGATGGCCTCTTCCGGCGGTGGCCTCGCCTTCGTCTCCATCGACGGCCCGCCCAAGCCCACCTTCGACAAGCTGGTGGCCGAGCTCTCATCGGAGGCCCAGGCCCGGCAGGTGAAGGTGGCCGCCCGCGACGAGGCGAACGCCTATCGCGTGAAGGGCTATCTGGCCATGCACGTGGAGCGGGGCAAAGCCTCGGTGGCCTATGCCTGGGACGTCTACGACCAGAACAAGACCCGCGTCGCCCGCATCACCGGCGAGGAAAGCGCCGGGCCGGTGAAGGGCTCCACCGGCTGGGCCGCCTGCAACGACGCGGTGCTGGCGAAGATCGCCGACCGCTCCATGGCCGAGCTGGCCGAGACCCTGGGCGTCACCGGCACCGCTCCGGCGGGCACGCAAGCCGCTCCGGCCCCCACCGCTATTGCCACCGCCTCGGACACGCCGCGCACGGCCACGCCCGCAGCGGCGGAAGCCCCGGCAGCGCGGGCCCCGGCAGCGACCCAGGAAACCCCGGCCCAGGCCCCCGCGGAGACGCCCGAGCAGCCCGGCAGCAGCGGCGCCCCGGTGGCCGAAGTGACCACGCCGACACGTGCTCTCGCCTACGCGGCGAACTGATCCGCCGCTTTACAAGGTCCCGCACAGGCGCCTATCAGAGCAGCCCAAGCCTCAACGACCCGCGGTGCGGGTGGAGCGTCAGATGTCAGCGGAGAACGGTCCTATGAAGCTCGTCGCGGGGAATTCCAACCGCGCGCTGGCGGAAGCTATTGCCGCCTATCTCGCCACCCCCCTCACCAAGGCGGTGGTGCGTCGCTTCGCGGACATGGAAATCTTCGTCGAGATCCAGGAGAACGTGCGCGGCCAGGACGCGTTCGTGGTGCAGTCCACCTCGTTCCCCGCCAACGACCATCTCATGGAGCTGCTCATCATCATCGATGCGCTGCGCCGTGCCTCCGCCAAGCGCATCACCGCGGTCGTGCCCTATTTCGGCTACGCCCGGCAGGACCGCAAGCCCGGCCCGCGCACGCCGATCTCGGCCAAGCTGGTGGCCAACCTCATCACCCACGCCGGCGCCGACCGGGTGATGACCATGGATCTCCACGCCGGCCAGATCCAGGGCTTCTTCGACATCCCCACCGACAACCTCTATGCCGCCCCGGTGATGGTCCGCGACATCAAGGAGCGGTTCGAGCTCTCGAACCTGATGGTGGTGTCCCCGGACGTGGGCGGCGTGGTGCGCGCCCGCGCGCTCGCCAAGCGCATTGATGCCCCCCTCGCCATCGTTGACAAGCGCCGTGAGCGCCCCGGCGAGAGCGAGGTGATGAACGTCATCGGCAACGTGGAAGGCCGCCGCTGCATCCTGGTGGACGACATCATCGATTCCGGCGGCACCCTGGTGAATGCGGCCGAAGCCCTGCTCGCCCGCGGCGCCAGCGAGGTGCACGCCTACATTACCCACGGCGTGCTCTCGGGCGGGGCGGTGGCGCGCATCACCGCCTCCAAGCTGAAGGAACTGGTCATCACCGATTCCATCCAGCCGACCGAGGCGGTGCGCGTGGCGCGCAACATCCGCGTGCTCTCCATCGGCACCCTCATCGGCGAGGCCATCGCCCGCACGGCGCACGAAGAATCGGTCTCCAGCCTGTTCGACTGACGATACCTCCGGCAAGCATGACGTAGCGGAATAAGATTAGAACAATTCCAAGCGTCATCCGCCGGTCATGGGAGACGTGGAGGGTGCGCCGTCCTCGATCAGACGGCGACCTTCCCATGCGCATCCGTTCCCTGGCCCTTGCATCCACCGCAGCCTTCATGTTTGCCGGCGCCGCATCCGCCGGCGCGGCCGAGCCGCCGGCCGGCAAGCCCGGCCTGGAGAAGGTCGGCCACATCGTCGTGCTGTTCCTCGAGAACCGCAGCTTCGACAATCTCTACGGCATGTTCCCCGGCGCCAACGGCATCGCTGACGCCGGCGACACGGCCACCCAGACCGACCGCGACGGTAAGCCCTTCGACCAGCTTCCTCTGGTCATGAACGTGAACCTGAAGCCGGCAGTGGTGGACAACCGCTTCCCCGACGACCTGCCCAACAAGCCCTTCCGCGCCGACGCCTATGCGGGCCTGGAGCAGACCACCGGCGATCTGGTGCACCGCTTCTACCAGCAGCAGGAACAGATCAACGGCGGCAAGATGGACCGCTTCGCCGCCATCTCCGACGCCGGCGGCCTCACCATGAGCTATTACGATGGCTCCCGCCTGCCGCTGTGGCGCTACGCGCAGAAGTACACGCTGGCGGACAATTTCTTCCACGCGGCGTTCGGCGGCTCGTTCCTGAACCACATGTACCTCGTGTGCGCCTGCGCCCCCGAGTTCAAGAACGCGCCCGAGGGCATCCGCGCCGTGCTCAATGCCGACGGCACCCTCAAAAAGGATGGCGCCGTGACGCCGGACGGCTACGCGGTGAACACCATCTATTCCACATACACGCCCCGCCCCGCCGCCGCCAACGACCCGGCCAAGCTGCTGCCGCCCCAGGAAGCCACCACCATCGGCGACCGGCTGAACGAGAAGGGCGTCAACTGGGCGTGGTATTCGGGTGGCTGGAACGATGCCGTCGCCGGCCGACCGGACATGTCGTTCCAGTTCCACCACCAGCCCTTCGCCTATTTCAAGGCCTATGGCGACGGCACCGAGGCCCGCGCCCGGCACCTGAAGGACGGCGTGGACTTCATCGAGGCCATCAACAGCGGCACCCTGCCGCCGGTCTCCTTCTACAAGCCCATCGGCGTCGCCAACGAGCACCCCGGCTACACCAGCGTCCTCGCCGGTGACCGGCAGGCCGCCGACATCATCGCCATGATCGAGCGCAGCCCCATCTGGAAGGATACTGTCGTCATCGTCACCTATGACGAGAACGGCGGCTATTGGGACCATGTGGCGCCGCCGAAGGTGGACCGCTGGGGCCCGGGCATGCGCATCCCCACCCTGGTGATCTCGCCTTTTGCCAGGAAGGGCTTCGTGGACCACACCTATTACGACACCACCTCGGTTCTGAAGCTGATCGAGACCCGCCACGGCCTCGCGCCGCTGAACGAGCGCGACGGCAAGGCTGCCGACCTCACCAACACGCTTGAGCTGAACTGAGGCCGTTCGGCTCCGGTCCTCGACCGGGCCGAGCGGGTTGCTCGAACACCGCGCGGGCTGAACGGATACCATCGGCACCGGTCTTCGACTGGCGCCAAGAGGGTCCGCTCAAACGCCGCGCGGGCTCAGCTAGCGCCCCCGGCGGCCCCCACGGCGGGGGCCGCCTTCGGCTCCGCAGCCCACGGCGCCGCCGCCAGCCGCGCGGCCAGCACATCCACCACCGCGGTCACCCGCGCTGGGCGCAGGCCGCCCGGCGGCATCACGATGTTGAGCGCGAGGTCCGGCATGGACCAGCCCGGCAGGGCAGGCTCCAGCCGGCCGGCGGCGAGATCCTGCCACACCATGAACTCCGGCTGCACCGCCAGCCCCAGCCCGGCCAGCAGCATGGGGGTGAGCGCGTCGGCATTGTTGGCCCGCAGGGGCCCCGCGGGCGTCACCGTCGCCGTCTCCCCCGCCCCGTCCACGAAGCGCCAGCGGTCCGGCACCGGCAGGTAGGCATAGCCCAGGCACGCATGGCCTTCGAGGTCGCGCGGGTGGGCGGGCCGCCCGCGGCGCGCGAAATAGGCAGACGCCCCCACCAGGATGCGCCGTACCGCGCAGATGCGCCGCACCTTCAGGCTTGAAGACGGCAGCGTGGCGATGCGCAGGGCGAGGTCGAACCCCTCCCCCACCAGATCCACCACCGCGTCGCTCAGGTGCAGGTCCACCGAGAGCCTCGGGAAACGCGCGATCAGTTCCGGCAGCAGCGGCGCCACGTGGCGCAGGCCGAACGACATGGGCGCGGCGATGCGCACCACGCCGTGCGGCTCCACCGACTGCGAGACCGCCTCCGCCTCGGCCGCCTCCGCCTCGGCGACGAGGCGCGCGGCGCTCTCGGCGGCGGCGCGCCCGGCGCCGGTAAGGGAGAGACGCCGCGCGGTGCGGTGCATCAGCCGCGTGCCGAGGCGCTCCTCAAGCCGGCCGATGGCCTTGGAGACGGTGGCCTTGGACAGGCCCAGCTCGGCCGCGGCGCGGGCGAAGGAGCCCGCCTCCACGACCTTGGCGAAGATGGCCCAGCCTTCGAGATCCGGCAGGCGGTGAGGTGCACGATCGGAAACCATGAGTTTCCATTGTTTCCATTTTTGCGTTCGATGTTCAATGCCATATTCGCCGCAGTCCAAACGAGGACACCGAATGGCCCGTCAGTGAACGGGCGGAGAGGAGTTCACCATGATCGAACTGCGTCCCTTCGACCGCCTGGGCGGCGCCGACCACGGCTGGCTCGACACCAAGCATCATTTCTCCTTCGCCGACTATTTCGACCAGAACCGCGTCCATTGGGGCAACCTGCGGGTGTGGAACGATGACGAGATCGCCTCCGGCACCGGCTTCCCGCTCCACCCCCACCGCGACATGGAGATCATCACCTACGTGCGCGAGGGGGCCATCACCCACCAGGACGACCAGGGCAACCGGGGCCGCACCGAGGCGGGCGACGTGCAGGTGATGAGCGCCGGCACCGGCATCCGCCACTCCGAGTACAACATGGAGAAGGAGCTCACGAAGATCTTCCAGATCTGGATCATCCCCGAGGAGCGCGGCGGCGAGCCCCGCTGGGCGGCCCAGCCCTTCCCGAAGGGCGAGCGCGCCGGCCGGTTCGTCACCCTCGCCAGCGGCCGCAAGGGCGACGAGGGCGCTCTGATGATCCGCGCCGACGCCCGCCTGGTGGCGGCGACCATCAAGGCCGGCGACAGCGCCACCTACGCCGTCGATCCGGGGCGCCACCTCTATCTCGTGTCCGCCCGCGGCGCGGTGGAGGTGAACGGCATCCGCGTCAGCGAGCGTGACGGCGCCGCCATCCGCGACGAGGCGGCGGTGACCGTGAAGGCCCTGGACGACGCCGAGGTGATCCTGGTGGACGCGGCCTGAGCCGCGCCCTCGCACCGCCTCAAAAAGGAAAGGCCGCCCCGCTTCGCAGCGGGGCGGCCTTTCGCGCAGGATGGAAGGGCGGGCCCTTCCCGCTCAGTCGATGGGCGAAGGCGTCGCCATGTCGATGGGCTGCTCCGCCGTCTCGGGCACGCGGCCGTGGAGCGCCGCGTCGAGCTGCGCCTTGTCGAGGTCGTTCTCCCAGCGGGCGACGACGATGGTGGCCACCGCATTGCCGGTGAAGTTGGTGAGCGCACGGCACTCGGACATGAAGCGGTCGATGCCCAGGATGAGGGCCATGCCCTCCACCGGCACCGAGGGCACCACCGAGAGGGTCGCCGCCAGGGTGATGAAGCCCGCGCCGGTGATGCCCGCCGCGCCCTTGGAGGAGAGCATGGCCACCAGCAGCAGCAGGATCTGGTCCCACAGCGACAGGTGGATGCCCACCGCCTGCGCGATGAACAGCGACGCCAGCGTCATGTAGATGTTGGTGCCGTCCAGGTTGAACGAATAGCCGGTGGGAATGACAAGGCCCACCACCGACTTGCCGCAGCCCGCGCGCTCCATCTTCTCCATGAGGGAGGGCAGCGCCGCCTCGGAGGAGGAGGTGCCGAGCACCAGCAGCAGCTCTTCCTTGATGTAGCGGATGAGCGCCAGGATGGAGAAGCCGTTGTAGCGCGCCACCACGCCCAGCACGCCCAGCACGAAGATGAGGGAGGTGAGGTAGAAGGTGGCGATCAGCAGCGCGAGGTTCGCCACCGAGCCGATGCCGTACTTGCCGATGGTGAAGGCCATGGCGCCGAAGGCGCCGATGGGGGCGGCCTTCATCAGGATCGCCACCAGCTTGAACATGGCCTGGGCGGCCGACTGCAGCACATCCATCACCGGCTCGCCCCGCTCGCCGATGGCGCCGAGCGCGATGCCGAACAGCACCGAGAAGAACAGCACCTGCAGGATGTCGCCGGTGGCGAGCGCGCTGACGGGTGTGTTCGGGATGACCCCCATCAGGAAGCCGATGAGCGTCTGGTCGTGGGCCTTGGCGGCATAGTCGGCCACCGCCTTGTGGTCGAGGGTCCGGGGATCGATGTTGAGGCCGGAGCCGGGCTGGATCACATTGCCCACCACCAGCCCGACGATGAGCGCCAGGGTGGAGAAGGTGATGAAGTAGAGCATGGCCTTGCCGGCCACGCGGCCCACCTTGCCCAGGTCCCGCATGCCGGCGATGCCGGTGACGACGGTGAGGAAGATCACCGGTGCGATCACCATCTTCACCAGCTTGATGAAGGCGTCGCCGAGCGGCTTCATGTCGGCGCCGAGGCTCGGGTAGAAATGGCCGAGCAGGATGCCCGCGCCGATGGCGACGAGAACCTGGAAATACAAATGGTGGTGGAACCTGCGAGGCGCCTGGGGCGCCGCCGCCGGGATCATGGGAGCCATGGACCGTTTCCTCCGCCGGCCTCGTCGCGCCTCTTGGGCCGGGCGACGTCGAAGCCGAATGGGTGATGCAATGCCCGCGCGCTCGCCGCTCAGGCATTCTCCTTCCGCAAGCGCCGTGCCATCGTGCCGGCGCCGGGGCCAAGCCGGCAAACCATTGAAAAACCGTTAACGCGCCGCACGCTCGCCCGTCCCCCTCGACAGATCGTGCATTCTGCCGCACAAATGATATTTCCATCTGTGCGGATTTTCGCACACGAAGGGTCTTGAGGTCACCGTGTCCGAGGTTCCGCACGAGGTCTCGCCCCGCTCCGCCGCGTCCACGGCATCCGCGCGCGAGGCGCGGCGCGGCCTGCTGCCGGTGCTGCTGGCGGTGGCGGCGGCGGTGGTCCTCCTGGTGGGGCTCGACCGCCTCGCGGTCTACGGCGCCAACCGCTGGGCCATCGCCAAGGTGGAGGCGGAAGCCGCTTTCGCCGCCGACCTCAGGGTGACGGCGCTGCGCAGCGAGATCGAGAAGCAGCGCACCCTGCCCGTGGTGCTGGCCCAGGACCCGGACGTGCGCGCCGCGCTGGAGCATGGCGGAGCGGCCGCCGTCGCCGTGCTCGACGCCAAGTTCCGCACCCTGGCGCAGGCCACCCGCGCCGGGGTGATCTACCTCATGAACGACGCGGGCCTGTGCATCTCCGCCAGCAACGCCGGCGAGCCGGGCAGCTTCGTCGGCTCGGACTATTCCTTCCGCCCCTATTTCACGCGGGCCATGGCGGAAGGGGGCGCCGAGCATTTCGCCTTCGGCACCGTGAGCCTGCACCCCGGCCTCTACCTCTCGCGCCGGGTGGACGCGCCCGACGGTCGCCCGCTGGGGGTGATCGTGGTGAAGGACGAGTTCGACGCCATCGAGAACGACTGGCGGCGCCTGCCCGTGCCCACCCCCACCTTCGTCACCGACGCCCAGGGCATCGTCATCATCACCAGCGAGCCGGAGTGGCGGTTCCGGGCGATGGCGCCCATCGCCGCCGCGGACAAGGCCGCCATCCGGTCCAGCCTCCAGTTCGGCGCGGCGCCGCTGGAGCCGCTCGCCTTCACGCCCCTTGGGGATCATGGCCGGCTGGTGGAGGTGACCCTGCCCGGCGCCCACACGCCGCGTGTCTTCATGGAGGCGCGCTCTGCGGTGCCGACCACGAGCTGGACGCTCAACGTGCTCGCCCCCACGGCGCAGGCGGTGAACCTCGCCGCCACCGCCAGCCGCTCCATCGCCCTGCTGGTGGGGGTGGTGGGCATCGGCATCGGCGGCCTGTTCCTGGCGCGGCGCACCCAGCGGCAGAAGGAGAAAGCCCGCCAGCGCGAGGCCCGGCGCGAGCTGGAGGAGCAGGTGGAGAGCCGCACCGTCGAGCTCAAGAGCGCCAACGAGCAGCTCAAGGCGGAGATGGTGGAGCGCCGGCGCGCGCGCATCGCCCTGGAGGCGCTTCAGGAGGAGCTGGCCCAGGCCACCAAGCTCGCCATGCTCGGGCAGATCGCCGCCTCCATCGCCCATGAGGTGAACCAGCCCGTGGCCGCCATCCGGGTGTTCGCGGACAATGCCCGCACCTTCCTTGACCAGGGCCAGCCGGAAGCCGCCGGCATCAACCTCTCAACCATCGCCGCCCTCACCGAGCGCATCGGCGCCATCACCCAGGAGCTGCGCGCCTTCGCCCGCAAGCCGGCCCGCGAGATCGGCCCCGTGCCGGTGGCGGAGGCTGTGAAGGGCGTGCTCGGCCTCATGGGCTATCGGCTGCGCGAGCACGACATCGCCCTCACCCTCGATATCCCCGAGGACCTCGTCGCCCGCGCCGACCGCGGCCGGCTGGAACAGGTGCTAGTGAACCTCATCCAGAACGCCATCGAGGCCATGGCGGAGCGGCCCGACCGGCGCCTGCGCATCAGCGCCGCCCGCGCCGACGGCGCCGTCACCCTCGCCATCGCCGACAACGGGCCGGGCGTGGCGCCGGAAGTGATGGCGGCCCTGTTCATGCCCTTCACCACCACCAAACCCCACGGCCTGGGGCTCGGGCTGGTGATCTGCCACGACATCCTGCGCGAGTTCGGCGGCGCGCTTGCGGCCGAGAACGCCGGCGGCGCGCGCTTCATCATCACCCTGCCGGAGGCTTCCTGATGGATGTCGCCTTCATCGACGACGACGAGGTGCTGCGGGCCGCCAACGTGCAGGCGCTGATGCTGGCCGGGCTGACCGTGCAGCCGTTCGCCTCCGCCGAGGCCGCCCTCGACGCCCTGGACGAAGGCTTCCCCGGCGTGGTGGTGAGCGACGTGCGGATGCCGCGCATGGACGGCCTCACCCTGTTTCGTCACCTGAAGCGCATGGATGGCGACCTGCCGGTGATCCTCGTCACCGGCCACGGCGACATCGCCATGGCGGTGGAGGCCATGCGCGAGGGCGCCTATGATTTCCTCGCCAAGCCCTATCCCATGGACCGCCTGCTCTCGGCCGTGCGCCACGCGCTGGAGAAGCGCCGGCTGGTGCTGGAAAACCGGGAGCTGAAGCGCCGCGCCGAGGCCACCGGCGACGACGAGCCGCTGATCGGCATCGCCCCCGCCATGGAGCGCCTGCGCCAGATGCTGCGCCAGCTCGCAGACGCCGAGGTGGACGTGCTGGTGGAGGGCGAGACCGGCGCCGGCAAGGAGGTGGTGGCCCACACGCTCCACCGCTGGAGCCGCCGCGCCGCCCGCCCGCTGGTGGCGGTGAACTGCGGCGCCCTGCCGGAAAGCATGATCGAGAGCGAGCTGTTCGGCCACGAGGCCGGCGCCTTCACCGGGGCGGTGAAGAAGCGCGTGGGGCGCATCGAGCACGCAAGCGGCGGCACGCTGTTCCTGGACGAAATCGAGGCGATGTCCCCCGCGCTGCAGGTGAAGCTGCTGCGGGTGCTGGAGGCGCGGGAGGTGACCCCCCTCGGCACCAATGAAGTGAAGCGGGTGAACCTGCGGGTAATCGCCGCGTCCAAGATCGACCTTCTCGATCTGGTGCGGAAGGGGGAGTTCCGGGAGGACCTTTATTACCGCCTGCACGTGGCGACGGTCCGCATTCCCCCGCTGCGCGAGCGGCGCGAGGACGTGCCCCTCCTGTTCGGCCATTTCCTGAGCCGCGCCGCCGAGCGCTTCGGCCGCGAGCCGCCGCCGCTGACCGCCGCCGTGCGCCGCCACCTCGACACCCACGACTGGCCGGGCAACGTGCGCGAGCTCGCCCATTATGCCGAGCGTGTGGCCCTGGGCCTCGCCGGGGGCGAGGAGAAGCCGGCGCCGGACCTGCCGCCGCCGGAGACGCCGGCCGATGCCGCGCCATCCCTGCCGGAGCGGGTGGAGGCGTTCGAGGCGGCCGAGATCCGCGGCACGCTGGCCGCCACGCGGGGCGATGTGCAATCCGCCGTGCGCGCCCTCGGCATTCCCCGCAAGACCTTCTACGACAAGCTCCGCCGCCACGGCATCGACCAGGGCAGCTACCGCCCGGAAAAATGAGCGCGGGCGGCGGCAGGCGCGCCATCGACCCCTCTCCTTCGCCCGGCACGGGTCGCGCTTCCCTCAAGCGCCGCGCGGCCCTGGCGAAGCGCCCAGGACGCACACCCCCGGCCCCTTGGCGTCACGCCCCGGGAGCGCCCGCCTCGCCCGGCGGCAGGGCAGTGTCGGACTCCACCTCGCCCTTGCGCTGGAGCCACAACATGACGAGCCAGCACAAGGCCGCCCAGCCGGCGCCCAGCATCCAGCCGCCCAGCACGTCGGTGGGCCAGTGCACCCCCAGATAGATGCGGCTGATGCCCACGATCACCGTGAGCGCCGCCGCCACCATGAGCAGGAACACCTTCACCCGCGTGCGCGCCTGGGTGCGGGCAAGCAGTGCGCCCAGGGTGAGGTAGACCACCGCCGAAAGCATGGCGTGGCCGCTCGGGAAGCTCTGGGTATAGACGGCCATGCCGTGGGGCACGAGGTCCGGCCGGGGCCGGTCGAAGCCCCATTTCATCACCTGCGACAGCGCCGTGCCGCCGGCCACCGAGACCGCCACCAGCAATGCCGCGTGGCGCTTCTGGGTCATCATGAGGAAGGCCAGCACGACGAGGGTGAGGAGGGTGAGCACGCCGGTGCTGCCGAGCGCGGTGAAGTCGCGCATCATCTCCTCCACCCAGGGCGGCCCGAGCGGATCGGAGAGGTTTTCGGGATTGCGCAGGGCCAGCAGGATGCCGCGGTCGAGGCTGCCGGTCTCGTGGTCCATCACCTCGTCGGCGATCTTCACGAAGGCGTAGAGCGCGCAGGCGGCGAAGGCGAGCGTCGCCAGCGTCACGCGCTCCATGTGGCTCACCGAGGCGAGCAGGCGGCCGATGACGGGAAAGGCTTCGAGGCGGCGGCGGCCGCGGCTGAGCAGCGAAATCATACGACAGGCTTGGCGCGGGCGGCGCCCGGCGTCAATGACCGCCGCGGCGCTTCTGTCATGCCTGCGTCATGATTGATCGCCCGCCGCACGCCGGCCGGGCTTGCCCTTCCGGCCCGCGCCTGCCATCTCCCGGCCATGACCGCCGCTCCGCCCCGTGCCGCCCCCATCGCCCTCTATATCGACGCCGACGCCTGCCCGGTGAAGGAGGAGGCCTACAAGGTGGGCTGGCGCCACGCGGTGCGCATGCTCGTGGTGGCCAACGCGCCCATCGCCGTTCCCGCCCACCCGCTGGTGGAGCGCGTGCTGGTGCCGGCGGGGCCGGACGCCGCCGACGATTTCATCGCCGCCCATGTCTCACGCGGGGACGTGGTGGTGACCGCCGACATCCCCCTCGCCGCCCGCTGCGTGAAGGCGGGGGCGGACGTGATCGCGCCCACTGGAAAACCCTTCACCACCGATTCCATCGGCATGGCGCTCGCCACCCGCAACCTGATGGACGACCTGCGCTCCGCCGGCGCGGTCACGGGCGGGCCGAGGCCCTTCTCCGCCCGCGACCGCTCGGCCTTCCTCTCGGCGCTCGACCTCGCGGTTGTGCGGCTGAAGCGGGCCGGCTTCGCCACCGGCGGCTAGAAGCACTCCTCCTCCAGCTTCCGCAGGTCCGCCAGCGCCGCCTCGTCGTCGTGGTCCTCGAACAGGTCGACCATGTAGTAGGTATGGGAGTGGAGCAGCAGGAGCTTGTCGCAGATGGCCGAGCCGCCCTCCCCCGCCGCCGCGAGCCGCGTCTTGAACCGCGCCCAGAAGGCATTGCCGTGGGCGGGATCGTCAATGTAGCGGAAGAGGTGCGCGAGCACGCGGGCCATATTGCCCTCGAAATCGATGCCGCGGAACGTGACGTAACGGTCCGGATTGTCGAGGTCGCCCGGCAATTGGGAGAAGTCGGCGGGAACGGACGAGTCCATGGGAACACCCCTCTGCGGAGGCGCCGGATCAGCGCATGGCAGGAGGATGATGGGCGCCGCTCGGGCCCTCAACGCGGCAGGAACGGCTCACGGCCAGCGTGCACGAACGGCACCTGGACTGCACGAACGGTGCGTCACACCGCCAGCAGCCGGCGCATCGCCTCCACCTTGGCGCGGCTCACGGGCACCCGCGTCGCCGCCTTGTCGGCGAGGATGAGGTGCCAGCCGCCGTCGGCGCGCTCCGCCCCGCGCACATGGCGGATGTTCACCACGTAGCGCCGGTGCACGCGCAGGAACACCGAGGGATCGAGCCGCCGCTCCAGATCCGCCAGGGAGCGTGGGCAGAAGGCGGAGAAGGACAGCGTGTGCGCCTCCGCATAGTGGCCCTGGGCCACGAGGCACACCACCTCGCCCACGTCGATCAGCGAGATCACCGCCCCCTTGCCACGCATGAGCGGCAGCTTCATGAGGGGACACAGGGGCAGGCCCGCATCGGCAGCCACCGGAACCGCCTCCGCCCGCTCTGCCGCCGCGTCCGATTCGGCCCGCCCCATCACGGGGGCGCCGGCGAGGGCGTGGATCATCATGCAGTAGCCGGCGGCCGCGCCGCCCCCACCGTCGAGGCGGCTCACCTTGGCGACGAGACTGCCCATGGCGGTCGTCACCACCAGCGAGGCGGTTCCGTCCGCGCCCGCAGCTGCGCGCGAGATGAGCCAGCTCACCTTGTCGCGGGCCTCATCGGGGTGCAGGTCGAGGAGGTTCACCCCGATGAGGCTCGCCCCCGCCGGCGCCAGCAGCCGCAGGGCCACCGGGTTCACGGCGCGGATGGCGAGATCGGCGTCGAGCATCACCACGCCCACCGGCGTGCGGTTGAGCTGGTATTCAAAGGACGGGGCGGCCGCGCGCGGCCCCACTCCGTCCGTCGGTATCGACATGCGATCGTCCCCGTCTCTCCCGGCGCCCCAGGGCCGGCGGCGGGCGCAGGTCCATCCTAAGGGCGGGCCGCGGCACGGCAAGCGCATGTCGCCCACAGGCGCGGCCACGCCGGGTTTGCCACGATGAGGCCGCATGGATAGGTTAGCCGCCCTGAGCCGGCGCGACTGCGCCCTGCATCTGCGGACCTTTGATGACCGACATTTTCCACGAGATCCAGGAAGACCTCCGGCGCGAGCGGATGCGCAAGCTGTGGGACCGCTACGGCATCGTCCTCATCGCCGCCGTGGTGCTCGCCATCGCCGGCGCGGCGGCCTGGAGCGGCTACACCTACTGGCGCCAGCAGCAGGCCATCGCCACCTCCGTCGCCCTCGATGAAGCCGGAGCCCTGAGCGCCGCCGGCAAATATGCGGAGGCCGAGGCCGCCTTCCAGGAGATCGCAAGGACCGGGCCCGCTGGCTACCGCGCCATCGCCCTGTTCCGCGCGGCCGAGGCCGCGGCGAAGCGCGACCCGGCCGCCGGCATCTCCGCCTTCGACGCCATCGCCGGCGACAGCCGGCTGCCGGCCCTCGCGCGCGACATGGCGCGCCTGCGCGCCGGGCTCATGGTGCTCGACACCTCCGATCTTGCCGCAGTGAAGCAGCGCGTGGGCGACCTCGCCGCCGGCACCGGGCCGCTGCGCAACCCCGCCCGCGAGGTGCTGGCCCTGGCGCAGATGAAGGCCGGCGACCTCGCCGCCGCCAACAAAACCGCCACCGAGATCACCGAGGATGCGGAAGCCACAGGCGGCATCCGCTCCCGCGCCGAACTCATCCGCCGCCTCACGGCGACACCCGCCGCCCCGGCCGAAGCCCCCGCCGCGCCGGCCGCCGCACAATAAGGATGCGCCCCATGGGACAGTCCCGCCTTGTTTCGAGGTCGCTGCGTGTCGCCATCGGGCTCGCGCTCGCGCTCGCGGCCGCCGGCTGCGAGACCTTGGAGAAGTTCAACCCCTTCGACGAAAACAAGAAGCCCTTGCCCGGCGCGCGCCAGCAGGTGTTTCCCCAGGGCGTGCCCGGCGTCGACTACTCCACCGGCCCCGGCCAGCCCTCCAACGCCAACGCCGCCATCGACCTGCCGAACCCGCCGCCCGCGGGCTCCGGCCAGTCCCGCTGAGGCGCGCCCGCAGGCGTTCCCACTCCATTTTCTCCGGGCGACGAGCCGTAATCCATGACCTTCACCCTGGCCATCGTCGGCCGGCCCAATGTGGGCAAGTCCACCCTGTTCAACCGGCTCGTGGGCAAGAAGCTCGCGCTGGTGGACGACCGCCCCGGCGTCACCCGTGACCGCCGAGAAGGGGATGCGCGCCTCGGTGACCTCTCCTTCCGCATCGTGGACACCGCCGGCCTGGAGGAAGCCGATGCCGGCAGCCTCGAAGGCCGCATGCGCGCCCAGACCGAGGCCGCCATCGGCGATGCCGACGCCATCCTCTTCCTGATCGATGCGCGGGTGGGCCTCACCCCCACCGACCAGGCGTTCGCAGCCCTGGTGCGGCGCGCCGGCAAGCCCACCATCCTCGTCGCCAACAAGAGCGAGGGGCGCGGCGGCGAGGCCGGAGCCATCGAGGCATTCGCCCTCGGCCTCGGCACGCCCGTGCCCTTCTCCGCTGAGCATGGCGAAGGCCTTTCCGACCTCTACGACGCTATCTGCGACGCCCTGCCCGAGCAGACCCGCCCGGCGGCGGAGGACGAGGACGGCGACGACGCGGAGCCCGAGGAGCCGGCCGATGCGCCGAAGCGCCCCATCAAGGTGGCGGTGCTGGGCCGCCCCAACGCGGGCAAGAGCACCCTCATCAACCGCCTGCTGGGCGAGGACCGCCTGCTCACCGGCCCCGAGGCGGGCATCACCCGCGATTCCATTGCCGTGGAAGTGGATTTCCGCGGCACGAAGCTCGAAGTGTTTGACACCGCCGGGCTGCGCAAGCGGGCGCGCATCGAGGACAAGCTGGAGAAGCTCTCCGCCGCCGATGCCCTGCGCGCCATGAAGTTCGCGGAGGTGGTGGTGGTGCTCATCGACGCCACCCACCCCTTCGAGGAGCAGGACCTGCGCATCGCCGACCTCGTCGCGCGCGAGGGCCGGGCCGTGGTGATCGGCTACAACAAGTCGGATCTCATCCCCCGCGGCGGCCTCGCCACCCGCCTGCGCGAGGAAGCGGACCATCTGCTGCCGCAGATCAAGGGCGTGCCCATCGCCGCGCTTTCCGGCCTCACCGGGCACGGGCTCGACAAGCTAGTGGAAGCCATCGCCAAGGCCCACAAGGTGTGGAACAAGCGCGTGGCCACCAACCCGCTCAACCGCCTGCTGCAGCAGGTGGTGGACAAGCACCCGCCGCCGGCGGTGTCCGGCCGCCGGGTGAAGCTGCGCTACATGACGCAGCCCAAGGCGCGCCCGCCGTCCTTCGTCCTGTTCTGCTCGCGCGCCGATGCCCTGCCCGAGAGCTACCTGCGCTACATCACCAACGCCTTGCGTGAGACCTTCGACCTGCCCGGCGTCCCGATCCGGCTGACGCTGCGGCAGAAGGACAATCCCTACGCCGACTGAGCATTCCACGTATCCCGCGCCTCGCAGGCGCCGGATACGGCCTGCCAGTCACAGGGCGCGAGCCCCCGTGGAATCGGACCCTCACTGGGGCCTCGACGGAAGCGCTCTTGGGCGAAGATGGGACCGGCTCGCGTGAAAAACACGTGCGCGCTCGGCGAGGGAGGGCATGGCCCGCGTTCCGATGCGAGCGCGAAAATGCTCCAGGGCCGTCGCGCCCTTGACGCGGGCGTAAACACCGGATGGCGCAGCGCCCACGGGCGCCACAGGCCGCCGGGGAGCTGAGCGGGCTCCCCCATTTCGTGACATGCGGCGTCCGGGCTCGAAGCCGCCGGCACTGCCTTGCTGACCCCTGCTGAGAAGACGCACGCCCCAAGGCGAAGCCGCCTGTTTCGGAACCAAGCCGCCGGCCAAAGCCTTTCGCCAGAGCGGCTCCCGCGAAGCACCGGCGGGCGTCACCGGATCGTTGCGGACGCGGCATCACGCTGTGCCGCCACGCAACAACCTTGCACAACTGAGCACATGCACATGCCGGACGAGAGGCGGAAGCGACATGCGTCGCACCACCACCGGGCCCACCACGAAGGCTGGCGAACACACGCGCGGCCGGGAAAACTCACGCCCGAGCCGCGCCTTGCCGCTCCGCGAGGATCAGTTGAGGGCGGCCGTCATGGCATCGCCCAGGCCCTTGAAGGACACGGGCAGGATGATGGGGCTGCGCGAGCCGTTCTCGAAGGTCAGGTCGCCCTGGCCGGAACTCGCCTTCAGCGCCGCGAGGTTCTCCCGCGTCAGGGCGACGCTGGCCACGCAATACTGGCCGCAGCGCTTGTAGCTCAGCACCACGTCCGGCACGCCGCCCACCTTGAGGGTGACGTTGGACGGTAGCCACACCCCCGGCGGGGTGAGGACGATGAGCAGCACCTCGCCGCCCTTCTGCGCGCGCACGGCCACATGGGCGAGCACGCCCTTGAGGTCGGGGGTCTGCAAGGTCTGCACCGCCTCGCACTCCTTGGGGGAGGCATCCTTCTTGCAGCGCACGGTCCAATCGTCGTGGGTGGAGCGGGTGACGGTGTCCGCGGGGGTCTCGGCCCGCGCAGCCGGCGCCTGAAGCAGGAGGCCGCCGCTAAGCAGCGCCGCCGCGGCAAGGGCCAGCACCTTGCGGGCGCCCATGGCTTCGGCCCCGGCATCCACCATGGCCCCAGCGGACCGGACAACCTTGCGCGACATGCTGATCATAGCGTTCCCCGAGGTTCGACGGAGCCATGCCCGCCGCTGCTTGCGCCGGGATATCCGAATTTCGGCCGGTTCGGCAACTCCTATCCCGGCGGCAGGCGGGCGCCGGCCTCTTTAGCCCAGGACCCGCCGTCCACAGGTGCCTCAGCCGCCGTGAGCCTTGGCGGTGTCGGCCAGGAAATGCTCCAGCCAGTGGATGTCGTAGCGGCCTTCGGCGATATCGCGGGTGCGCACCAGCGTGCGGAACAGCGGCAAGGTGGTGTCGATGCCGTCCACCACGAACTCGTCGAGGGCGCGGCGCAGGCGGCGCAGGCACTCGTCGCGGGTCTGGCCGTGCACGATCAGCTTACCCACCAGGCTGTCATAGGTGGGGGGGATGACATAGCCCTGATAGGCGTTGGAATCGACGCGCACGCCGAGGCCGCCCGGCACGTGGTAATGGGTGATCCGCCCCGGCGAGGGCCGGAAAGTGGTGGGGTGCTCGGCATTCACCCGGCACTCGATGGCGTGGCCGTTGATGACCACGTCGTCCTGGCTGACGCTCATGGGCTCGCCGGCCGCCACGCGAATCTGCTCGTTGATGAGGTCGATGCCCGTCACCGCCTCTGTCACCGGATGCTCCACCTGGATGCGGGTGTTCATCTCGATGAAGTAGAAGCGCCCGTCCTCGTACAGGAACTCGATGGTGCCGACGCCGAGATACTTCAGCTCGCGCATGGCGCTGGCACAGGTCTCGCCGATCTCGGCGCGCTGGGCGGCGGTGATGACGGGCGAGGGCGCCTCCTCCCACACCTTCTGGTGGCGGCGCTGGAGCGAGCAGTCGCGTTCGCCAAGGTGGATGGCGTTGCCCCTGCCGTCACCCAGCACCTGCACTTCGATGTGGCGCGGGGTGGAGAGGTACTTCTCCAGATAGACGGCGTCGTCGCCGAAGGCGGCCTTGGCCTCGATCCGCGCGGTGGAGAGGGCCTGGGAGAGATCCTCCTGCGTGTGCGCCACCTTCATGCCGCGCCCGCCGCCGCCGGCGGCGGCCTTCACCAGCACCGGATAGCCGATCCCGGCAGCGACGCGATGGGCCTCCTCGTCGTCGCGGATGCCGCCTTCCGAGCCCGGCACCACCGGAATGCCCAGGGACTGGGCGGTGCGCTTGGCCTCGATCTTGTCGCCCATGATGCGGATGTGCTCCGCCTTGGGGCCGATGAAGCCGATGTTGTGGTCGTCCAGGATCTCGGCGAAGCGGGCGTTCTCGGCCAGGAAGCCGTAGCCCGGATGCACCGCGTCCGCCCCCGTGATCTCGCAGGCGGCGAGGATGGAGGGGATGTTGAGATAGCTCTCGCGGGCCGGCGGCGGACCGATGCACACGCTTTCGTCGGCAAGCCGCACATGCATGGCGTCGGCGTCCGCCGTGGAGTGCACCGCCACGGTGGCGATGTCGAGCTCCTTGCAGGCGCGCAGAATGCGCAGCGCGATCTCGCCGCGGTTGGCGATGAGGATTTTCTTGAACATCTCTGGCCTGCCCCTAGAGCGTCTTCCGCGCGCACTGTCTCACGGAAAGCGCCCCACGTTTTTGCATTGGCGCGTTTTCTTCACGCGAACCGGGATCCACTTCGCTTGAAAACGCTCGAGAGCGTATGCGCGCGAGCCTGATGCCGCTTCGCGCGCGGAAGGCGCGTCGATGCCGGGAGGGGCGCGCCGCCGCCGGATGGCGACGGGGGCACCTGCCGGGCACCGGTGTCACTCGATGATGAGGAGCGGCTCGCCGTATTCCACCGGCTGCGCATTGCCCACCAGCACGCGCGTCACCGTGCCGGAGCGGGGCGCGGGGATGGCGTTCATGGTCTTCATGGCCTCGACGATGAGCACCGTCTGGCCTTCCTTCACCGTGGCGCCGACCTCGACGAAAGCGGCGGCGCCGGGCTCGGGCGAGAGATAGGCCGTGCCCACCATCGGCGAGGTCACGGCGCCGGGATGCTTGGCAGGATCGGCGGGCGCCTCCGCGGCCGGGGCGGCGTGCGCGACGACGGGCGCGGGCGCGGCGGCCACAGCGGCCGGGGCGGCGGCGATCACCGGCGCGGGGGCGCGCACCACGCGCACGCGCAGGCCCTCGTGCTCCACCTCGATCTCGGTCAGGTCGCTGTCCGACAGGAGCTTCGCGATGTCCTTGACGAGGTCGGTATCGATCTGGGGTTTGGTCGGCTTCATCATCATCCTGCTCTTGCCGGCTGCGTCCGCGCCCGCGATCCTAGGGCACGGCGCGCCACCAGCTTCTTAAGAAAGGCCCGCCAGCGCCTGGATTCCGAGCACGTAGCTCTGCGGTCCGAAGCCGCAGATGACCCCGCGCGCCACGGGCGAAAGGTAGGAATGGTGGCGAAACGGCTCGCGCGCGAACACGTTCGACAGATGCACCTCGATGGTGGGAACCCCCACCGCCGCCACCGCGTCGCGGATGGCGACAGAGGTGTGCGTGTAGGCGGCCGCGTTGAGGACAATGCCCCGCGCGCCGCGCGCGGCCTGGATGAAGTCCACCAGCGCGCCTTCGGAATTGGTTTGCCGGAACACGAGGCCGAAGCCGTGCCGTTCCGCCTCGGAGCGGCACAGCGCCTCCACGTCGGCCAGCGTCGCGGCGCCGTAGATGCCGGGCTCGCGCGTGCCGAGGAGGTTGAGGTTGGGCCCGTTCAGAACGTGGATGGTATCGGACATCCCAGAAACATCTGTCGCCGGCACACCATGTCCGGGTCGGCGGCACTTATAGGGGTGCCCGCCGCGCAAGGAAAGAGCCCGCCGCGCAGCCTGGGGCCGGCGGCGGGCGGAAGCTCGGCGGTACTCAGTTCGCCTTCTTCTGCGTCCGGCTCTCGGCAATGGCGGCCTTGAGCTTGTCGAAGCCCACGGCGCCCACCACCACCTGGTCGCCCACCACATAGGACGGCGTGCCGTTGAGCGAGAGCGCCTCGGCGATCTTCATGTTCTCGTCCAGCGTTGCGTTCAGCTCCGGCGAGGAGGCCTGCTTCTGGATCAGGGCGGGGTCGATGCCCGCCTCCTTGGCGGCGGCGAGGGCCTTGGCGCGGTCAGCCTGGCCGCGGCCGTTCAGCAACGCCTGGTGGAAGGCCATGTACTTCTCCGGCGCCACCATGCGCACCGCGATCGCCACCTGCGCGGCCTCCACCGAGCCCGGTCCGAGCACCGGGAACTCGCGCAGCACCACGCGCAGGTTCGGGTCTTCCTTGATCAGCTCCTGCAGGTCGGAGAGGGCCTTTTTGCAGTAGCCGCAGTTGTAGTCGAAGAACTCCACCAGGGTCACGTCGCCCTTGGGATTGCCCACCACCACGCCGCGCGGGCTCTCCATGAGCAGCGGCTTCACCTGGGAGAGGGCCTTGCCGCGCTCCTGCGCCTCGGCGGCGTTGTGGCGCGCCTCCAATACGGCGATGGCCTCCTGGAGCACCTCCGGATTCTGGAGCAGGTACTCGCGGATGACCGGGCCGAGCTCCTTCTTCTCCTCGTCGGTGAAGGCGGAGGCGGGGCTGGAGGCCAGGGCGGCCGCCAGCGCCAGCGGAATGAGGCCGGCGCTGAGGCCGAGGCGCGAAAACATGCATATCTCCATCACGTGAGAAAGGTCTGTTCCGGGGCATCCCACGCGCAGTGATGCGCGGCAATGCCCCTGCTTCCGGCGTCCGCGCACTCCCCAGCGCGAACAGGTGCCCGCCTGGGGCAGGAGACCGGGGCAAGAATCCGGCTATCCGCCGTCCCGCCCGCCCCGCTGCTCGGCGCCCTTGGGCGGCTTGAAGTTCACGAGGTCGTCCGCCTTCAGCCACCCCGGAGAGCCCTGGGGAAAGCGCTGGCGGGCACGGGCGGCGATCTCCCGGCCGATCTTGAAGTCGCCCGAGGCGAAATAGCCGCTGGCCGCCGCGAGATCGGCGTTCGCAAGGTCGCCCTTGCGCCCGTAGGCAATGGAGAGCGAGCGCCACGCCCCAGCCGAATTGGGATCGCGCTGGGTGGCCTGGATCAGCTCGCGGATGGCGTCCTCGGGATTGACGTTGCTGCCCGACTGCACCATCGCCTGGCCGAGCATGGCGCGGATGAGCGGGGCGCCATCGGTCATGGAGACCGCCTTGCGCAGCGGCGCCACGGCCTCCGCCGCCCGGCCGCTTTCCAGCAGCGCCTGGCCCTTCAGCTCGTAGAAATAGGGATTGCCCGGCTGCTTGGCGATGAGGGAATCGATCTGCGCCAGGGCGCCGTTCACATTGCCGAAGCGATAGGCGGAGATGGCGCGCGCATACTGCGCCGCCAGCGAGTTGTCGGAGATGGGATACTGCCGGTTCACCGCATCGGGCCGCTCGATGAAGGCGATGAGCTTGGCCCGCATGAGATCATGCCGGGCCTGCAGGTCGGCCGGGTCCTTGGCGTTGTAGTAGGGGCTCGCCTTCACGAGCTGCTCCAGCGCCGCGATGCGCTCACGCGCCATGGGGTGGCTCAGCAGGTAGGGGTCCACCCTCTGGCTCAGGAAGAGCTGGTCGTTCTGGAAGCGCTCGAACGTCTCCAGCATGCCCCTGGACGATTGGTGGGTGGCGTCGAGGTACTTCACCGCCGAGCGGTCGGCCGCCTGCTCCTCGCCGCGCTGGTAGGAGAGCAGGGAGCGGCGAATCATCTCCTGGGGGGCGCTCATGCCGGCCGCAGCGGCGCTGCCCAGGCTGCTG
The DNA here is from genome assembly GCF_043195015.1 of Xanthobacter sediminis. Lineage (NCBI taxonomy): Bacteria > Pseudomonadati > Pseudomonadota > Alphaproteobacteria > Hyphomicrobiales > Xanthobacteraceae > Xanthobacter > Xanthobacter sediminis. The sequence continues at coordinate 106,098 of NZ_JBAFWH010000005.1, read as the reverse complement.
CCACCCATGCCGCCCGCCGCGCCGGCCGCCACGCCCGCGCCGGCCAGCAGCATGGCGACGATGGCCATGGTCTGTGCCCCCGCGAGCTGCTCGCGCATGCGGGCGAGATGGCCGCCGGCGATGTGCCCGGTCTCGTGCGCGAGCACGCCGATGATCTGGTTCGGCGTCTTGGAATCGATGAGCGCGCCGGTGTTCACGAAGATGCGCCGTCCGTCCGCCACGAAGGCGTTGAAGGAGCGCTGGTTGATGAGCACCACTTCGACATTCTGCTGGGCGAGCCCCGCGGCCTTCAGGATGGGGCGGGTATAGTCGCGCAGCAGGGCCTCGATCTCGGTGTCGCGGATGGTGGTGACACCGCCCTTGGGCTGCTCCTGCGCGCGCACCGCGTGGAGCGGGAGCGCCGCCACTGCGAGCACGGCCGCCACACGCCCGGCGCGCAGCGCCATCCGGCGCAGAAGGGAGCAAGAAGGTGATCGGTCCATGAGCCCTGACGCTTGTCCTCGCCTCGCCACGTGTTCCCTCTCCCCTTGGCGCGCCGGTGCGCGCGCGCTAGGAAGCCGCCGGACAGTGGAGCCCCTCGCCGGCCGGGTCAACGGCCTCGGCCTCACATTGGGGCGACCTTATTCTCAAGGACCGCGAGAATGCGGCGGCAGCACGGCAGGTGCCACCCGCCGGCCTCGCGTCGCCGCTCCTGGCTGAAGGACCTTCGCCCGTGACCGCTTCTTCCACCCCCCTCCCCCGCGCCGGCGTCAGCCTTCAGCCCTCGCGCCGCAGCGCCGTCGCTCCCTTCATCGTGATGGATGTGATGGAGCATGCCGCGCGCATCGAGGCCGCCGGCGGCCGGGTGATGCATCTGGAGGTGGGGCAGCCGGCCGCGCCGGCGCCACTGGTGGCCCGCCGGGCGGCGGCTGATGCCATCGCCGCCGGGCAGGTGGCCTACACGGCGGCGCTCGGCATCCCCGCCCTGCGCGCCCGCATCGCCCGGCACTACGAGGAGACGCACAAGGTCGCGCTCGATCCGGAGCGGGTGGTGGTGACCAACGGCTCCTCGGGCGGCTTCATCCTCGCCTTCCTGGCCCTGTTCGAGGCCGGCGACCGGGTGGCCATCGCGGCGCCCGGCTATCCGCCCTACCGCCACGTGCTCTCCGCCCTGGGCTGCGAGCCGGTGCTCATCGAGACCCGCGCCGAGGACCGCCACGCCCTCACCCCGGAGCGGCTGATGGAGGCCCACCGCAAGGCGCCGCTGAAGGGCGTGCTGGTGGCGAGCCCCGGCAACCCCACCGGCACCATGATGGACCGCGCCGCCCTCACCGCGCTCTACGACTGCGCCCGCGAGCTCGGCCTCGCCTTCGTCTCCGACGAGATCTACCACGGGCTCGACTACGCCTTCCCGGCGGTGAGCGCGGTGGAAATCGCGGAGGATGTCACCGTCATCAACTCCTTCTCCAAATACTTCTGCATGACCGGCTGGCGCGTGGGCTGGATGGTGGTGCCGCCCGGCCTCTCACGCACCATGGAGCGGCTGCAGCAGAACCTGTCCATCTCCGTGCCCACGCTCTCGCAGATCGCGGCCGCCGCCGCCTTCGAGGGCCGCGAGGAGATGGACGGGGTGAAGGCCGGCTATGTGGAGAACCGCCGCATCCTCACCGAGGGGCTGCCGAAGGTCGGCCTCAGCCATTTCCTACCGGCGGACGGCGCCTTCTATCTCTATGCGGACGTTTCGGCCTTCACCGGCGATTCGGCCGCCTTCGCCACCCGCATGCTGGATGCCGTGCATGTGGCCACCACGCCCGGCGTCGACTTCGACCCCTTCCGGGGCAAGCAGTTCCTGCGCCTCTCCTATGCCGGCTCGGCTGCCGACATGCGCGAGGCGGTGGAGCGCATCGGCGCCTTCCTGAAGCGCGAATAGGCCAGGGCGGAGACGCGCGCCGCCATACAGTCGCACAATTTCCTGCTATCCTGCCGCCATGAGCCGGATGAGCGACCAGACCGTCGAGATCACCCCGGAGGTGCTGCTGAAGGCCTATGCCTGCGGCATCTTCCCCATGGCCGAGAGCGCCGAGGATCCGGGGCTCTACTGGATCGAGCCGGAGCGGCGCGGCATCATCCCGCTCGACGACTTCCGCATCTCCTCCCGCCTCGCCCGCACGGTGCGGTCCGACAAGTTCGAGGTGCGGGTGGATACCGATTTCGAAGGCGTCATCGACGGCTGCGCCGAGCCCCAGGAGGGCCGGGACAAGACCTGGATCAACGCCCGCATCCGCCACCTCTACGGCGAATTGTTCGCGCGCGGGCGCTGCCACACGGTGGAAGCCTGGCGCGACGGAAAGCTGGTGGGCGGGCTCTATGGGGTGCGGCTCGGCGGCGCCTTTTTCGGCGAGAGCATGTTCCACCGCGAGCGCGACGCCTCCAAGGTGGCGCTGGTGCATCTGGTGGGGCGCCTCGTCGCCGGCGGCTTCCGCCTGCTCGACACCCAGTTCGTCACCAGCCACCTGAAGAGCTTCGGCGCGCTGGAGGTCTCGCGGCGGCAATACCACCGCCTGCTCGATCACGCCTTGGCCGTAGAGGGCGACTTCTACTGCTGGCCGGCGGGCGCCGCGGTGACGGGAGCCGGCGCCTTGCAGCCGATCAGCCACACGTCATAGACCGGGTGCTCCACCCCATGGAGGCCGGGGCTGGAGGCGAACATCCACCCGGTGAAGATGCGCTTGGCCTCGCCCTTCAGGGTCACTTCGTTCACCTCGGTGAAGGAGGTGGTGTTCTGCGTCTCGTTGGCGGGCCGCGTGTAGCACACCCGCGGAGTCACCTGCAGGGCGCCGAACTGCACCGTCTCGCCGATGGCGACATCGAATGAAGTGATGCGGCCGGTGATCTTGTCGAGCCCGGCATAAACCGCGTAGCCGTTGGAGATCTTCACCGCCGGGGGCTGCACCACCATGCCGTCCGGCTCCGCCTGGGCGGGGGCCCCGCCCGCCTGCGCGGGTGCAGTGGCGGCGCGGGCGGGCGCGGCACCGGTGTTGCCGCCGGGGGGATAAGGCAGCGGCTCGTAGGGCGTGGGGGTATAAGGCGTGGGCGCGGACTGGGCCGGACGGCGCGGCTGCGGCGCGGTGGGGGCACCATAGCCCGTAGGCGGCGGCACGTTCGACTGCTCGATCCCCGAGCGCTGGAGCTGGGCCGCCGCGGGTGAAAGGCTTGCCGCCTGCGCGACCGCCACCATGGCGAGCGCCGTGAGGCCCTGGGACATCCGCATCATGCTACAGGCGCACCGGTCTAGTATCGTGGACCTGGGCGCTTCCTGCTGCCGGCCGCGGCCGGCGCCGGCGAAAGGCGCCCTTGGCGAGGCGGACGCGCCGTGCGGCACCTCCGAACCGAATGGATCTTCGTGTGGAGCCGATTAGCACTCACAATGCGGCTTGAACAGGGCATGCGGGCGGCGCGGTTCCCGCGGTCGCTGCATCGAAGTCGGGCGCGGAGCGCCCCGCCTCATTCGCCGGGAACCCAGGCCTTGTAGTCGCCGGTCACGGCCGGGCGGTGGCCAGTAGCCAGCACCGAACCCTGGGGATGGTAGGCGGCAGCGGTGCCGGTGGGATTCGCCCGGTGCTCCTTCTGCCACTCGCGGGGCGTGTAGGTTTCCTTGGAGGGCGGCGTATCGACACGGTGGTGGATCCAGCCCCACCAGCCGGGCGGAATGCTCGAGGCTTCCGCATAGCCCGGATAGATCACCCAGCGCCGCTCAAAGCCGAGGACGGGATCGATGGCGCCACCCTTGGTGCGGTAGTAGCGGTTGCCGAACTCGTCCTTCCCGACGAACTCGCCATAGCGCTTGGTCCACCACCAGGTGCCCACGGTCTGCTTTTGCCACCAGGTGAAGATGTAGAGCAGGAGAGTCTTCACGGCCGACGCCTCGTTCCAAAAACGGGCGGAACATGCCACCGGACCTTGCCTGTGTCCACCATCGCGAGCGACGTGCGTCACGGCACGATGGTGAGCATCACGTACACACCGAACAGGATGAGATGGACCACGCCGTTGAGCGCGTTGGTCCGCCCCGTTCCGAAGGAGAGGATGGCGAGCACGAAGGTCAGCAGCATCATGGTGCGATCCTCCGGGTCCAGCCCCAGTTCCATGGGCAGGCCGAGCACCATGCTGATGGCCGCCATGGCCGGGATGGTGAGGGCGATGGAGGCGAGCGCCGAGCCGAGCGCGATGTTCAGGCTGTGCTGGAGGTGATTGGCACCGGCCGCCCGCACGGCACTGATGCCCTCCGGGAGCAGCAGCAGCGTGGCCACCAGGGCCCCCGTGACCGCATCAGGATCGGCCAGCGGGAACATGCCGAGGAAGTCCTCGAAGCTCGCCGCCACATGGCCGGACAGGCTGACCACGCCGGCGAGGCTGACCAGAAGCATCGCCACCGCCTGCGCGAACCGCCGCAGGGTGGGTCGGCGATCCGCATGGCCACTGTCGTCGTCGACGAAATGCTCCCGGTAGCGCACCGTCTGCATGTAGAGGAAGGCAGCATAAAGGGCGACGGCGATGAATGCCATGAAGCCGAGCTGGAAAGGCGTGAACTGCCCGCTCTTCATGCCGGCCCGCGTCTCTATCGGCAGGATCAGCAGCATGACGCCGAGGGCGATCAGCACCGACAGGAAGCCGGTGACGCCCTGCTGCTGGATCACCTGCTCACGGTGCTTCAGGCTGCCGAGCAGCAGGCAAAGGCCAACGATGCCGGTGGTCACGATCATGATGACCGAGAACACCGATTCGCGAACCAGCGTGGGATTGCTGTTGGCATGCAGCATGAAAGAGGCGAGCACCGACACCTCGATCAGCGTCACCGAAAACGTCAGCAGCAGCGTGCCATAGGGCTGGCCGAGGCGGGCGGCCGCCACATCCGCATGCGCCACCGCGGCGAAGGAGGAGCCGCACAGGAATACCATGGTAAGCGCGCCACCTACCGCTTCCCGCACACCGCTGCCACCCGCTGCCGCGTGCGCCGGCGCGAAGTCAGGCACGGCAGCGAGGACGGCGGCCAGCGTGACGGCCAGGAGCGGAAAGACATAGGCGTAGGCGCCGAACCGCGTTTTCGTCACGCTGCACCTCGCAGGGCCTGAAGCGGCGCCGCTCTCCCATATCCTCGTGGCGGGCGCAAGGTTCCCCGCTGCCCGCCCCTCAGAGCGAGATCGAGCGGCCCTCCGCCTTCCGCTGCGCGAGCAGGCACAGATAAATGGAGGCGAGCGTGGCACCGGCCAGCGCCGTGACCTCCGCGTGATCGTAGGGCGGCGACACCTCGACCACGTCGAAGCCCCGCAAATCGAGCCCGCCCAGCCGCTTGAGGGTGGAGATGACCTCGCGGGTCGTGAGCCCGCCGCACACCGGCGTGCCGGTGCCGGGCGCGAAGGCAGGGTCGATGGCATCGATGTCAAAGGAGAGATAGACGGGCGCATCCCCCACCCGCTCGGCGATGCGCGCGGCCAGCGCCGCAGGCCCGAGCTCCCCGGCGGTGAGGGCGTCGAGGATCTCGATGCCGAAGGTGTTGGGCGCGTGGGTGCGGATGCCCACCTGGATCGAGCGGTCGGTGCGAATGAGGCCGTCCCGCACCGCGCGGGTGATCATGGTGCCATGGTCCACACGCTCGCCATGGTCGTCCCAGGTATCCTGATGCGCATCGAACTGCACCAGCGCGACCGGCTGGCCGGTGCGGGCCACCAGCGCCTTCAGCACCGGATAGGTGAGGAAATGGTCGCCGCCAAGGGTCACGAGGTGGCTGCCGCGCCCATAGTGGACCGCCGCCTGCTCGCGAATCGCCTGGGGAATGCCGGCCGCGATGCCGTAGTCGAACACGCAGTCGCCAGCATCGACCACGTCCAGGAGCTCGAACGGATCGATGCCGAAGGGATAGAAGGGATCGCCATCGAGAATGCTCGATGCCGCGCGGATGGCGCGCGGCCCGAACCGCGTGCCGGGGCGGTTGGACACCGCCACATCCAGCGGCACGCCCCACACCACCACCTCGGCCCCGCCGCCGTCGCGCGCGTAGCGCCGGCGCAGGAAGGACGTGACGCCCGAATAGTTCGGCTCCGTCGACTGGCCATGGCGGAACGACGGGTCCAGGGCCCGGTCGACGGGACGCGGCAAAACGGGATCGGTCATGGGACACCTCTCGGCTCGACGGGCCGGCGGACGCATGATATCGAGCATGAACGTTCATGCCAGCTCCTTCGGCGCGTCGTTCGGGATCGGGAGAACAGCCTTCGTCAGAGCACGAAGCTCCGCATGGTCCGGGCGCCGCGTGCGCGGAGGCCCGTGCGCCGTGCCCGCGGCGGCCGGTGCCGCCTGGAGAACGACCCGCGCATCGCCCCTTCCGCGCCGGACGACCACTCAAGCGCCTGTTCACACGCCCCTCGACCGTTTCGACCGACTATCTCGACCGACCGCTGGCGACCCGCATGACGCTCCATGTTCCGACCATCCTTCTCGCGTCGGCCGCCATAAGCGGGCTCATTGCCATGCTGCAGTTCGTCGTCAGCCCACGGCTGCAGAACCACGCCCTTCGCTACTGGGCGGTGAGCAACCTCGCAGCCGCCGTCGGCACCATGCTGCTCGGGCTCAGGCCCGCGCTGCCTCTCGCGCTCAGCGTCATCGTCGGCAACGGGCTGGTATTCGCGGCCCTCGGCCTCATTCTGGCGGGCATCCGGGTGTTCGACGGCAGGCGCCCCATGCTGGGCGCGGTCTTCGCCGGCACGCTGGCGGGGGCGGGGCTGCTTTTCCTGTCGATGCTTTCCGGCGACAACCTGGGCCAGCGCATCGTCATCACCTCGCTGGTCATCACCGCATGGTGCGCGCTGGCAGCGGCCCTGCTGTTCCGCCAGCCCGAGCGCGACGACTGGTCGCTTGCCCGCGGCATCTGCGCCGGTCTCATATGTATCATGGCGATGCTCCACGCCGCGCGGGCCGCGGCAGTGGCCGGCGGTTGGACCAACCCGGAGATCGCCTATTCGGGCACACTCCAGGCGGTGCTCGTGCTCGCCGCGGTGGGCCTGTCCATCAATTGGAACTTCTGCTCCCTCTATATGGTGCTCGACCGGCTCGCCTCCACCGACGACCTGACCGGCCTGCCCAACCGCCGCACCACCCTGCGCCGCGGCCGGAACCTGTTCAACGAGGCGATCATCCGCCAGCGTGCGCTCTCGATCCTGATGGTGGACCTCGACCACTTCAAATCCATCAATGATCGCTTCGGCCACCACGTGGGCGACGCAGTGCTGCGGCGCTTCGCGGAAGCGGCCGCGCGCGGGCTGCGCAGCGGCGACGTGATCGGCCGCCTGGGCGGCGAGGAATTCTGCGTCCTTCTGCCAGGTGCCGATGCCGTCGCCGGCCGCGAGGTGGGCGAGCGCCTGCGCCGCGTTGCCGAACGGGAGCTCTCCTGCGTCGTCGACCTGCCGGTGAACGCCACCGTGACCGTGGGCGTCGCCACCTTGCATCCCGACGGGCAGGCGGTGCCCGCCCTCTCCAGCCTGATCCGCGCCGCGGACGAGGCCCTCTACGTGGCCAAGGGCGAGGGGCGGAACCGGGTGCTCGCGGCGGCCTGGCCGGCTGCCTACCGGCAGGATACCCCCCGCGCGGACGTCACCGGCGCCTCGGCCTGAGGCGCGGGGCTCGCCGCCGACCTGCCCGGCACGGTGATCCCGACTTCGACCCGTCAGCCGCCGCAGCCGAGGGCCTCACTCCACGATCCGGCTGTCGTAGACCTCCTCGCCGGGGACGCCGGGGGCATCGAGGGAATCAAGGGTCACGGACAACCGCGCGCTGCCGGGCGGGTTGCCGCCCAGGAGCAGCCCCAGGTCCGCCACCGCATCGAAGCTGCTCGCGAAGGTGCCCAAGAGGTGGGTGCCGGCCTTCTCCGTCCGCAGGCGCAGGCTGTAGATGCGTCCCGGCGGGGCCGGCGGCGCATCCACCCGCACCTCCGCGCGGCCGGTGCGCGGATCAAACCGCAGCCGCACGGCGGGCGGCGGATTGGCCACGAATACGGGCGCCAAGGTCACTGTCCGCGGCTGCGGCACGCCATCTCCGCGCCAGCGGGCGAACAGGTCCGAGCCGAGGGCGATGCCAATGGCGGCCACCAGTGCGAGGGCGCCCCACAGCAACCGCCGGTAGCGCGAAACGGAGGGCTCCGGCTCCAGCCGCCGCAAGGGCAAAGTGTTGTCGTCCGACGCGCCGCCGTCCGCCGCGGGGCGGGCCGGTGCTCCCGCTTCCTCGGGACGATCCTGCGCCTCGACAGATGGCGTCGCGGCCGGCACCGGCCCCTTCGGGCGCGGGCCGTCATCTTCCTGAGCGGCGACGCCCTCCCTCTCCACCGGGCGGACAGAGGGCATGGGCGGTATTTCTGCCACCGCGATACCGGGATCCGCCGGCTCATCCCGCGACTGCCGCTCGGGCGCCGGCGCCGCCTCGGAAGCGGCGTCCTCCCCCGCCCGAGGAGCGATAGCCACGCGCTGCGCCCGCGCCGCACCCTTCGGCCCGACCATGGCCGGGATCACCTGCTTCACTGGTCCCCGGCTCAGAAGCGGCCATGCTGGCACCCAGCGGGGCTCCTCGGGGGGCTGCTCGGAGAGCGGAGCGGCTTCCGCAGCACCTTCCGGAACTTCATCTGCGGATGCTGCCGGAGCGGCCGCCGCCCCATCGGCGGGCAAAGTGTCCGCCTCCGCGTTCGGTGCCGCGCCTTTATCCGGCCTGCTCGGCTCAGCCGGCGCTTCGGGACCGGCGGGCTTCGGCGCTTCATCACCTCGGGTCTCGGCCCGTTCGGCTAGCGGTGCAGCGGATTCGGAGAGAGGCGCGGCGGCCGCGGCCGCCTCCACGATACTGAGGAGCTCAGGGGCCGTGACCGCCGGCGGCGGAGCGCCCTCCTCCGCGTCTGCTGGGGGACCTAACGGTTGCCCGCCCAACTCCGCGCCGAGCGGGGAGACCGGAGCCTCATTGCGCACACCGGCAGCCGCCGAAGCCGGCCCCTCGCGGGCGGGAACATCCTCCTGCGATCGCCCGTCCAGCCCTGCGCCGAGCAGCACGGCTGGAGCCTCATCGCTCCCACGGGTGTCCGCCGAGGCCGGCGCTTCGGGCGCGCCAACATCCTCCTGCGGTCGCGCGTCCAGCCCTGCGCCAAGCGGCGCGGCCGGAGCCTCATCGCCCCAACGGGCATCCGCCGAGGCCGACGCCTCGGGCGCGCCAACATCCTCCTGCGATCGCCCGTCCAGCCCCGCGCCGAGCGGCGTGGCCGGAGCCTCATCGCGCACACCGGCAGCCGCCGAAGCCGGCCCCTCGCGGGCGGGAACATCCTCCTGCGATCGCCCGTCCAGCCCTGCGCCGAGCAGCACGGCTGGAGCCTCATCGCTCCCACGGGTGTCCGCCGAGGCCGGCGCTTCGGGCGCGCCAACATCCTCCTGCGGTCGCGCGTCCAGCCCCGCGCCGAGCGGCGTGGCCGGAGCCTCATCGCGCACACCGGCAGCCGCCGAAGCCGGCCCCTCGCGCACGGGAACATCCTCCTGCAATCCCCCGTCCAGCCCTGCGCCAAGCAGCACGGCTGGAGCCTCATCGCTCCCACTGGCGTCCGCCGAGGCCGGCGCTTCGGGCGCGCCAACATCCTCCTGCGGCCGCCCGTCCAGCCCCGCGCCGAGCAGCGCGGCCGGAGCCTCATCGCTCCCGCTGGCATCCGCCGATGTCGCGGGGTCCGAGATGCCGTCCCCCCTCGACGCGTCTGGAGTCTCCTCCGTCGCGGCGGCGAGACGCTGCGCGTCGTCACTTTCCCTTGCGTCCGCCGCCGGCTCGCGCGCAGCAGTGACCTCTCGCAACGGTGCGTCCACGGCCGGAGCACCGGCAGGCGGCGCGTCATCCCCGGTATCGGTATGGGGCGGCGGCTCAGGCGCGATGATCTCTTCCAAGGACAGGAGAAGCGGCAGCTCCCCCAAGCCCGAGCCGGCATCGGCCGGCAAATCATCATGAACAGGACCGGAGGGAGCCTCGAGCGTCGCGCCGGCGGCAGCATCGGTCGGCGGAGTCTCGGGCGTAGGGGCGCCCGGCGCGCGGCTCTCGAGGGGCGACGCAGGCATGGCCGGCGCCTCGCCCCCGGCGCTGTCCCCGGGCGCGGGCGCCACCTCCGGCACGGGCGCGACGACGCGTTCCGGCAAGACTGCGACGCCAGGCCGCGTGGCAGCCACCGGTGCAGGCACCAGCACCGGCGGCGCGGCCATTGCCGCCGCCGCCTGCCCGGTGGACGCCACCAGCGGCCCGACCTCCGGCGCAGGCACCCTGACGCGCGCCGCAGAGGATGCTGGCCGGGCGCGCGTCACAGGCGGCGTTTGCGGCTCAGAAGGCAGGGCGGGTTCCGGCGGCGCGGGGGGCGCCTCGCTGGCGGGCGCCTGCCGGCGCAGCCCGCGCACCAGCCCCTTTACCGCGCGGAACGGTGTCTGCAGGGCCCCGCTCTTCCCCCCTCTGCGCCGCTTCGCCCGACCTTCATCGGAAGCGGGGGTGGTGGCAGGCACGGCCTCGGCCGCTGTTTCCTGCGATTTGCGTCCCCGTCCACGCAGGGCGGCAAGCACCCCGCCGCGCGTGTCGTCCAGGTCTTCGGAAATGATGTGCCAGAGGCCCGGCGGCGGAGCCACCGGCGTCACCAGCTCGTAAAGCGGCGCAAGCGCCTTCTCCCAGGCACGCACGCGCGCCGCGAAGGCGATATCCACCGCGATGCGGGTGCGGACCTCCGCCCGCTCCTCCGTATCGAGCGTGCCGATCACGAACTCGGCGGCGAGAAGCTCGTCGCGCGTCATGCCCGCATCCCGAGCGCGGTGGCGAGCTGCTGGATGCTGCGGCCGAGCCAGGCGCGCACCCCGGCGGCCGGAACGTCGAAATAGACGCCCAGCGCCTCTTTGGTCCAGCCGTCATAATAGGCGAGGAGCATCATCCGCCGGCGCTCCTCCGAAAGGGTGCCGAGGCCGGCGAGCAGGCGCATCAGCCCCTTGCTCCGCTCCGGCATGGCCAGGGGGTCCTCGGCCGCCTGGGCGACCCGAAAGGGCTCGAAGGCATCGATGCCGCCATGCTCGCGCGCCACGTCCAGCGCCGCCCCGCGGGCAATGACGACCATGGCGGCCAGGGGGTCGTGCTCGGCGCCGAGGGCCTCGGCCCGCGCGAAGATCTGGCGATAGGTCCGCCGCATGGCCTCGGCCGCCAGCTCGGGCCGGCGCACCAGGCGCAGCACGAGCCCATAGAGCTTGGGCGATGTCAGGGCGTAGACGCGCTCACGCGCGGCGCCGTCGGCGGCGCCAGCCAGCAGGGCTCGCAGCTCTCGTTGGGGCGTCACGGCCGGCTCACCTCCCATTCCCCGCGCCCGCCCCGGCGCACTGCGCGCCACGGGGCGGCACCCGAGCCACCCCATTGAAACCCGGGTGGCAGGCGAAAAACCAGGGGAACATCACAGCAGGGCGAACGCTTCGCCCGGAAGGACCCTCAGGCCCGCGACGAATCGGCGTGGCGCCACGTCCCCCGGCGGCCGCCCATCTCCGGCTTCACGGTGCGGTCGAGGTCGCCGGCGGCTTCCGCCAGGGCCAGCTCAGCCTCCGCCTCCGCCAGGACGGCGCTGGCGGCCTCGCGCTGGGCGGCGAGGTCCTCCACCGAGCGGCGCAGGTTGTCGCGACGGCCGCGCGCGGCGGTGGCGAGTGGCGGGTAGGCGAAATGATTGGGGTCGGCGATGCCGGAGCGCCCCTCCTCCGTAGCGATGTCGCGGTCGAGATCCACCGCCATGCGCTCGAAATCGGCGATCATGGCGTCGATCTGAGCGAGGCGCCGGCGGGCATCGTCGATCTGAAACTTCTTGGCGCGGATCAAGGGCTCTCGCGACTTCATCGCCGTCAACTCCGGTACGCAATGACGCAACCCGGCCCGAGCACCCTCGGACCCCTCAACGACCGCCACAATGCCGCCTCGCGGTTGCCCCTTTCTTACCGTCGAGCGCTCCGTTGCGGAAAATTGCACCGGATCGCCCGGCGGAAACCAATCGTTTACCGCCTTCGTTAATCATGGCTCCACGGTTCGAGCGAGGGGCGCCAGCTGCCCGCTCGAAAGCTGCCGGTAGGTGATCGGCGACGGGTGGAACGGGGACTGGAAGGCCAGGGCAAAACAGTTAAGTGCTTGGCGGCGATTCGCTCTTCGAAGCCGTGCACAATTGTTTTCTCACAAGGCCTTGTCCGCGAGAATCGAGGTCTGTTATCGATTCCCCACACGTAACGCGAATCACCCCGTCGGCCGAGCAACGGAAGTCGGCATAGCCGCCTTCCGGTCAGTTGCGAGGAAAGGGATTGCCATGCGCGTCTTGCTCATCGAAGACGACAGTGCGACGGCTAAGGGCATCGAACTGATGCTCAAGACCGAGAACTTCAACGTCTATACGACGAACTTCGGTGAGGAGGGCGTCGATCTCGGCAAAGTATACGAGTATGATATTATTCTGCTCGACCTGAACCTGCCGGATATGTCCGGGTTCGAAGTCCTTCGCAACCTGCGTGTTGCCAAGGTGAAGACCCCCATACTTATCCTCTCCGGCCTCGCCAATACGGAAGACAAGGTGAAGGGCTTCGGCTTCGGCGCCGATGACTACCTCACCAAGCCCTTCCACAAGGACGAGATGGTGGCGCGCATCCACGCCATCGTGCGCCGCTCCAAGGGCCATGCCCAGTCGGTGATCCAGACCGGCGACCTCATCGTCAACCTCGACACCAAAACGGTCGAGGTGGAGGGCGCCCGCGTGCACCTCACCGGCAAGGAATACCAGATGCTGGAGCTGCTCTCGCTCCGCAAGGGCACCACCCTCACCAAGGAGATGTTCCTGAACCATCTCTACGGCGGCATGGACGAGCCCGAGCTGAAGATCATCGACGTGTTCATCTGCAAGCTGCGCAAGAAGCTCGCGAACGCCTCCGCCGGCAAGAACTACATCGAGACGGTGTGGGGCCGCGGCTACGTGCTGCGCGAGCCGGTCCTGGGTGCCGAGCGCATGGCGGTCTAGAGGCCGCCCCCTTTTTCAGAAGTTTCCTCGCATGTCCCGATGCCCCACCCGCCGGTGGGGCATTTTGCGTTGGCGGCCGGCGTCGCCGGCCGCTGGCGACAATCCCGCTCCGCTTATCGCGCGAGGGCGGTGAAGGTCACCACCTCGTCGCCCTGGCCGAGGCTCACGATCATGCCGCAGGAGCGGGCGAGGAGGCCCGTGTAATAAGGCTGGATGACCTGCGCCGCGAGGCCCCCGGCAGGCACCTCGCCCGCCACCAGCGCCTCCGCCCCTGAGGGAATGCGCGCCTTGGGACCGCTGGCGGCGAGCACGAAGCCCATGGCCTCGCCCTCTCCTTCCGCGGTCACCCGCACCACGCCGCCACGCGCCACCGAGGCGGCGGCCAGCAGCATCAGGTTGAGCAGCAGCTTCACCTTGTTCTTGGCCTGGAACTCGCGCGGCAGCAGCCATTCGATCCGCGTGCGGTCATCCTCGATCATGCCACGAGAAACCTGCTCGGCGTCGCCGAGGTCGAGCTGTGCGCCGGCCGAGCCGGCGGCGCCGAAGGCGAGGCGCGTGAACTGAAGCCGCGCCGAGGCCTGCCGCGCGCTCTTGGCGATGAGCTCCAACGCCGCCTCGCGCATGTCAGCGGCGTTCTCGTCCTCCAGCACCTCGATGCCGTTGACGATCGAGCCCACCGGGCTGATGACGTCGTGGCACACCCGCGAGCACAGCAGCGCGGCCAGCTCCATGGCGGAGATGGGCAGCAGCGCATCGGGAGCAGTCACGGCGGTCGGCGTCACGTCGGACATGGTCGGGGTTCCGGGCGTGGTGCGATCCCACCACCGGCCGGCCGCGGAGCGCGGCCCGGCGGGGAAGGAAACCGCAGGGGGTGCAGGGTTGGCTCTGATACACCCGACCGGACCCCGCTCACAAGCCGCCGTCGACAGCCGCCGGCCCGCCCACTATGAGAAGGCCATGACCGCATCCGATCCGGCCCCCGCCGCCGCGCCGCGCCCGCCCGCCCCTACCGATGCCTCGCTGCTCGCCGGCCTCGCGGAGGCGGCGCTCGCCGCCGGCGTCGCCATCCGCCGCATCGAGGCTGATGGCATCGACGCCCATCTGAAGGCGGACATGAGCCCCGTGACCGCCGCCGACGGCGCGGCCGAGGAGATCATCTGCGCCGCGCTGGCGAAGCTTGCGCCCGGCGTACCCGTGGTGGCGGAGGAAGCGGTCTCTGCCGGCGCGCAGGTGGCCTGCGGCGGCCGCTTCTTCCTGGTGGACCCGCTCGACGGCACCCGCGAGTTCATCTCCGGCAACGGCGAGTACACCGTGAACATCGCCCTGGTGGAAGACGGCACGCCGGTGTTGGGCGTGGTCTATGCCCCGGCGCGGGCGACCCTGTTCGCCGGACGCCCCGGCGGCGCCTTCCGGGCGCTGCGCGCGCCCGGCGCCCCGGTGGACGCCCAGGACTGGACTCCCATCTCGTGCCGCCCCATCCCGGACGGCCCGCTGGTGGTGGCCGCCAGCCGCTCCCACGGCGACCCCGCCACCGACGCCCTGGTGGCGCGCTATCCCGTGGCCGAATACATCCCGGCCGGCTCGGCGCTGAAGTTCGGCCTCCTGGCGGAGGGGCGAGTGGACCTCTACCCGCGTCTGGGAACGGTGATGGAGTGGGATTGCGCGGCGGGCCATGCGCTGGTGGCGGCGGCCGGCGGGCGGGTGACCCGGCCGGATGGCAGCCCCCTCACTTACGGGCATGGCGCGGACGGCTTCAAGGTGCGCGGCTTCCTCGCGTGGGGCGCGGGCGCCCTGCCCCAGCCAACCGGGGAATAAACGAGAAGCCAGCGTGCAGCGGCACTGCGCCACCACGCCTTCCGCCGGTCACAGTATTGAGAATAATGGGGGCTCGAATCGCGGCTCCCGCGGTCCCGAAGCCCATCGCGAGATCCCATCATGCGCTTCTCATCGAGCTTCCTTCCGAACGCCCTGCGCCGCGCCCTTCTCGCCCCCGTGCTGGCCGCGGGCCTCGCCGCCGCCGGCGGAATGATGCTTGCCGCGACGCCGGCTGCCGC
Source organism: Xanthobacter sediminis (assembly GCF_043195015.1). Lineage (NCBI taxonomy): Bacteria > Pseudomonadati > Pseudomonadota > Alphaproteobacteria > Hyphomicrobiales > Xanthobacteraceae > Xanthobacter > Xanthobacter sediminis. The sequence goes on along the minus strand of NZ_JBAFWH010000005.1, from coordinate 90,999 downwards.
CCAGCAGCAGGCGCCGGCCACCTATTCCACCGGCGAGCTGGTGAGCAAGGGCCACTCCTTCTTCGGCAGCGTCTCGCGCGGGCTTGCCCTCTCCATCGAGAAGGCCGTGTCGCAATGGGGCCAGCCCAACGGCTACATCCTCGGGCAGGAGGGCTCCGGCGCCTTCGTGGGCGGCCTACGCTACGGCGAGGGCGTGCTCTACACCCGCAACGCCGGCGACCTGAAGGTCTACTGGCAGGGCCCCTCGGTGGGCTGGGATTTCGGCGGCGACGGCGCCCGCACCATGATCCTCGTCTACAACCTGCGCAGCGTGGACGATGTCTTCCGCCGGTTCGCCGGCCTCTCCGGCTCGGCCTATGTGGTGGCGGGCTTCGGCATGACCGCCCTGGGAGCGGACGGTATCGTGGTGGTCCCCATCCGCTCGGGCGTGGGCGTGCGGCTGGGCGCGAACCTGGGCTATCTGAAGTTCACGCCCAACCCCACGTGGAATCCGTTCTGATCCCCGCCGCGCGGGGGGGGGCCGGCGCGGCGTCCGCACTGGTGCGCCGCGCGCACTTCTGGCATGAATGGTTGAGAGGTCCGGCGTGGCGGACCCAAGCTGAAGGACAAGGGCCGACGTGATCGAGCAGATCATGTATTTCGCGTTGGGCGTTCTCATCGCAACGCTCGTGGCTCTGCTCGTCCTGCCGGCGGTGTGGCACCGGGCAGTGCGCCTCACCACGCGCCGGGTGGAGGCGGCGGTGCCCGTCTCCCTGTTCGAGGTGCAGGCGGACAAGGACCAGCAGCGCGCCTTCTTCGCGCTCAACCAGCGGCGGCTGGAGCTGAAGGCCGACGCCATGCGCGAAACCATCACCGAGCACGCCTCGGCCATCGAGCACCAGCGCCAGAGAATCGTGGAGCTGGAGCGCGCCAATGGCGAGCTGGAAGACCGGGCCCGCCGGCTGGAGGGCCTCAACGCGGAGCAGGCGGTCCTGGTGGGCGAGCTGCAGGACCAGGTGGCCGACCACGCCGCCGCCGGTGGCCAGCTCGATGCCGAGCGCGTCGCCCACCTCACCGACCTCACGGAAGCCAACGAGATCGTGGCGCGCCTTCAGGCTGACATCGAGCGGCTGAATGGCGCCGTCGCTGCCCGTGACAGCCGGCTCGCCGCCGAGCGCGCCCGCATCGCGACGCTGGAGCTGGACCGCACCCGGCCGGGCACATCCGGCCAGGGCTCCGCGCCGGATGCGGCGGACACCGCCCTCCGGGCGGCGCTGGCCGAGCTGGCGGCGAAGGTGGTGGTGCTCACCGCCCAGGTGGAAGGGTCCGCCTCCCCCATCCCAGCGCTGGTGGCCGATGCGCCCGCCGGCGATGCCACCCTCGCGGGCCGCATCCGCGCGCTGCTCCACGAGCCCCGGCAGGCGGCCGAATAGGAAGCCGCAGGGCCTGCGCCCCGCAGCCCCATCACCGCGCAGGGCACGACTGCGTGTTCATGCGCCGCTGACCCAGGCCCGCGCTCGCGGCCCGGCCCACCACGGGTGCGGCCAGGACCAGCGAACACGGCCGAGGCAGGCGACGCCCATGGGCTGCGCTCATGTCATGAGGCACGCCGCTGCCTCACGCCACGCGGAAGCGCGGCGCGCGGGCAGCCTCAGTCGGGGAGCGGCCATCCCATGCTCAGGCGAATTGCGAAACCGTGAGGCCCGTGTGCGGCGCCGGTGTCGCCGGCATGTCCGACGGCGCCGTCAGCAGCGCGAGGGGCGGCGTGGCGATGAGCACCGCGGCGAACAGCACCCCCACCAGCGAGACGAGCAGGGAGGCGCGGCGCGCGACGCCATCATCCTCCCCCCGCCGGAAGGACGAGGGAGGGCACGCGGGGAACGGGACAGGACGGGACACCGAAGAAGCCATGGCGGGAATCCTTCATCCAGCCTTCGCGCGCCACGCGCGACGAAGGGCGAGACTCGTGTTTCCAAGACTTGTGCTTTCCATGAACAACCCGCTGCCGATCCGCCGCACCGGCACGCAGATGTTAAGAAAAGATTGACGCCACCCGCGAAGTTCCCGCCTTTCCCATTCACGAATCCGAGAGAAGCGGCACGCTGCGGCGCCCCCGCGCATTCGCTGCGGCGCAACGCAGAAGAAGAGTTGCGCGACCTCCCCCGCACCCCTGATATGGCGGGGATGATAGACAAGCTCGAATACCTCATTGCCCTTGCCCGTGAACGCCACTTCGGCCGCGCGGCCGAAGCCTGCGGGGTGACGCAGCCCACCCTCTCCGCGGGCATCAAACAGCTTGAGGACATGCTGGGCGTGCTGCTGGTGCAGCGTGGATCGCGCTTCATGGGCTTCACGACCGAGGGCGAGCGGGCCCTGGAGTGGGCGCGGCGCATCGTCTCCGACGCGCGCGCCATGCGGCAGGACATCGACGCCCTGAAGCGCGGCCTTTCCGGCCCGCTGCGCATCGCCGCCATTCCCACCGCCCTGCCCATGGTGGCGGCGCTCACAACCCCCTTCCGCGCCCGCCACCCGGACGTGCGCTTCACGGTGATCTCCCGCACCTCACTGGAGATCTTGAGCGACCTCGAGAACCTGGAGATCGATGCCGGCCTCACCTATCTCGACAACGAGCCCCTGGGCCGGGTTAACACGGTGCCCCTCTATCGGGAGCGCTACCGGCTGGTGACCGCCGCCGATGCCCGCTTCGGCGACCGTTCCAGCGTGAGCTGGGCGGAAGTGGCGGAGCTGCCGCTGGCCCTGCTCACGCCCGACATGCAGAACCGCCGAATCGTGGACGGCCTTCTGGCCGCAGCCGGGCCGCAGCCGAAGCCCACCCTGGAATCCAATTCCATGACCGTGCTGTTCACCCATGTGCGCACCGGCCTGTGGGCAAGCGTGATGCCGGCCATGCTGGCGGATTCCCTGGGCCTCACCTCGGTGGTGCGCTCCATACCCATCCGCGATCCCGACATTTCCCATTCCATCGGCCTCGTAGTGCCTCACCGCGAGCCGACGACGCCGGTCATCTCCGCCTTGGTGGCGGAGGCGCGGCGCATCGCCCCGAAGCTGGACCAGCAGGTGCTGGCCGATCCTGCCCTTGCCGCGATGCGGTAGGGTCAGCGCCCGCGCACGCGGGTACACATAGAAAAGTCCGATCAAGACTGGGCTTCCGGCGCGGCGATGTCCCATTTGTCGCAGCCTGGAGGCTGATAACGCCGCGAGCGCACCCCCGCGCCCGGCATCTTTCATAGAAATGTTCTATTGCACCATCCCACGGCTGCATTGATCGGCGCCGCTTTTGTGACAGTCTGTTTGAAATCATCACAAGGAAGGGCCGCCGCCCGAGCGGCCCCGATGAACAGTCTGACGCGGGAAGGCGGACGCCCATGGCGGTCTTTGAGGATTGGAGCACCGAGCGCGCGGCTCAGGTGATCGCGGAGCATCGGCACCTGGAAGGCGCCGCCATGCCCATCCTGCACGCGCTGCAGGAAACCTTCGGCTTTGTGCCCGATCCGGCCGTGCCCATGATCGCGGAGAGCCTCAATCTCTCCCGCGCCGAGGTCTACGGCGTCCTCACCTTCTACCATGACTTCCGCCGCGAGCCCCCGGGCCGCCACGTGGTGAAGCTGTGCGCGGCCGAGGCCTGCCAGTCCATGGGCGGCAAGGCGCTCGCCGCCTATGCGGAGGATAAGTTCGGCGTGGGCATGGGCGAGACATCGCCGGACGGCAAGATCACGCTGGAGCCCATCTACTGCCTCGGCCTGTGCGCCTGCGCGCCCTCCGCTTTGGTGGACGGCCAGCTCGTGGGCCGGCTCGACCATGGCGCCATCGACGAGATGGCCGATGCCTTCGCCCACGGCAAAAGCTTCGGAGACGCGTGATGAAATCCCCCCGCATCTTCGTGCCCAACGACGCCACGGCCATGGCCTGCGGCGCAGACCGGGTCGCCCGCAAGCTGGAGCATGAGCTGCTCGCCCGCGGCGTCACCGCCGACATCACCCGCAACGGCTCGCGCGGCCTTTTCTGGCTGGAGCCGCTGATCGAGGTGGAAACCGAGAAGGGCCGCGTGGGCTACGGCCCGGTGAAGCCCTCCGATGTCGAGGACCTGCTGCACGCCGGCCTGCTCCACGGCGCCGACCACCCCCTGTGCGTGGGGCTGGTGGACGAGCTGCCTTATCTCAAGAAGCAGACGCGGCTCACCTTCGCCCGCATCGGCATCATCGACCCCCTCTCCCTGACCGACTACGAGGCCCACGGCGGCTATCGCGGCCTGAAGCGGGCCATCGAGATCGGCCCCTCCGCCACGGTGGAGGAGGTGGTGGAGAGCGGCCTGCGCGGTCGCGGCGGCGCCGGCTTCCCCACCGGCATCAAGTGGCGCACGGTCGCCGCCGCCCCGTCCGACCAGCGCTACATCGTCTGCAATGCGGACGAGGGCGATTCGGGCACCTTCGCCGACCGGCTCATCATGGAGGCGGACCCGTTCTGCCTCATCGAGGGCATGACCATCGCCGGCCTCGCGGTGGGCGCGACGCGCGGCTATGTCTATTCCCGCTCCGAATATCCCCTCGCCTTCGTGGTGATGGAAAAGGCCATCGAGAAGGCCCGCGCCGCCGGCCTGCTGGGCAGGAACATCCTGGGCTCGGGCGTCGATTTCGACCTGGAGATGCGCATGGGCGCGGGCGCCTATGTGTGCGGCGAGGAGACGGCGCTGCTGGAAAGCCTGGAGGGCAAGCGCGGCCTGGTGCGCGCCAAGCCTCCGCTGCCGGCCCACAAGGGCCTGTTCCAGCAGCCCACCGTCATCAACAATCTCGTCTCGCTCGCCACCATCCCCGTGATCCTCGACAAGGGCGGCGCCTTCTATCGCGACTTCGGCATGGGCCGCTCGCGCGGCACCATGCCCATCCAGATCGCCGGCAACGTGAAGTATGGCGGCCTGTTCGAGACCGCCTTCGGCATCACCCTGGGCGAGCTGGTGAATGACATCGGCGGCGGCACCCAGTCCGGCCGCCCGGTGAAGGCGGTGCAGGCGGGCGGGCCGCTCGGCGCCTATCTGCCGGTTTCCCAGTTCGACACGCCGTTCGACTACGAGGCGTTCGCGGCCAAGGACGCGCTCATCGGCCACGGCGGCCTCGTGGTGTTCGACGACACCGTGGACCTCGCCGGCATGGCGCGCTTCGCCATGGAGTTCTGCGCCCATGAGAGCTGCGGCAAGTGCACGCCCTGCCGGATCGGCTCCACCCGCGGGGTCGAGACCCTCGACAAGGTGATCGCCGGCGAGCGGCGCGACGCCAATCTCGTGCTGCTGCGCGACCTCTGCAACACCATGAAGCTCGGCTCGCTGTGCGCGCTGGGCGGCTTCACCCCCTATCCGGTGCTGAGCGCCCTCAACCATTTCCCGGAAGACTTCGGCGACACGCCGAGCCTGCCGGCCGCCGCAGAATAATCCGGAGGAACGCCAGATGTCCCTCGACACCGAAATCGACTACGGCACGCCGGCTTCCAAGTCCGAGAAGCTCGTTACCCTCACCATCGACGGCATGCGCGTGAGCGTTCCCGAAGGCACCTCCATCATGCGCGCGGCCATGGAGGTGGGGAACCAGATCCCCAAGCTCTGCGCCACCGACATGCTGGACGCCTTCGGCTCCTGCCGCCTGTGCCTCGTGGAGATCGAGGGCCGCAACGGCACGCCCGCCTCCTGCACCACGCCGGTGGCCGAGGGCATCGTGGTGAAGACCCAGACCGAGCGGCTGAAGCAGATCCGCAAGGGGGTGATGGAGCTTTACATCTCCGACCACCCGCTGGACTGCCTCACCTGCTCCGCCAACGGCGACTGCGAGCTGCAGGAGATGGCCGGCGTCGTGGGCCTGCGCGACGTGCGCTACGGCTACGAGGGCGAGAACCACACGAAGCTGCGCAAGGACGAGTCCAACCCCTATTTCACCTATGAGCAGTCGAAGTGCATCGTCTGCAATCGCTGCGTGCGTGCGTGCGAGGAGGTGCAGGGCACCTTCGCGCTCACCATCTCCGGCCGCGGCTTCGACAGCCGGGTGTCGCCGGGTATGAGCGAGCCGTTCCTCACCTCGGAATGCGTCTCGTGCGGGGCCTGCGTGCAGGCCTGCCCCACCGCGACGCTCAATGAAAAGTCCATGGTGGAGATCGGCACGCCCGAGCATGCGCTGGTGACCACCTGCGCCTATTGCGGCGTCGGCTGCGCCTTCCGGGCGGAGATGCGCGGCGACGAGCTGGTGCGCATGGTGCCCTACAAGGACGGCAAGGCCAACCGGGGCCATAGCTGCGTCAAAGGCCGCTTCGCCTATGGCTACGCCACCCACCAGGATCGCATCCTGAAGCCCATGATCCGCTCCTCCATCCACGAGCCGTGGACCGAAGTGAGCTATGAGGAGGCCATCGCCTACGCCGCCTCCGAGTTCAAGCGCATCCAGGAGAAGTACGGCCGGCGCGCGGTGGGCGGCATCACCTCCTCCCGCTGCACCAACGAGGAGACCTACCTGGTCCAGAAGCTGATCCGCGGCGGCTTCGGCAACAACAATGTGGACACCTGCGCCCGCGTCTGCCACTCGCCCACCGGCTACGGCCTCTCCCAGACCTACGGCACCTCCGCCGGCACCCAGGATTTCGACAGCGTCGAGAAATCGGACGTGGTGCTCATCATCGGTGCCAACCCCACCGACGGGCACCCTGTGTTCGGCTCGCGCCTCAAGAAGCGGCTGCGCGAGGGCGCCAAGCTGATCGTGGTGGACCCGCGCCGCACCGACATCGTGCGCTCGCCCCATGTGGAGGCGGCCTTCCACCTGCCGCTGAAGCCGGGCACCAATGTCGCCATCGTCACCGCGCTGGCCCATGTGATCGTCACCGAGGGGCTGGTGAACGAACAGTTCGTGCGCGAGCGCTGCGACTGGGAAGACTTCCAGGAATGGGCGGCCTTCGTCGCGGATGAGCGCCACTCGCCGGAAGCGGTGGAGAAATACACCCAGGTGCCCGCCGAGCTGGTGCGCGGCGCCGCCCGCCTCTACGCCACCGGCGGCAACGGCGCCATCTATTACGGCCTTGGCGTCACCGAGCATTCCCAGGGCTCCACCACGGTGATGGCCATCGCCAACCTTGCCATGGCCACCGGCAACATCGGCCGCGAGGGCGTGGGCGTGAACCCGCTGCGCGGACAGAACAACGTGCAGGGCTCGTGCGACATGGGCTCGTTCCCCCATGAGCTGCCGGGCTATCGCCACATCTCCGACGATGCCACCCGCGCCTCCTTCGAGGCCCTGTGGGGCGTGCACCTGGACGACGAGCCCGGCCTGCGCATTCCCAACATGTTCGATGCGGCGGTGGAGGGCACCTACAAGGGCATGTACGTGCAGGGCGAGGACATTCTCCAGTCCGACCCCGACACCAGGCATGTCTCGGCCGGCCTCGCGGCGCTGGAATGCCTCGTGGTGCAGGACCTGTTCCTGAACGAGACCGCCAATTACGCCCACGTCTTCCTGCCCGGCTGCACCTTCCTGGAGAAGGACGGCACCTTCACCAATGCCGAGCGCCGCATCCAGCGCGTGCGCAAGGTGATGGCACCCAAGAACGGCTATGCGGACTGGGAGGTGACCCAGATGCTGGCCAACGCGCTCGGCTTCAGGATGGACTATGCCCATCCCTCCGAGATCATGGACGAGATCGCGGCCCTCACCCCCTCCTTCGCCGGCGTGAGCTACCAGAAGCTGGAGGAGTTGGGCTCGGTGCAGTGGCCCTGCAACGAGAAGGCTCCCGCCGGCACGCCGGTGATGCACATCGGCGGCTTCGTGCGCGGCAAGGGCAAGTTCATGCTCACCGAATACGTGCCCACCGACGAGAAGACCGGCCCACGCTTCCCGCTGCTGCTCACCACCGGGCGCATCCTCAGCCAGTATAATGTGGGCGCCCAGACCCGGCGCACCGCGAACGTGGCCTGGCACCCGGAAGACGTGCTGGAGATTCACCCCTTCGACGCCGAGAACCGCGGCATCCGCGAAGGCGACCATGTGAAGCTGGAAAGCCGCTCCGGCGCCACCTCGCTGAAGGCGGTGATTTCGGAACGGGTGGCGCCGGGCGTGGTCTACACCACCTTCCACCACCCGGTGACCCAGGCCAACGTGGTCACCACCGACTATTCCGACTGGGCCACCAACTGCCCGGAATACAAGGTGACGGCGGTGCAGGTCTCGCCTTCCAACGGCCCCACGCCGTGGCAGGAGGAATATGAGGACCTGAGCAAGAAGAGCCGCCGCGTCGCCGCCGAAGCGGCGGAGTAAGGCCCGGCCGCCCGAACGGGGCGCATCCTTCCCGCCCGCGTCCCTCGCGCGGGTGGGGCGGCATCCCGGATCGGCGCTGGCCCTGCGTGAAGCGCCGCGCTCTCCTCTCCCTGGGGAGCGAGGTGCCGGCACCCGCAATGCGTGAGGATCGAGCCAGGCGCCGCCATGACCGACACCCCGGAAACGCCCCTCTCCTGCGCCACGCCGCAGGACCTGCCCCCGCCGCCGCCTTCCCGGCGCGTGGCACGCGTGCAGGTGCGCGAGGGCGTGGCCGGCGGCGGCACCCGCGCGGTGCCGGAGGAGACGCCCGTCGCCCTCACCTTCAACGGCACCACCCATGCCGTGATGATGGCGACCCCCGCCGACATCCCGGCCTTCGCCCTCGGCTTCGCCCTCACGGAGGGCATCGTGGCCGCCCCCGCCGACATCCTCTCCATCGAGGAGATCGTGGTGGAAGAGGGCATCGAGGCGCGCATCTGGATCGCCGAGGAGAAGATGCGCACCCTCTCCGCGCGCCGCCGGGCCCTGGCGGGGCCCACCGGCTGCGGCCTGTGCGGGGTGGAGAGCCTCGCCGAGGCCGTGAAGCCGGCCGCGCGCGTCACCTGCGAGCTGCGCCTTGCGCCGGCGGAGATCCTGGCGGCCATGGCGGCGCTCGGCCCCCTGCAGGCGCTCAACCACGAGACCCGCGCGGTCCATGCCGCCGCCTATGCGGAGCCGGGCGCGGGCATCCTGGCCCTGGCGGAGGACGTGGGCCGGCACAACGCCCTCGACAAGCTCGTGGGCCTTGTCACCCTGCGCGGGCTCGACACATCCCGCGGGCTGCTGCTGCTCACCAGCCGCGTCTCCATCGAGATGGTGCAGAAGGCGTCCGTGCTCGGCACCGGCGTCATTGCCGCGGTGTCTGCCCCCACCTCGCTCGCCATCCGCACCGCGGAGGCGGCGGGCATCACCCTGTGCGCCGTGGTGCGCGCGGACGGATTCGAGATCTTCACCCACCCCGAGCGCATCGCGCTCGCCAGCGCTGACGAACGGCACACCCATGTCGCATAGTACTTCGGAAAAGCTCGTCTACATGGCGAACCAGATCGCCACCGCCTTCGCCCAGCAGCCGCACGACGCCGCCGTGGAGGCAACGCGCACCCACATCCGCAAATTCTGGGACCCGCGCATGCGCGCCAAAATCGCCGAGCACGTGGCCACCGGCGGCGAGGGGCTCTCGCCCGTCGCCAGGGAGGCCCTGGACGGCCTGCCGCCCGTGAAGGCCGCCTGACACCAGGGCTCCCGGGGCGCGGCCCATGGAGCATGGGTCAAGCCCAAGCGGGGCTTGGATGAACCCACGTGGCGCGGTCGAAGACCGGAGCCGCTGGCTTGGCTGTCGGCTCAGACCACGTCCGCCGGAGCGAGGGCGCAGGCCATCCGCCCCTCCTCCACCTGCAGCACGGGATGGGAAATGCCGAAGCGCGCCTTCAGGCCACTCATGGCATCTTGCAGGAAGGCATCGTCCAGGCTCGCACCGGGGCGCACCAGATGGGCCGAAAGCGCCGCCTCGGTGGTGGAAAGACCCCAGATGTGCAGGTCGTGCACCTCGCTCACCCCGGGCAGGCCGGCGAGATAGGCTTCCACCGCATCGCGATCAATGTGGGCGGGAACGGTGTCGAGGGCAAGGTTCACGCTGTCGCGCGCGAGGCCCCAGGTCGACACCACGATGACCACCGCGATCACCAGCGACACCGCAGAATCGAGCCACAGCCAGCCGGTGAGCGCGATGAGTGCCGCCGCCGCCACCACACCGAGCGACACCGCCGCATCCGCCGCCATATGAAGGAAGGCGCCGTGCACGTTGAGGTCGCTCCTGCGCCCCGACATGAACAGCATGGCCGTGCCGAGATTGACCCCGACGCCCACCAGCGCCGTGATCATGACGACGCCGGTCTTCACCGGCTCCGGGTCGTCCAGGCGCGAGAGGGCTTCGATGATGATGGCGCCGGTGCCCACCAGCAGCAGGATGGCGTTGGCGAGGGCGGCGAGGATGGAGGAGCGGCCGTAGCCGAAGGTGCGCCGGGCCGTAGGCGCGCGACGCGAGAGCCAGGCGGCGCCCCAGGCGAGCAGCAGGCCGAGCACATCGGAAAGGTTGTGGCCGGCATCGGCCACCAGGGCGAGCGAGCCCGCCCACAGGCCCAGCAGCACTTCCACGATCACGAAGGCGAAGTTCAGCCCGGCGCCGATGGCGAAAGCCCGCAGTGATTGCGGCATGGCGTGGACATGCCCGGCGTGGCCGCCATGGGAATGGCCATCATGGGAATGGCCATGGGCCTCGTGCCCCGCGTGGCCGCCTGCGCCGTCATGGCCATCGCCGTCATGAGCATGGCCCCCGTGGTCGTGCAGAGCGCCGGCGGACGCAGGATGGAGTGGGGCGCGATCGCCCGGTGCATGGCCGGAGGCACCAGCCTCCACCCCGTGCGCCGGAGGCGCAGCGGAATCCTGCTCATACGAACTCCCGCGCGCCTTGTCCGGCCCGTCCATCTGCCCCTCCCTCATCCGGTACGCCCTGGAGGACCTACCTCAGCAACATGAGGACTGCGTGTCACCGGGGCGCGGTGCCGCGCGCCGGCCGGTACCGGGAAGGGGGGAGGAAGGGCTCAGTCCTCGAGGTCGGTGTCGAGGATGGCCATCTGGAAGTTGTAGGAAAGCTCGCCGTCTTCCTTGTCCTCGAACAACACGCCGATGAATTCGTCGCCGATGTAGACCTCGGCCGAATCCTTCTTCTTCGGGCGGCCCATCACCTTGATCTGCGGGTTGCCGAACAGGTTGCGCATGTACCGCTGAATGCTTTCGAAATCTTTCTTTTCCAATGAGGCCTCCTGAGGTCCGCGAGGCCGCGTTATGGCCGCCGAGAGGGGCGCATTCAAGGCATCATCGCACGCAAATCCCAGATATCGCAGCGGTGGCCGACCACCGCTGCGCGCTCTCGTCAGATATCGGCACCGGCGAAGATGGCGATGTCCTCGAACACCTGGTCCATGGAGCGTGAGGGCTCGGCGCAGCCCGCCTCGCCTACCACCTTGGCCGGGATGCCCGCCACCGTGGTGTTGCGCGGCACCGGCTTCAGCACCACGGAGCCGGCGGCGACGCGGGCGCAGCGGCCCACCTCGATATTGCCCAGCACCTTCGCTCCGGCGCCGATGAGCACGCCCCGGCGGATCTTGGGGTGCCGGTCCCCGGTCTCCTTGCCGGTGCCGCCCAGGGTGACGCCCTGCAGGATGGAGACGTCGTCCTCGATCACCGCCGTCATGCCGATCACGACGCCGGTGGCGTGGTCGAGGAAAATCCCCCGGCCCATGGGCACCTGCGGGTGGATATCCACCGTGAACACGCTCGACACGCGGCTCTGCAGGTAGAGCGCGAAGTCATACTGCCCGCGCTGCCACAGCCAGTGGGCGAGGCGGTGGGCCTGGATGGCGTGGAAGCCCTTGAAATAGAGCAGCGGCTCCAGGGCACGGGTGGCCGCCGGGTCGCGGTCCACCACGGCCAGGATATCGGCTCGCAGGGCCTGGGAGATGAACTTGTCGTCGGTGGTGGCCTCAAGATAGGCGGCCTGGATGACGACCGCCGGCATGTCCGGATGGTCGAGCCGCTGGGCGATGCGCTGGCCCACCGCGGCCTCCAGGCTCGGCTGGCCGAGCACGGCGCCGGTGAGGAAGGCGGCCATCAGCGGCTCGCGGGCCACGGCCTCCTCGGCCTCGTTGCGTACCCGCGCCCACACCGGGTCCACCACGTCGTGCCAGCGGTCCACCGGGGCCTTGGTGAGCCGGATCGCGGGCGCGTCGGCCTGCATCACCCCTGCGGGCAGAACCGGCACCGGAGTCTGTCCCATGCGTGCCTCCTTGAAGACGTTGGGAACCTTGGTCCCCTTCTTAGCACATGCGGCGGCGCACGCGCAGGGCGCCGTTCAGGGCCGCCGCTTCAGGAAATCGAGAACGCCCTGCTTGAACACCTTGTCGCCCACCGCCGGGTTGTGGTCGCGGTTGGGGATGTCGAGCACCTCGCCGTCGGGCAGCAGTTCCACAAGGGCGCGCGCGTCGCCGGCCACGGTGTCGCGGGTGCCCACCGCCACCAGCACCGGCTGGAAGATACGGGCCACCTCCTCGCGCGACAGCACCTGCCGCGAGCCGCGGATGCAGGCGGCGAGCGCCTTGAGGTCCTGCCTGTTGGCATCGGCGAAGGCGCGGAACATGCGGCCCATGGGGTCCTCGACCGCATCGAGGCTCGGCGCCTCCATGGCGTCGGCGATGGACTGGGGCAGGCCGACCCCGTCCACCAGGTGGATGCCGAGCCCGCCCAGCACCAGCGAGCGCACCATCTCCGGGAACAGGAGGGCGCTGAAGGCCCCCACCCGCGCGCCCATCGAATAGCCGATGACATCGGCCCGCTCGATGCCGAGATGGGAGAGCAGGCGCCGCGCGTCCTCCGCCATGCGGGCGGTGTGGTAGAGCGCGGGGTCGTAGACCTTGCCGGAGGCGCCGTGGCCGCGATGATCGAACGCGATCACCCGGTAGCCGGCCTCGGTGAGGGTCTTCAGCCAGGAGGGGCCGACCCAGTTGATCTCCTTGTTGGAGGCGAAGCCGTGGATGAGGAGCACGGGATCGCCCGCCCCCTCGTCGAGATAGGCGATGTCGATGCCGGCGGAATCGAAATGGGGCATTGGGGGTCCCTGGGGCTCCCGCGCGATGCGCAGCGGTGCGGGAAAAACGGGCGCGACCCTAGAGCATTTTCGAGCGAAGTGCGCACCGATCCGCGTGAAGAAAATGCGTGACATCAAAACCTGGAGTGTTCCGGCGTTTCCGCGAAACGACGAAACGCTCCAGTGCCGCGCCTCGTCCCCGCCGCCCCCATGACGCGGGCGCGGCATCACGGCAACCGGAGCGGCGAGGAGCCGGCCACCGCTGATGTGCGCCCTCCCCGGCCCGGCCGGCGCCACAGCCGGCGGGCGCAGGCGACGCAGAAGGCGTTGGCGGACGACACCACCAGCCAGGCATAGGCCGCGAGCGCCAGCGCCCACCACACCAGCTTCAGCAGCGCCCCGCCGACGACGATGGCGCCCCGGCCCAGGGTCTTCAATATGGCGAGGGTCTGCCCGCCCTTGGCCTCCGCGAGACGGGCCACGCGCGCGAGGTCGCGCCCGCCTTCGGCCACCTTCAGCCCCTCCAGGGCGGCGCGGGCGCCGGCCTTGGCCTCGACCACCGCCACGTCGTCCAGCATGCGGACGAGGCCCGCGAGGTGGTCCGCCCGCACCACGCCCTTCAGCGCCGCCGCATCCACCGCGCCCGGATGGGCCGCGAGCCGGCGCAGGGCGGGCAGATCGACGCTCTCGCGCACCGCCCGGCCGAGGCTGCGCGCGAGCGCCGCGGAAAGCCGGCCCGTGCGCCCCGCCACCTTCACCAAAGTGATGCCGGCCCGCACCGGCAGGCCCGCCCCGCCGGTGGCATAGGTGCCGGCGGTGAGCGCGAGGCCCACGGCCGAGAGGCCGAGGATCACTTCATCCGCATCCTCCCCGCGCGCCAGCTTCCAGCCCTCGCGGGAAGCGTCGCGGATGTCACCCCACACCATGAGATCGCCCGCCAGCGCGCCGGCGAGCCCGGCCATGCCCTCCGGCTGGCCGCTGACGAAGCCGGCGCCGAAATCGCGCGCGGTGCGCAGGGCCTGGGCCGAAGGCGCATCGGCTGCGGCAACACGCGCGCGCAGCTCCGGCGCCAGCGCGAGGCCGCGTGCGTCGGCGAGTGCCACATAGGAGGCGGTGAGCGCCACATCGTCCGCGCTCAGGGCGGCCTCGATGGCGGCAGCGGCGTCGGCGACGGAGAAGTCGCGAAGGCCGAGGTCCGCGAGCGCGGCGGGATCATCCCGCGCGGCCACGAGGCGCGCGCTCTCCTTCGCCACCGGCACGAGCCACGGCGCCGCCCCGGCGAGGGCGGCGAGCAGGACGAGGAGGGAGAGGATGCGCATCATGTCCCCCTCATATGGCCCCGCCCCCGCCGATGCGGGAGTTGCCTCATGCCCACGGCTCCGGCCCGCCATCGAACAGGTTTTGCCTGTATATGAAATTGGCGGGGAGCGTGATCACCGCCAGCCAGCCTTTGGCATCAAGGCAACGCCCTCTGCACTCGAGGCGCGCCGGCCGCCTTTCCCCGGCCCGAGGCCAGGCGACTGCCCATGGGCCAAGCTCTGCACTCCAGGGCTTCAACCACCCCTGGCGGCAACCGCCCCGCGCGCCTCAGCTGCGCTCGGCCACCAGCCGGGCGATAGCCGCGCGCAGCTCCGGAAAGCCGGCACCCGTCTCGCTCGACGTGGGGAACACTTCCGGGTAGGCCGCAGGGCGCCTGCGGATCTTCTCCTGCACGGCAGCCACCACATCGGGAAGGGCAGAGGGCTTCACCTGGTCCACCTTGGTGAGCACGATGGCGTAGGAGACGGCCGCCTTGTCCAGCAGATCCAGGATTTCCTCGTCCACCGGCTTGATGCCGTGGCGGGAATCGATGAGCACGAATACGCGCCCGAGGTTCACCCGCCCGCGCAGATAGGCGCGGATGGTGCGCGTCCAGGCGTCCACCTTTTCCTTGGGCGCCTTGGCGAAGCCGTAGCCGGGCATATCCACCAGCATCAGCTCCGGCTGGGCGCGGAAGAAGATGAGTTCCTGCGTGCGCCCGGGCGTGACGGAGGTCCGCGCCAGCGCCTTGCGGCCGGTGAGCGCATTCACCAGCGAGGACTTGCCGACATTGGAGCGCCCGGCCAGCGCCACTTCCAGCCCCTGCATGGGGGGCAGCACATCGGTGGTGGGAGCGGCGGCGATGAATTGCCAGTCGGCCGCGAACATCAGCCGGCCGGCATCGAGGAAGGGATCGCTCTCGGGGGCGGCGGGCACGGCGCCGGACGGGCTTTGGCTCGGATCTTGGCTCATGGCGCCTTATCCTAGAGGCGGCGCGCCGACGCAAGGCGCGCCGCCGTCACGGGGCTATGCCGCCTTCAGATCGGAGATGAAGCGCCGCATCTTTTCCTGCAGCGTGGTGGCCTCCGTGCCGATGGTGGTGGAGGAAGAGAGGAGGCTCTGCGCCACCTGCTCGGTCTCCCCGGCGGCCTGCGAGACATTGGAGATGTTCTCCGTCACCATATGGGTGCCGTCCGACACCTGGCTGATGGAGCGCACGATCTCGCGGGTGGCGCTGCCCTGCTCCTCCACTGCGGAGGCGATGGACGTGATGGCATCGTTCACCGAGCCGATGGTCCGCATGATGCCTTCGATGGCCGTGGCGGCGCGCGTGGTGGCGTTCTGGATGGCGGCCACCTTGTTGGAAATCTCGGAGGTGGCGGAGGCGGTCTGGGAGGCGAGCTGCTTCACCTCGCTCGCCACCACGGCGAAGCCCTTGCCGCTGTCGCCGGCGCGGGCGGCCTCGATGGTGGCGTTGAGCGCCAGCAGGTTGGTCTGCCCCGCGAGACCGGAAATGAGGTCCACCACGTTGCCGATATCGGCCGCCACCGCGCTCAGCTCGCTCATGATCGCGGAGGTGGTGCGCGCCTCGCTCACCGAGCCCTTGGACATCTCGGCCGAAAGGTCGATCTGGCGGGCGATCTCGTCCACCGAGGCCCCCAGCTCCTCGGAGGAGGAGGCCACGGTGGAGAGGTTGGCGGCGGCTTCCTCCACGGTCGAGACAACCACGACCGATTCGTCGGAGGTCTTCTTCGCGGCGCCCGCGAGCTGCCTGGCTGCCGCCTGCAGGGACTGCGCGGTGGACTGGAAGGTGCCGATGAGCGAGGACGCCTCGGTATCGAAGCGCGCCGTCAGCGCCTCCACCATCTCCACCCGCTTGTTCGCCGCCTGCTCGGCGAGGACGTTGTCGTGGATGTCCACCAGCGAGCCGCAGGCGCGGACAGCCTTGCCGCTCGCATCGTGAACTACGCCGCCCGTGGCGCGGAACCAGCGGTAAGAGCCATCCTTCATCTTCAGGCGGTAAATAACGTTGTAGATGGACTTGCCATCCTTCTTCTTCAGCGCGCCCCCGAATGCGGCGAAGGTCGGCCCGGCATCTTCGGGATGAAGCTTATCCGACCATGACTGGACGACATTTGGGAAATCGTAATCGCCGCTATAGCCCAGAAGACGGCGAAACTCGTTGGTCCAGGTCCACTTGCTCTGCGGATGCATGGCGTCTTCATTGACGAGGACCGCATCCCACAGGCCGACACCGCAATAATTTCCAAGAACGGAAATCAGCTCATCGCTCTTCGACTTCTGCCCGAACATGGTGTTGTTTCCCAGATTTGGAAAGCTACGCGACACGAACGTCTGGAACGGCTCGACGAGCCGGGCACCTGCGGTTCCGAGGCGTTCCTCCGTGACCTACGGGCATGGGCGATGTGGCCCAGTCCCCCCGCAGGGCAGCATATTCATGCGACATCGGGAGGCGAAGCGGATTTTGATGCCAGCGTGGACTGAATACACCGATGTCTCGACGGAGGCGCACCGGCATTGAAAGACCTGTCACCTGCCTATTCTGTCCCGCCGCCGCCCCTCAGGCCGCGAGAAACACGCCGCGCGCCTTGTGCACCTCGGCGGCGATGAAATCCGCCGCCACCCGGATGCGGGCGAGATCGCGCATGTCGGTGTGGCTGATGAGCCAGAAGGTGCGGGTGATGCCCACCTCCTCCGGCAGCACCGGCACCAGGGCGTCGCTCGCCTCCCCCGCGAACAGATCGCCCATGAAGCAGGGCAGCACGCACACCCCGGCTCCGCCGCGGGTGGCGGTGAGCTGCGCCACCAGGCTGGAGCTCTTCAGGCGCACCCGCAGGTCCTTCGCCACCAGGGGCACATAGTCCAGCTCCGGCGTGTAGATGAGGTCGTCCACATAGCCGACGAAGGCATGGCGATTGAGCGCCGCCCGGCTTTCGATGGGCCCGTGCCGGTTGAGATACCCGCGCGAGGCGTAGAGGCGCAGGCGGTAGTCCGTGAGCTTGCGGGCGTGCAGGCGCCCCTCCTTCGGCCGGCTCAGGGAGATGGCAAGGTCCGCCTCGCGCTTCGAGAGCGAGAACACCCGCGGCATGGCCAGGAGCTGGATATCGAGATCCGGATGGGTTTCGGCCAGGGTCGCGATTCGCGGCGCCAGGAAGAAGGTGCCGAAACCGTCGGGGGCGCCGATGCGCACCGTGCCGGCGACGCCGAGATCGGCCCCCGCGATCGCCCCCTGGGCGGCGAGCGCCAGGCTTTCCATGCCCTCGGCCGCCGCCATCAGCCGCTCGCCAGCGGCGGTGAGGGCATAACCGTGGGGTCGGCGATCGAACAGCTTGGCACCGAGCCGCGCCTCCAGCGCGCCGAGCCGCCGGCTGACCGTGGAATGCTCCACCGCGAGCCGGGCCGCCGCCGCCGTGAGCCGCCCGGCGCGCGCCACCGCGAGGAAGAAGCGCAGGTCCGACCAGTCGAAATCCGCCACGCGCCCCTTCCTTCTGTTTATTTTCGCACATTGAGCGTGCGGAGATTGCCCTTTATGTGCACAAAAGGATAGGGCATTGTGCCGGCCAACAAAGGTCGCGCCAGCGGCCACAACACTCTTGGAAACGCATTCACCGGGAAGGACACGCACCATGCGCGACATCGGCCATTTCATCGGCGGCAAGCACGTGCCGGGCACTTCGGGCCGCAAGGCCGACGTGTTCCAGCCCATGACGGGCGAGGTGATCGCCACCGTCGCCCTCGCCAGCACGGCGGAGATGCGCGCGGCGGTGGAAAACGCCAAGGCGGCCCAGCCCGCCTGGGCCGCCACCAATCCGCAGCGCCGCGCCCGCGTGATGATGAAGTTCCTGGAGCTGGTGCAGCGCGACTATGACGCGCTCGCCGAGCTGCTCGCCCGCGAGCATGGCAAGACCATTCCCGATGCCAAGGGCGACATCCAGCGCGGCCTGGAGGTGATCGAGTTCTCGTGCGGCATCCCGCACCTCATGAAGGGCGAGTACACCGACGGCGCCGGCCCCGGCATCGACCTTTATTCCATGCGCCAGCCGCTGGGCGTGGTCGCGGGCATCACGCCATTCAACTTCCCGGCCATGATCCCCATGTGGAAGTTCGGCCCGGCCATCGCCTGCGGCAATGCCTTCATCCTGAAGCCGTCGGAGCGCGACCCCGGCGTGCCCATGCACCTCGCCGAGCTGATGATCGAGGCGGGCCTGCCGGCCGGCGTCCTCAACGTGGTGAACGGCGACAAGGAAGCGGTGGACGCCATCCTCGACGACCCGGACATCCACGCCATCGGTTTCGTGGGCTCGTCCTCCATCGCGCAGTACATCTATGCGCGCGGCGCGGCCAACGGCAAGCGCGTGCAGGGCTTCGGCGGCGCCAAGAACCACATGATCATCATGCCCGACGCCGACCTCGACCAGGCGGCAGACGCGCTCATCGGCGCCGGCTACGGCTCGGCTGGCGAGCGCTGCATGGCCATCTCGGTGGCGGTGCCGGTGGGCGAGGCCACAGCGGACCGCCTCATCGAGAAGCTGGTGCCGCGCGTCGAGAGCCTGAAGATCGGCCCTTCCACCGACCCCACCGCCGATTTCGGCCCCCTCGTCACCCGCGAGGCGGTGGCACGGGTGAAGGGCTATGTGGACGCCGGCGTCCAGGAAGGCGCCAAGCTCCTGGTGGACGGGCGCGACTTCAAGCTCCAGGGCTATGAGAACGGCTTCTACATGGGCGGCTGCCTGTTCGACCGCGTGACGCCGGACATGCGCATCTACAAGGAAGAGATCTTCGGCCCCGTCCTCACCGTGGTGCGCGCGCCCGACTACAAGGAAGCCCTGCGCCTGCCCACCGAGCACGAATACGGCAACGGCGTCGCCATCTACACCCGCGACGGAGACGCGGCGCGCGACTTCGCCTCCAAGGTGAACGTGGGCATGGTGGGCATCAACGTGCCGATCCCGGTGCCGCTCGCCTACCACACCTTCGGCGGCTGGAAGCGCTCGGGCTTCGGCGATCTCAACCAGCACGGGCCGGATTCGATCCGCTTCTATACCAAGACCAAGACGGTCACCTCCCGCTGGCCCTCGGGCATCAAGGACGGCGCCGACTTCGTCATCCCCACCATGGGCTGAGCCTGCGGCCGGGCGCCCGCGCGAGGCGGGGGCGCCCGGTTCAGGCCCGCCGGCGATGCCGGACCACCCGACGGGGCGCCCACCCCGTCGCCCATGATTTCCGTGGCGCGAGCGACATGTTCACCCTCTCCGAAGACCAGATCGCCATCCGCGACATGGCCCGCGACTTCGCCGACGCGGAGATCGCCCCCAATGCCGTGGCGTGGGACGAGAAGAAGCACTTCCCGGTCGAGACCCTGCGCGCAGCAGCGGCGCTGGGCATGGGCGGCATCTATGTGCGCGAGGACGTGGGCGGCTCCGGCCTTTCCCGGCTCGATGCGGCGCTGATCTTCGAGCAGCTCGCCACCGGCTGCCCGGGCACGGCGGCCTATCTCTCCATCCACAACATGGCGACCTGGATGATCGACCGCTTCGGCGACGACGCCCAGCGCGGGCGCTTCGTGCCGAAGCTCGCCGCCATGGAGCACCTCGCCTCCTATTGCCTCACCGAGCCGGGCGCGGGCTCCGACGCCGCCGCGCTGAAGACGCGGGCGGTGCGCGCGGGCGACCACTATATCGTGGACGGCCAGAAGCAGTTCATCTCGGGCGCCGGCGCATCGGACATCTACGTGGTGATGGTGCGCACCGGCGGCGAAGGCCCCAAGGGCATCTCCACCCTGGTCATCCCCGCCGGCACCCCCGGCCTTTCCTTCGGCGCCAACGAGCGGAAGATGGGCTGGAACGTGCAGCCCACCCGCGCCGTCATGTTGGAGGGCGTCCGCGTGCCCGTGGAAAACCGGCTGGGCGCGGAGGGCGAGGGCTTCGCGATCGCCATGGCGGGGCTCGATGGCGGACGGCTGAACATCGGCGCCTGCTCCCTCGGCGGGGCCCAGGCGGCACTCGACCGGACGCTGGCCTACATGCGCGAGCGCAAGGCGTTCGGAAAGCGGCTCGACGCATTCCAGGCGCTGCAGTTCCGCCTCGCCGACATGGCCACCGAGCTAGAGGTGGCGCGCACCTTCCTGTGGCGGGCGGCTGCCGCCCTCGACGCCAAGACCGGCGATGCCACCAAGCTGTGCGCCATGGCCAAGCGCGTCGCCACCGACAGCGGCTTCAAGGTGGCCAACGAGGCGCTCCAGCTCCACGGCGGCTACGGCTACCTGGCCGACTACGGCATCGAGAAGATCGTGCGCGACCTGCGCGTGCACCAGATCCTCGAAGGCACCAACGAGATCATGCGCCTCATCGTGTCCCGCACGCTGATCGGCTGAGGACCGCGGCCAGCGCAAGGCCGCGCAGACGGCCGCGCCCGGCGCCCCGACGACATCGCCGACAGGGCCCCTGAGCAAGCCTGAGCGGCGCTTGAATGAAGTCCGCCGAGCACCGGCTGAAGACCGGGACCGGCGGCATAGGGAGGAACCACATGGCCACCATCGCATTCATCGGTCTCGGCAACATGGGGGCGCCCATGGCCGGCAACCTCATCAAGGCCGGGCACGCGGTCACCGGCTTCGATCTCGCCCCGGCCGCGGTGGAGGCCGGCAAGGCGCGCGGCGTCGCCGTGGCCGAAAGCGCCTGCGCGGCCGTGGCGGGCGCCGATGTGGTGGTCACCATGCTGCCCTCCGGCCGGCATGTGGTGAGCGCCACGGGCGGGACCGAGGGCCTGTTCGCCGCGGCACGGCCCGGCACGCTGTTCATCGATTCCTCCACCATCGACGTCGCCTCCGCCCGCACCTTCCACGAGGCGGCGAAGGCGGCGGGCCACGAGAGCGTGGATGCGCCTGTGTCCGGCGGCGTCGGCGGGGCGGAAGCCGCCACCCTCACCTTCATGGTGGGCGGCACCGACGGCGCCTTCGCCAAGGCGCGGCCCTACCTGGAGGCCATGGGCCGGAAGATCGTCCATTGCGGCGGCGCGGGCGCGGGGCAGGCGGCGAAGATCTGCAACAACATGATCCTCGGCATTTCCATGATCGCGGTTTCGGAGGCGTTCGTGCTGGGCGAGAAGCTCGGCCTCTCCCACGAGGCGCTCTACGAGGTCGCCTCCACCTCCTCCGGCCAGTGCTGGTCGCTCACCACCTATTGCCCGGTGCCCGGCCCGGTGCCCACGAGCCCGGCGAACCGCGCCTACCAGCCCGGCTTCGCCGCCGCCCTCATGCTGAAGGACCTGCGGCTGTCGCAGGAGGCGGCCACCCAGGCCGGCGCGGCCACCGCCCTGGGCGCAGCCGCCACCGCCCTCTACACCGCGTTCGCGGAGGAGGGAAACGAGGGCAAGGACTTCTCCGGCATCGTGGAGTGGATCCGCGCGCGCGACGAGACCTGAGCGCCGCAGCCGGCAGCACACCACCCCCGGTCTCTGGCCGACATCCAGAGCGCTTCACGCGGGGGGCGCCGCGCGGGCTTCCGCCCGAGGCCCGCGGATCAGGCGCAACAGGCATTTGGCCTTATGAAAGGGGCGGAGACGCACGGCGGGCGTCATCCGCCCCTTTCGCATTCAGGCGAGGCGCTCAGGCCGCGGGCAGCGCCGGCAGGGGCTGCGGGCCGTGGGCGTTGGCGCGCGGCTCGGAGGGCTGGACGAACCAGAACAGCAGCACCAGGAAGCCGATGAGCGGCACCGCCATCAGCAGCACCCACCAGCCGCTGCGCCCCACATCGTGCAGCCGCCGCACCGTGACCCCGAGCGCCGGCAGGAACAGCGCCAGGTTCACAAGATGGGGAATGGCGCCAGCGGCGCCGCCCACGCCCCACATCATGCCCCAGCCATGGCCCGTCTCGCCCATGGCTTCCGCCGACATGTGCTCAGTCATCACCCCGCCGAACAGCAGCGCGACGATAAAGGGCACGGCCAGCGCCACCAGCAGCAGGAACAGCTCGAACCACCAGAACTCGCTGCGCGAGGCCCGGCCCTGGAACACGGCGTATTTCGACAGGCAGGTCTTGACCGCGGTGATGAAGTCCATTGGCCCCTCTCCCATTCCCGCGCCATGATCCCACATGGCGGAGCCAGCCTGATAGAGCGATTCGGCGCCGCAGGGATAAGGAAGGCGACATCCGCGCGCGGAAAGCGCGAAGCCGGGCCGCATCAAAAGCGGAGGAATTCGGAAAGTGGAGGGATGGTAGCAGCGGGCGGACTTGAACCGCCGACCTCCGGGTTATGAATCCGGCGCTCTCACCAACTGAGCTACGCTGCCACATCCGCCGACGCGGCAAAGCGCATCGGCTAGAGGCGGGCTTATAGGGGGCCGCCTTCCCCCCTGTCAAGAAAGAGAGGCGAGTCTTACACCTTCATCTTCTTCTTGATGCGCACCAGCTTGAAGAAGCCCACCGGGAACACCGGGGAGACCTCCACCACCTCCATGTCGGGGTAGCGCGCGGCCCAGGTGCGCAGGCGGCCGGCCTTGAAGGCGATGCTCCAGCCCACCTTCTTCACCAGCGGCGCCAGCGCCTGCTCGATGTGCATCATCGGCCCCTCGTCGGCGCCGAGCTTGGAGGCCACGATGATCTCGCCGCCGGGCTTCAGCACCCGGTACATCTCGTCGAGCGCGCCTTCCGGGTCCGGCACCAGGGTGATGACGAACGGCACGGTGACGGCATCGAAGGTCTCGTCGGCGAAGCCGAGGTTGCAGGCGTCCATGGCGGCCAGCAGGCCCACCTGATCGAGCCCGCGGTCCACCTTCTTCTCCACCGCCTTCTGCAGCATGTCGAAGGAGAGGTCGATACCGGTGACGCTCACGTTGGGCGGGTAATAGGGCAGCACCAGCCCGGTGCCGACGCCCACTTCCAGGATGCGGGGGCCGCAGGCGGCGGCGGTGGTGGCCGCCTTGCGCTGCGCATCGGCCAGGAGCTTCACATAGACCTTGTCATAGATGGGGGCCCATTTGGCATAGGCGCGCTTCTGGCCCTCAAGATCGTACTGAACCGCCATCCTCGCCTTCTCCCAGCATCGTCCCTGCGGTGACCGCGAACGCCTTTCCCGGACCATCCATCCCTGGGCCTCCCCCGCATCCTCGCGGCGCCGGGCGGCCGGTTGTCCTCTTGGGCGGCGCCTCAGGCCACCTCCGCCATGCTGCGGGCGGTGCGCTCCGCCTTGACGATGGTGCCGCCGCCAAGAAGGCGCGCACCGTCGCCGGCGCTATCGTAGAGCACGCAAGCCTGCCCCGGCGCAACGCCTTCCTCGCCGACGGCGAGATGAACCGCCGGAGCGCCATCCGGCGAGAGGCCGAGCCGGCCCGGCGCGGGGGCGCGCGTGGAGCGCACCTTCACCTGCACCTCCAGACCGCGCGCGCAGGCCTCCTCGAACGCGCCCTCGCCCAGCCAGTTCACGTCGGCCATGGAGACGGCGCGCACCATCAGCGCCTCGCGCGGGCCCACCCGCACCTCGCGGCGGACGGCATCGATACCCACCACATAGAGTGGGTCGGAGCTGGCGATGCCCAGGCCCTTGCGCTGGCCGATGGTGTAATGCATCACGCCCCGATGGCGGCCAAGCACGCGCCCGTCGAGATGCACGATGTCGCCCGGCTCCGCCGCTTCCGGCCGCAGGCGCTCCACCACCTCCGCATAATTGCCGCCGGGCACGAAGCAGATATCCTGGCTGTCGGGCTTGTCGGCTACCGGCAGTCCGAACCGTGCCGCCAGCGCGCGCACGTCGCCCTTCATCATGTCGCCGAGGGGGAAGCGCAGGCGCTGGAGCTGCGCGGCGGTGGTGGCATAGAGGAAATAGCTCTGGTCCCGTGCCACCTCGGCCGCGCGGAACAGGCCGCGCCGCCCATCCGGCAGGGCACGGCTCGAAACGTAATGGCCGGTGGCGAGCGCCTGTGCACCCAGTTCCTCGGCCGTAGCCAGCAGGTCGCGGAACTTGACCGTGCGGTTGCAGTCCACGCACGGAATCGGCGTGACGCCGGAAGCGTAGCTCGCCGCGAAGCGGTCGATCACCTCCTCGCGGAAGCGGCTCTCATAGTCGAGCACGTAATGGGGGATGCCAAGGGTGCGCGCCACCTCGCTGGCGTCGTAGATGTCCTGCCCGGCGCAGCAGGCGCCGCGGCGGTGGGCCGCCTCCCCGTGATCGTAGAGCTGGAGGGTCACCCCCACCACGTCATAGCCCGCGCGGGCGAGCAACGCGGCCGTTACGGACGAATCGACCCCTCCCGACATGGCCACCACCACGCGGATGGAGGCCGGATCGCCCGGAAGGTCGAGAAGGTCGTGATCGGTGCTCATGTTCGGTCGGATGCCGCGTGGCGAGCGTGGCGCCACGGGCGCCGCGCGATTGCCTTGCTCTGGAATGCGGGCCCGGCGGCCCAGCTGCAACTTGCTCGCACCTTTCAGGCCGCGGGAGCAAGACCAAAAATAGGCCGCCGCGCCGGAAGCGGCCAGCCCTGGCGCATCCCAACAGTCGAGGGCAGAGCGAAAACCCCCGCCATGTCAATACGATGGAGCATCCCGGCCAGCGCGTGCGCCCTGTGAGGGGACGCGCATGGCCGTCATGCTTCGTGATCGGGCAGCGCCAGCCTCAGGCCCGCACCGCGCGGCGCGGGGCGTCCTCGTCGTCCTGCGCGCCCTCGAACACCGCCACCAGCGCCCGCCGGATGGCCGACTGGCGCGCCGCACCGGTGATCTTCGCGCCCATGAGGTCGGTCACGTAGAACACGTCCACCGCCCGCTCGCCGAAGGTGGCGACATGGGCCGAGGCGATGTTGAGGTTGAGCCGCGACAGCGTGTTGGTGAGCGCGAACAGGAGGCCCGGCCGGTCGAGGCCGGAGACCTCCACCACCGTGTGGCGGTTGGACCAGGAGTTGTTCACCATCACCTCCGGCTCCAGCGAGAAGGTGCGGCGGCCCTTGGGCAGCTTGCGCGCCATCACCTCCGGCAGGCGCACCTCACCCTTCAGCGCCTGCTCTACCGCCTCACGGATGCGGCCCGCGCGGCGCTCCTCGTCATCGTCGCGCTCGAAGGCGCGACGGATGGCGATGGTGTCGAGCGCGAGGCCGTCGGTGGTGGTGGAGATGTGGGCGTCCATGATGTTGGCGCCTGCGGCCGCACACGCCCCGGCGATGATGGACAGGAGCTTGGGATGGTCCGGCGCCAGCACGGTCAGCGTGGTGACACCCCGGCCCGGCTCCATGGTGATCTGGGTGGCGATGCTCTCCCCCGCCGCCTCGGTGGCGTCGATGAAGCGGGCGTGGCGCAGCTTGGCCTCCAGGTCCATGCGCAGCCAGTAGGAGGGGTAGTGGCGGGCGAGATAGGCCTCCACCTTCTCCGGCGGCCAGTCGGCCAGCGCGTGGCGCAGCTGGGACTGGGCCGCGGTGACGCGCTTGCCCCGGTCCACCTCGGAAAAGCCGCCGGTGAGCACCGGCTCGGTTTCATAATAGAGCGTGCGCAGCAGCTGGGCCTTCCAGCTGTTCCAGGTGCCCGGCCCCACGGCGCGAATGTCCGCGGTGGTGATGATGGTCAAGAGCTTCAACCGGTCGAGGCTCTGCACCACGGAAGCGAAATTCTCGATGGTCTTACGATCCGAGAGATCGCGCGACTGGGCCACCGTGGACATGATGAGGTGTTGCTCCACCAGCCACGCCACGGTCTCGGTCTCCACCGGCGTCATGCCGAGGCGCGGGCACAGGCGACGAGCAATGCGGGCGCCGGCGGTGGAATGGTCCTCCGGCCGGCCCTTGGCGATGTCGTGCAGCAGCATGGCCACATAGACGAGGTTGCGATTCTTCACCGTGGCCATCAGCTCGTTGGCGAGGCCGTTCTCCGGATTGTTCTTGTGCTCGATCTCGGAGAGGATGCCGATGCAGCGCAGCAGGTGCTCGTCCACCGTGTAGTGGTGGTACATGTTGAACTGCATCATGGCCACGATCTTCCCGAACTCGGGAAGGAAGCGGCCGAGCACGCCGGCTTCGTTCATGCGCCGCAGCACGGTTTCCGGCGCGTTCCTCGAGGCGAGCACCTCCAGGAACAGGCGGTTCGCCTCCGGATTGTCACGCAGCTTGCCGTCGATGAGGGGGAGCGAGCGCGCCATCAGCCGCATGGCATCGGGATGGAGCGCGAGGTTGCGCTTGTCGGCCACGTGGAAGATGCGGATGAGGTTGACCGGATCGCGCTTGAAGGCGTCCGCATCGGCCACGTTGAGGCGGTCGTGGTCGAGGATGAAGTCCGGCGTGTCCTTCAGCGCGGCGCGGCGGTGGCCGGGGCGCAGGCGCTCCACCATGCCGCGCAGGCCCGGCACGGGCTTGGCCTGGTGTTCCTCCAGCGCGGCGGAAAGGATGGCGGTGAGGTCGCCCACGTCCTTCGCCACCAGGAAGTAATGCTTCATGAAGCGCTCCACGTCCTTCTGGCCGGGATGCTCCGTGTAGCCGAGGCGCTGGGCCATCTCGCGCTGGACATCGAAGGAGAGGCGATCCTCCGCGCGGCCGGTGAGGAAGTGGAGGTGGCAGCGCACCGACCACAGGAAATCCTCGCAGCGGGTGAAGAGGCGCGCCTCCTCGCGGGTGAAGACCTCCTTGGCCACGAGCTGGCTGGTGGTCTGCACGCGGTAGACATATTTCGCGATCCAGAACAGGGTGTGCAGGTCCCGAAGGCCGCCCTTGCTGTCCTTCACGTTGGGCTCGACCAGATAGCGCGACTGGCCGGCGCGGCGCAGGCGCTCCTCGCGCTCGGCCATCTTGGCGGCCACGAACTCGGCCCCGGTGCCCTCCACCACCTCCTTGTCGAAGCGCTGCTCCAGGTCGTGGAACAGGGCCTTGTCCCCCGCCAGGAAGCGCGCCTCCAGGATGGAGGTGCGGATGGTGAAGTCGGCCCGCGCCTGGCGCAGGCACTCGTCCACCGAGCGGGTGGCGTGCCCCACCTTCAGGCCCAGGTCCCACAATATATAAAGGATGGCCTCGGCCACGCTCTCGCCCCAGGCGGTCTGCTTGTAGGGCAGCACGAACAGGATGTCGGTGTCGGAGCCCGGCGCGAGCATGCCGCGCCCGTAGCCGCCTACCGCCGCAATGGCCATGCGCTCAGAGCGGGAGGGATTGTCCGCGGGATAAAGGATGGTGGTCGCCACCTCATAGGCGCTGGCGATCATGGCATCCTGGAAGGCGGAAAGGCGCATGGCGCAGCAGCGCCCGCAGCCGTCCTCCCTCAGGAGGCGCTCCGCCTCGGCGCGGGCCTCCTGCATGGCGCCCTTGAGATAGCCCACGACCGCGTTGCGCAGGTCGAGGTCCCGGCCCTGGTGGGCCTTGGCGATCTCGCGGACCGCGGCCCGCAGCTTCTGCCCCTCGAACGGTTCGCCGATGGTGCGGTTGGCTCTGGAAGTACGGACGTTGGACATGCGCGGCGATCTGAAACCACAGTCGAGAATAGCCGTCATGTTTAGCGCAAACGGCGCGCCACCGCGAGCGGCGCGTGCGGTGGCGCGCCCGCGCCGCCGGATATTCCGTAACGGCATGAGGAGAAACGCACGGAAGCGATCAGGAACACCGCGCACCGCGGCGGTCCCGGCCCGCCAACGAGCCGGGACCGCGGGCACCGTCAGTGAACGGTTTTCGTAGTGTCCTTGGCGGCATCCTTGGCGCCGCCGCCGGCGGGCTTGGCCTTCAGCTTCTTGATCTCGTCACGGATCGGCTGGAACGGGCCATACTTGTGCTGCTCCGCCGGCAGGCCATCGGCGAACGGGCCGTAGGCGGCATCCACGGGCTTCTCGGTCCGCTTGGGGTAATCCTCCTCGATGCCCGCCCGCTGCGGCCGGTCGAGGGATTCCACATAGGCGGTCACGTCCCATGCCTCCTCCTCGGTCAGGACCGGCGAATCGTGGCTCGTTCCGAACGGCATGTTGGCGCGCACGAAGCTCGCGGCGGTGATGAGCCGCGCCATGCCGGCACCGTTATTGAAGGTGTCCGTGCCGCGCAGGGGCGGGAACTCGTAGCCCTGGCGGTCGCCCACCGCGCCCACCCTTTTGCCGAGGCCTTCCGGGCCGTGGCAGGAGACGCAGTGTTCCTCGAACACCACCTTCCCCTTCTCGGGGCTCGCGGGGCGCGTCAGCTCCGCCATCTTGGGCGTGCCGCGGCCGGGCGTGGGCTTGCCCACCGGCCGGTCGGAGGAGAGGAACTTGATGTAGGTGACGAAAGCCACCATGGGCTCGGAATCCCAGGGCAGCTCCCTGCCGTCCATGCTGCGCGTCATGCAGCCGTTGACCCGGTCCTCCAGCGTGGCGACCCGACCCTCGCGCCCGCGATATTGCGGAAAATCGGCGAAGACGCCCACGAACGGCAGGCCGTACTCCTTGGTGCCGGCCTCCAGGTGGCAGCTCTGGCAGGCGAGGTTGTTGCCGGCGAACCGCATCGCCGGGTCCTCCACCTCGGGGCCGAGATGGGCGAAGGTCCGCTGGGTCAGCTCGCGGCCCCGGCGCACTGTGCGGCCGAAGGCGTCGTCGGGCAGCGCGTCCACATCGGGGACGGTCCATTCCTGCGCGACGACAGGCGCAGCGGCGGGAGCCTTGGACGCGGGGGATTTGGCGGCGGGAGCGTCCGCCGCAGGAGCCGGCGCGACCGCCTGGACGGCCAGGGCCGTCGCGACCCGCGGCGCGGATGCGCTCTGCACGGGCGGTGCCGCGGGAGCGTGCCGCGCGCTGTCATTGTAGGCGAAATAGCCGATGGCGACGAGGAACGTCGCCACATAGCCACCCATCAGCGGATAGTCCACGTCTTCCTCCCACGTTCTTATTCTTCGATCTTGGCAGAGCCGAAATGGGCCTTCGCGATCTCGAAAAATGCAGTGTCGTCAGAATGTTGAGGTAACAGGCAATGGTGGCCTCCGCGGCCGCGCGTCGGCACGGGCAACAGGTGCCGGTGGGGAAATGCCCGGCCCAGCTTAAGTGAACCTTAAGGAAGCTCGGTCCAGCGCCATCCCTCCCTTAACCCTCCATTCAGGGCCACCACGCAGACTTCTTCCATTCACAGAGCGGAAAGCGGCGGAGAGCGCCGCCCTCACTGCCGTTTTCGCCCCATTTGAGTGGTGGAAGGGGGAATCGCAGGCACGAGGCGGAGCGGCAGGACAGTCGATGGCGACCCGAGGTTACGGCGAGGGAACACGGCGCGAACCGGATGCGGATCGCCAGGACGCGGGCCTCGACATCCGCCTGTCGCCCGAGGACCGCCCGCTCGGCGCGCCCCGCGCGCCTAAAGCCAAGGCGCCGAAAGCGAGAGCGGCCCGCGCCGAGCCGCCGATGGACCGCTTCGACCGGGTGCCGCCGCTGAGCGCCGCCAGGACGGGCGAACGCGAAGCCTCTCCCCGGCTTTCCGCCACGCGGGACGGCATGGAGGTGGAGCCAGAGCCGGTGCCGCAGAAGCCGGCCCCGAAGGCCTCGGCCCGCGGCGCCGTGCCCGAGATCATGGTGCCCGAACCCTCGGCGCGCCGCGAAAGAGGAGATCCCGAGCTGGGCGCACGCGAGAAGAAGCGCGGCAAGGCGAAGGCCGAGCCCCCGGCCCCGCAGGCGGCGCGCCCCCGGCGCCGGCGGCGCTCGCTCGTCTGGACCCTGGTGAAATGGAGCCTGGTGCTGGCGGTGTGGGGCGTCATCGCCCTCATCGGCATCGTCGCCTACGAGGCGTCGAAGCTGCCGCCCATGCAGACGCTGATGATCCCCAAGCGCCCGCCCACGGTCACCATCCTCAGCGCCGACGGCAAGACGCTGGCGGTGCGCGGCGACATGGGCGGTGTCGCCATTCCCATCTCGGAGCTGCCGCCCTACCTGCCCAAGGCGTTCGTGGCCATCGAGGACCAGCGCTTCTACACCCATTTCGGCCTCGACCCCGAGGGCCTCGCCCGCGCGCTCGTCACCAACCTCACCTCGCGGCGCCTGCGGCAGGGCGGCTCGACCCTGACCCAGCAGCTCGCCAAGAACCTGTTCCTCACCCAGGAGCGCACCGCCTCCCGCAAGATCCAGGAGCTGGTGCTGGCCCTGTGGCTGGAGACCAAGTTCACCAAGGACCAGATCCTCGACCTCTACCTCAACCGCGTCTATTTCGGCGCCGGCGCCTACGGGGTGGAGGCCGCGGCCCAGCGCTACTTCGGCAAATCGGCCCGGCAGGTCACCCTTTCGGAGGCCGCCATGCTCGCCGGCCTCGTGAACTCGCCCTCGCGCCTTGCCCCCACGCGCAACCTGAAGGGCGCCCAGGCGCGCGCCGTGCTTGTGCTCACGGCCATGAAGCAGCAGGGGATGATCACCCCCGAGATGGCCCAGGCCGCCATCGCCAAGCCGGCCCAGCTCGCCCGCGCCAAGACCCCCGATTCCATGGGCTATGTGGCCGACTGGGTGATGGAGCAGCTCGATTCGTATGTCGGCCCCCTCTCCGGCGACGTGAGCGTGCGCACCACCATCGAGCTCAACCTCCAGCAGGCGGCCGAGAAGGCGCTGGAGGAGACCCTCGCCAAGTCCGGCGGCAAATACGGCGTCAGCCAGGGGGCGGTGGTGTCGCTCGACACCGACGGCGCGGTGCGGGCCCTGGTGGGCGGGCGCTCCTACGAGGAGAGCCAGTACAATCGCGCCGTCACCGCGCGGCGGCAGCCGGGCTCGTCCTTCAAGCCGTTCGTCTACCTCACGGCGCTGGAGGCGGGCCTGACCCCGGACACGGTGCGCGAGGACGCGCCGCTCCAGCTCAAGGGCTGGAAGCCGGAAAACTCCACCCACGACTATCGCGGGCCGGTCTCCCTCACCACCGCGCTGGCGCTCTCGCTGAACACGGTCTCGGTGCGGCTGGCGCTGGAGGTGGGGCCGAAGGCAGTGGTGGCCACCGCCCACCGGCTCGGCATCGCCTCCACGCTCGATCCCAACCCCTCCATCGCGCTCGGCACCTCCGAGGTATCGGTGCTGGAGCTGGCGGGCGCCTACGTGCCGTTCGCCAACGGCGGCATCGGCGTCATTCCCTATGTCATCGAGACGGTGACGGACGCCGGCGGCAAGGCGCTGTTCCAGCGCTCCGGCTCCGGCCCCGGCCGGGTGATGGACCCCGCCTACGCCGCCGAGATGAACCAGATGCTGACCCAGACACTGGTGATGGGCACCGGCCGCCGCGCCGACCTGCCCGGCTGGGAGGCCGCCGGCAAGACCGGCACCTCGCAGGATTACCGCGACGCCTGGTTCGTGGGCTACACGGCCCGCTTCGTCACCGCCGTGTGGCTCGGCAACGACGATTCCTCCCCCACCAAGAAGGCCTCGGGCGCCAACCTGCCGGTGGAGATCTGGAGCCGCTACATGAAGGTGGCGCACCAGGGCGTGCCGGTGGCGGAGCTGCCCGGCGGCACCCGCACCGCCGGCTTCGGCGGCTACGGCTACGGCGCGCCCGGCGGCACCCTCGCCCCCGAGAACCTGCCCGACGACCGCCCGCCCGCCATCGTGGGTCAGGCCGGCCCGCCCTCCGGCTACGGCGGCCCCCAGGGCCAGCCCGAGGGGCAGGCCGGCGGCGAGCCGCCCATGACCTTCGAGCGCTGGTTCGGAGAGACCTTCCTCGGCCAGGGCCGCCGCTGAGGCGGCCACGGACGGACGGCGCGCGCCATGCGAGTCGCCCGCCCCGCCCCCAACCGGGGCGATTCCCCCTTCCCGCCGGCGGGAAGTCCTCGGAAAGCGGCGCGGTGCCGTCGTTTGCGGGGGCCGACCTTGACTGCGGAGCGCCTCCCCCTTATAGGAGCCGCTTCCCGATCCGGCGGGTGAGTGCCGCGGGGCGCGCCTTCTCGAAGAAGGCGGGCTGCCCCAGATGGCGTTTCCCGCGCCAAGAAAGACGAAGAAGGACTTCTGCCATGTCCCGGCGGTGTGATCTGACCGGTAAGGCGGTGCTGACCGGCCACCTCGTGAGCCATTCGAACCGCAAGACCAAGCGCCGGTTCCTGCCGAACCTGTGCAACGTGACGCTCCAGAGCGAGACCCTCAACCGGTCCATTCGCCTGCGCATCTCCGCGAACGCGCTCAAGAGCGTGGATCATCGCGGTGGGCTCGATGCCTTCCTCAAGAAGGCCAGCGACGAGGAGCTGTCTCCCCGCGCGCTCGAGCTGAAGCGCCTCATCGTGAAGGCCCTGAAGGCTCCGGAAGCGGCCCCCGCCGCCTGATGCCCTCTTCCACGGTTTCAAGGTGGTCCGAACCGCGGGCGTTCGCGCTCGCGGTTTTTGCCATGTGCGCGGCGGTTCTTGCGGCCAACATCCTGGTGCAGTTCCCGTTCACGCCGTTCGGCCTTCAGGACTACCTCACCTACGGCGCCTTCACCTATCCCTTCACCTTCCTGGTGAACGACCTCACCAACCGGCGGCTCGGCCTCGCCCGGACCCGGCAGGTGATCTACGTGGGCTTCGGCCTCGCGCTGGCGCTTTCCGCCCTGCTCGCCACGCCACGCATCGCCCTCGCCTCCGGCACCGCCTTCATCGTCGCGCAATTGCTCGACGCCACGGTGTTCAACGCCCTGCGCCAGAAGGCGTGGTGGCTGCCGCCGGCGCTTTCGGGCGGCATCTCCTCGGCCATCGACACCGCCGTGTTCTTCACCCTCGCCTTCTCGGGCACGGACCTGCCCTGGGCCAATTGGGCGGTGGTGGACTATCTGGTGAAGGCGGCCATGGTGGCGCTGTTCCTGGCGCCCTACCGCTACCTCATCGGCCGCATGTCCGCGTGGACGCCCCGCACGGCCGAAGAGACCGCCTCCGCCGAGGCCTGAGCGCCCCCGGCATCGCGCCGGCATCCCAAAGGAGCCGGCGCCGCGCCTCACAGGAATTCCGACACCGCCTGCGCCAGCCGCTCCAGGTCCTCGGGCCGGGAGAGGCGGTGGTCGCCGTCCTTGACCAGCGAGAACACCACGTCGTCCTCCGCGAGGCAGGTCACGAGCCGCATGGCGTGCTCCCACGGCACGTCCTCGTCCTGCGCCCCCTGCAGGATGCGCACCGGGCAGCCCACCTTGAAGGGAGCGCCCAGGAGCAGATGGCTGCGCCCGTCCTCGATGAGCGCACGGGTGATGACATAGGGCTCGTCACCGTAGGGCGTGGGCTTCAGGAACCGCCCGTTGACGGTGATCTCGCTCTGCACCTCGGCCGGAAAGCGCGCCCACATGAGGGTTTCGGTGAAGTCCGGCGCCGGGGCGACCAGCACCAGCGCCCGCAGCCGGCTCTCGCCGCGCGCCGCCAGCACCCGCGCCAGCAGCAGCGCCAGCCAGCCACCCATGGAGGACCCCACCACCACCTGCTCGCCCTGGGTCGCGCGGTCGAACACCGCGAGCGCCTCCCCGAGCCAGCGGGAAATGGTGCCCTCCTCGAACGCGCCGCCGGAGGCGCCATGGCCGGAATAATCGAACCGCACGAAGGCATTGCCGCCCGCGGTGGCGAGCGCGGCAAGCCGCTCCGCCTTGGTGCCGGTCATGTCGGACTTGAAGCCGCCGAGCCAGAACACGCCCGGCGCGGTGCCGGGAATCGCGCGTACCGCGATGTCGCGGCCGTCCACGTCGAGGCGATAGGCGGTTTCAGCGGAACTCATGCGTCGCACCTCCGGAAAATCAGGCGAACTGCGCGAAATAGCGCGTGATGATGTGGCCGTAGACGGCGGTGAGGTCTTCCAGGTCACGCACCGAGGTCGCCTCGTCCACCTTGTGCATGGTCTGGCCCACCAGGCCAAACTCCACCACCGGGCACAGATCCTTGATGAAGCGTGCGTCCGAGGTGCCGCCGGAGGTGGAGGGCTCGGGCCGGCGGCCGGTCACCGCCTCCACCGCCCCGGCCACGATGTCCACGAACGGGCCGGGGGCCGTGATGAAGCTCTCGCTCGCGCCCGGCTGGAACAGCACCTCATGGGGCTCGCCGGCCTCATCCAGCCGACGGCGGATCTCCGCCTTCAGCGTGGCGAGGGAGAAGTGGTCGTTGAAGCGCACGTTGAAGCGGGCGTCGGCCTCCGCCGGGATCATGTTGAAGGCGGTGTTGCCCACATCCACCGAGACCACTTCCAGGTTCGAGGGCGGGAAGAAATCGGAGCCGGCGTCGAGCGGCCCGGCGATCAGCGCGGAGAGGAGCCGCACCAGCCGCGGCACCGGATTGTCCGCGAGGTGGGGATAGGCCACGTGCCCCTGCACGCCCTTCACCCGCACCACGCCGGAAAGGCTGCCGCGCCGGCCGATCTTGAACGCGTCGCCCAGCGCCACCGGGTTGGTGGGCTCGCCCAGCACGCAATGGTCGATCCGCTCGCCCTTCTCCTTCAGCCACTCCACCACCTTCACCGTGCCGTCGAGGGCGGGCCCCTCCTCGTCACCGGTGATGAGGAAGGAGAGCGAACCCTTCTGCGGCCGCCCGTGCGCGAGCGCGGCCGCCATGAAGGCGGCCACGGCGCCCTTCATGTCCACCGCCCCGCGGCCGAACAGCCGGCCGCCCGCGATCTCGCCGGAGAAGGGGCCGTGGCTCCAGCGGGCGGCGTCGCCCACGGGCACCACGTCCACATGGCCGGCGAAGCACAGGTTCGGCCCGTCCTCGCCGATGCGGGCATAGAGATTGGCGATGGGCACGCCGCCGCTGGCGAAGGTGAGCTTCTCCACCCGGTATCCCGCGCCCGCCAGGAGATCGGCCACGAGATCAAGCGTCGCCTGCGCCTGCGGCGTCACCGAGGGCGAGCGGATGAGCGCGGCGGCGAGGGCCACGGGGTCGCGCGCGTCGAGCAGCGCGGCGGCGGGCTTGACGGGATCGGTGGGGGTCATCAAGGAGAACCTTCTCACGGGCCGGGCGTGGGGCGGGCCCGGCGCGTCCCGAATTAGCGGGAACAGCGGCAGTGACGCCAGAAATTTCGTCGCGCCACATGCCCCAGCGGCAGGTGCAAGACGGCGCGACGGCACAGCGCGGCCGCCTTTACTCTGCCGCGTTCGCGGGACAGGAACGCCGGCTCGGAGGTGAGGAATGCATTTGCCGAAGTCGAAGCTGCTGATCGCCGCGCTCGCGCTGTGGGCGGGCACGCTCGCGGGCGTCGATGCCGTGGTGCGGCCGGTCCCCGCCATTGCCGCGGAGCAGGCGCCCGCCGCCGACGCCGCCAAGGGTGGTGAGACGAAGGACGCAGCGGCGGGAAAGCCGGCCGCCTCCGTACCCGCAGCGCCGCCGGCCGAGAGCGTGGCTCCCGCAGCGCCGCCGCCGCCCAAGCCCGCCGCCTTGCCGCCCGACCCCGCCGTGATCGCCGCCCGCGAGAAGATCGAGGCCAACCGCGCCGCCCTCGACGCGCTTGAGGCCGCCCTTTCGGTGGACGGCCTGCGCCCCAGCGACCTCGACGACCTGCGCACCCGGCTCGACCCCATCCGCCGCGACCTGCAGCAGCTCACCGACGACATCGGCCCGCGGCTCGCCGACGCGCGGGCACGGTTCAAGTCCATCCCGGCCAAGCCGGGCGAGGGCGCGCCCGCCGAGGACCCGGCGGTGACCACCGACCGCGAGCACCTGCAGAAGGTGACGGCCGACCTCGAAGCGGTGCTGGCGCCGGTGC
Source organism: Xanthobacter sediminis (assembly GCF_043195015.1). NCBI lineage: Bacteria > Pseudomonadati > Pseudomonadota > Alphaproteobacteria > Hyphomicrobiales > Xanthobacteraceae > Xanthobacter > Xanthobacter sediminis. The sequence continues at coordinate 55,158 of NZ_JBAFWH010000005.1, read as the reverse complement.
GAATCCTGGCAGACCGCAGCGCCCAGGCCACCGACCGCATCAGCGCCCGGCGCCGCGCCCTGTTCACCAGCCAGCTCTTCGAGCGCTCCGATTCGATCCTCGACCCGAGCCTGTGGACGGCGGCCATCGCCGCCACCGGCGTGGAGCTGCACTCCACCCAGCTCCTCATCTCCGACTGGGGCACCTATGCCGCACGCCGGCACCAGCCGCTGGCGCTCACCGGCATTCTCGTCGGCGTGTTCGCGGTGGTGGCGCTGGTGGTGGCCGGCGGACGCTGGCTGCGGGCGCGCCTGCGCACCCCGCCGCCGCCGGAGGGCGAGACCTTCACCCGCCTGCGCTCCGCCCGCGAGGCTCTGAAGGTGCTGCTGCTGGAAGTCACGGTGGCGCCGGTGGCGGCGGTGCTGGGCGTCACCCTCATCAAGGCCTTCGATCTGGTGCCGCCGCGCGCGGACGACCTGGTGCACGGCATCGCTCTCGCGGTCATCATCAAGACCATCGGCACCGGCGCCGCGCGGGCCATGCTGGCGCCGGGCGAGCCCTGGCGGCGCATGCCGCCCATCTCCGACCGCGCGGCGATGATCACCTTCCGCTACTTCTCGTGGGCGGTGTGGACGCTGGTGGTGGCGGCGGTGCTCAATGCGCTGCACCGGGTGCTGTTCGTACCGCTGGGCCTCACAGTGGTCACGAGCGCGGTGATGGCGCTGCTCATCGCGGCCTTCATCGCCCGCTTCCTGCTCCACCTCGCGAGCTCGGAGGAGGACGAGGACGCCGCCGATGAGCAGGGCAAGGGGAGCGAGGCCCAGGCGGGCCAGTCCCACACCTTCGAGGGCCGGCACTGGGTGCGCTTCCTCGTGTGGCTGGTGGTGGCGCTGGTCATCGGCGCACTCGTCACCGGCTATGTGAGCTTCGCCGCCTTCGTGGCGAGCCGCGTGGTGGTGGCCAGCGCGATCCTCGGCATCCTCTACGTGCTGTATGGGCTCATCGATTCTTTCTTCGGCACCGGGCTCGCCGCCGATACGCCGCGCGCGCGCCATTTGTCGAAGACGCTCGGCCTGAAGCCCACCAACCTGGAGCTGATCGGGGTCATCGTCTCCGGCCTCCTCAAGGTGCTGCTGTTCGTGGTCGCCGCCTTCCTCATCGTGGGCAGCTGGGGCGCCTCCTCCGCAGACGTGATGGACACGATGGAGCGCTTCACCTTCGGGGTGCGCATCGGCAACATCACCATCTCGCTGTCGAGTGTGCTCTACGCCGCGATCTACCTGCTGGTCGGCGTCGGCATCGCGCGCGGGCTGCAGCGGTGGATCACCTCGGCGCTGCTGCCGCGCACCGGGCTGGAGCCCTCGCTGCAATCGTCCATCTCCACCATCGTCGGCTATGTGGGCGTCATCGTCGCCATCATGGTCTCGATGAGCGAGCTGGGGCTCAACCTCGAGAACCTCGCCCTGGTGGCCGGCGCGCTCTCGGTGGGTATCGGCTTCGGCCTCCAGGCCATCGTGTCCAACTTCGTGTCGGGCCTCATTCTGCTGGCGGAACGGCCGGTGCGGGTGGGCGACACCATCGCGGTGAAGGGCGAGGAGGGCTACGTGCGGCGCATCTCGGTGCGCTCCACCGAGATCGAGACCTTCGACCGCGCCTCGGTGATCGTGCCCAATTCCGATCTCATCACCGGCATGGTGAAGAACTGGACCCACGCCAACACCACCGGCCGCATCATCGTCACGCTCAACGTCTCCTACGACGCTGACGCAGAGGAGGTGCGCGACATCCTGGTGGGCTGCGCCTCCCCCCATCCGCAGGTGATGAAGTCACCGCCGCCGCGGGTGTTCCTCACCAAGTTCATCGAGGGCGGCATGGTGTTCGAGCTGAGGTGCGTGGTGGCGAACGTGGACTATTCGCTGACTGTGAAGAGTGACCTGCATTTCCAGATCCTCTCGCGGTTCCGCGCCGCGGGCATCGGCATGGCGGCGCAGCCCTGGGCCGTGCTCTCCCAGGCGCCGGCGGACCTGGCGCCCCCGCCCGCCGGCGGCCCGCTGCCGGACGGCGCCTGAGGGCTCCGCCTCACGCAGGGAGATTAACGCCCCCTATACCGGCCCCGGCGCACAAGTGCCGGAGCCGTACCGGCATCCCGCCCCCGGCGGGGCGCCGCTTCCGCATCGCCTCCAGGAGCCGCCATGCGCGCCCTTTTCCCCGCCCCGCAGCTCACCCGCAGGGGCACCCGACGCGCAAGCGCCGGCCTCGTTCTCGCCCTGCTGCTCGCCGGCTGCGGCACCACCGAGACGCTGAACGAGCAGCCCGCCTTCTACACAAACCTCGCCAAGACCGGGAAACCCGTGGACGCGGAGGCCGCCGTCTCCATGATCTCGGACTACCGCACCGCGCGCGGCCTCTCCGCGCTCACCCTCGATCCCACCCTCACCCAGCTCGCCCAGGAGCAGGCGAACGCCATGGCGCGCGCCGACAACCTCTCCCACGAGGTGGGCGGACGCTCGTTCGTGCAGCGCGTGAAGGCTTCCGGCTACAAGGCCCGGCAGGCGGTGGAGAACGTGGGCGCCGGCTACCACACGCTGGCGGAAGCCTTTTCCGGCTGGCGCGATTCCCCGCCCCACAACAAGAACATGCTGACGCCGGGCGTGACCCGCATGGGCATCGCCACCGCCAATGCGCCCAATTCCAAATACAAGGTCTACTGGGCCCTGGTGCTCGCCCAGCCGGACGAGCGCTGAAGCCTCTTCACGCGAAACGGATACCGGTTCGCGTGAAGAACATGCGTGATTTCAAGAAATCCAGAGCGATCGCCGTGAACCAATGCGAGCGGAAAGCGCTCTTGGGCCACGCTGTTTTGCGTCGCGGCAAACCAATCTGGACCCCGCGGCCCCGACCCGTTAGCGTCCCGCCCGTTTTCGACGGGCGAGGCACGGATTTCACGGGATGCTGCCGGACATTCAAGACTATGACGGGCTGATCCGCGCCTTCCGCTGGGCGCTGCCCGAGACCTACAACATCGCCGTCCACGCCTGCGACCAGTGGGCCGCCCAGGCGCCCGGCCGGCCGGCGCTGCTCCTGCCCGCCGACGGCGGCTTCGCGCCCTTCTCCTACGGCGCACTCTCCTCGCTCTCCAACCGGCTCGCCCATGGCCTCGCGGCGCACGGGGTGCGGGCCGGTGACCGGGTCGCCATCCTGCTGCCCCAGTCGGTGGAGGTGCTCGCCACCCATTTCGCGGTCTACAAGCTGGGCGCCATCGCGGTGCCGCTGGCCGGCGCGTTCGGGGTGGAGGCGATCGCCTACCGGCTCGCGGATTCCGGAGCGCGGGCCCTCGTCACCGACGATGCCGGCCTCGCCAAGGTGGCGACGCGGCCGGAGGCGCTCGACCTGGTGGTGAACGTGGACGGGGCGCGCGCGGACGCCCTCTCCTTCGCCGACCTCGTGGCGGGCGGCGCGGACCGGCCCACGGGCCTTGCCACCGGGCCGGACACGCCGGCCCTGATGATCTACACCTCCGGCACCACCGGCCAGCCCAAGGGCGCGCTGCACGGCCACCGGGTGCTGCTGCCGCACGTGAGCGGCGTGCGCTTCACCCATGATTTCCTGCCCCATCGGGGCGACCGCATGTGGACCCCTTCCGACTGGGCGTGGGCCGGCGGGCTGCTCAACACGGTGCTGCCGGCCCTCGCCCTCGGCGTGCCCGTGGTGGTACAGCCCAGGGGCAGGTTCGACCCCGAGGCCGCCTTCGCCCTGATGGCGGCGGCCGGCGTGCGCAACGCCTTCATCCCCCCCACCGCCCTCAAGATGATGCGGTCCGTGCCCTCCCCCCGCGCGCGCTTCGGGCTCGATTTGCGCACCGTGGGCTCGGCCGGCGAGGCGCTGGGCGCGGAGACCTTCGCCTGGAGCCGGGAGGCGCTGGGCGTGCAGGTGAACGAGTTCTACGGCCAGACCGAGTGCAACTACGTCATCGGCTCCAACGCGGCCCTGGGCGTCTCCCGCGCGGGAGCGACGGGCAAGGCCATTCCGGGCCACGACGTGTGCGTGCTGGACGAGGACGGACAGCCTGCGGCCGCCGGCGAGATGGGGCAGATCGCGGTGCGCGCCGGCGACCCGGTGATGTTCCTTTCCTACTGGAACCGCCCGGAGGCGACGGCCGAGAAATACCGCAACGGCTGGTTCCTCACCGGCGACCTCGCGCGGCGGGACGAGGACGGCTATTTCCACTTCCTGGGCCGCGACGACGACATCATCACCTCCGCCGGCTACCGCATCGGCCCGGCGGAGATCGAGGACACGCTGCTGCGCCACCCGGCGGTGGCGCTGGCGGCGGCGGTGGGAAAGCCCGACGCGCTGCGCACTGAGATCGTCAAGGCGGTGCTGGTGCTGGCGCCGGGCTATGCGCCCTCGGCGGCGCTGGTGGCGGACATCCAGGATTTCGTGCGCACGCGCCTCGCCGCCTATGAATATCCGCGCGAGATCGAGTTCGCGGACGAACTGCCCCTCACCACCACCGGCAAGGTCATCCGCCGCGCGCTGAGGGGCTAAAGCCCCTCAGCCCCTGCCGGGCGACTCGCCTTTCTATTCGCGGAACTTGCGGGCCAGCTCGTCGGCCGCGCGCACCAGCAGCATCACGTCTATGCCCACGGCGGTGAAGGCCGCCCCTGCCGCCATGTAGCGCCGCGCCAAAGCGGGATCGTTGGCGAGGATGCCCGGCCGGTTGCCGGCGGAGAGGATGCGCAGCATCCCGGTCTCGATGGCCTCCACCACGCGGGGATTGCGGGTGTCGTTCAGGAACCCCATGGAGGCGGAAAGGTCGCCGGGGCCGATGAACACCCCGTCCACCCCCTCCACGGCGGCGATCTCCTCCACCTGCTCCAGCGCCTCCATGGTCTCCACCTGCACCAGCACGCACATCTCCTCCTCGTGGCGGGAGAAGTAGTCGCCCATGCGGCCGAAGGCGGTGGCCCGCACGTTGCCGGCGAAGCCGCGGATGCCCTTGGGCGGATAGCGGGTGGCGGCCACCGCCGCTCGCGCCTCCTCCGCGTTCTGCACCATGGGCACGAGAATGGTGTCGGCGCCGAGGTCCAGCACGCGCTTGATGACGACGGGATCGTTCCACGGCACCCGCACCACCGGATGGGCGGTGCCGCGCGTGGTGGCCTGGAGCATGGAGAGAATGTCCGGCACCTCGTTCGGCGCGTGCTCGGCGTCGATCAGCAGCCAGTCGAAGCCGGAGGCGGCCACGGCCTCGGCGGTGAGGGGGCTCGGAATGGAGCACCACAGGCCGAGCTGCTGGCGCCCGGCGTGCAGCGCGCGCTTGAAGTGGTTGTCGGGACGGCGCATGGGCTCCTCCATCGCCGCGCGGCGGCACCCGCGCGCTCCGGCGCGCGGACACGGGCCGCCAGCGGCCTTTTCTCCTGTTACACTACTGGCCCCGGCCTTCGACCGGCGCCACTTCGGTTTCGCTCAAGCGCCGCGCGGGCTTGACCAAAAACCCATGAGAACGGTCCATAGGAACGGTCCATGAGGCAAGCTCGCGGGCCTTTGGCGTGAGAGCGCATCCGGTGAATTCGTATCCGCCGGATGTGTTCCAACTCCCGTCGTCACGCAATTCCAAACACGAATCGCCACGCACTTCCGCTGGAACTCCCCGGCCGTCGCAAGCGAACGCGCTCTACTCCTCTCCCTCGCCGCCGAACAGCCCGAGCTGCCGCTCGCGCACCGGCGCGAAGGACTGCCGGTGGTGGCGGCAGGGGCCGTGGGCATCAAGCGCCTCCGCGTGGCGGCGGGTGCCATAGCCCTTGTGATCCTCGAAGCCATAGGCGGGAAACGCGGCCCCGAGCCCGGCCATCAGCCGGTCGCGCACCACCTTCGCGACGATGGAGGCGGCGGCGATGGAGGCGACGAGCCCGTCGCCGCCCACGATGGCCTCCACCTGGCAGGCCGCCGGCGGCGGGTCGTTGCCATCCACCAGCAGCAGCGCCGGCGGACGCGGCAGGCCAGCCGCCGCCCGCGCGAGCGCCCACAAGGTGGCCTGGCGGATGTTGTCGCGGTCGATGCGCGCCGGCGGGGCGAGACTCACCGCCACCTCGGCGGTAGCGCAGATCTCGGCATAGAGCGCCACGCGCCGGGCGGCCGAGAGCTTCTTCGAATCGTTGAGGCCGGCGGGCACCCGTTCCGGATCGAGCACCACCGCCGCCGCCACCACCGGCCCGGCCAGCGGCCCGCGCCCCACCTCGTCGGCCCCGGCGACGGGCCATATGCCCCGCGCCATGAGCGCCCGCTCGCGGCTGAAATCGAGCGATGCGAAGGGCTCCGCCGCCCGCGCCCGCCCCGTCTTCGGCCCCGCCGTCCGCCGTCCTGCCGGCATGCCCGCTCTCTCCCTCCGGCCTTTCGACCGCTCACCGCACCGCGCCCCGCCGCGCCGCAGGGTGGTGGCCGCGCGGCGCGCGGTGTAACACAGAAGGCAAATCGACACCCGGACCGAAGGCGTGCCCCCGGCCGCGCGGGCCGGCGTGAGCGCGGGAGACGGACCGATGCGTTGGGAGGACTATCGCTCCAGCGACAATGTGGAGGACCGGCGCGGCGAGGGCGGCGGCCCCCGGATACCGGGCGGCCGCGGCGGGCTCGGCATCGGCACCATCATCGTCGTGGGCCTGATCGGCTGGGCGCTGGGCATCAATCCGGCGGTGCTCATCGGCGGGCTCGAGGCCATCAACGGCATGGGCGGCGGCCAGCAGCAGCAATACGCCCCCCCGCGCCAGGGCGGCCAGCAGAGCGCAAGCCAGGGTGCGCCCAAGGACCAGCTCGGCCGCTTCGCCGCCGCCGTGCTCGCCCAGACCGAGGACGTGTGGACGGACGTCTTCCGCTCGGAAGGCCGCACCTACCAGGACCCCAAGCTGGTGCTGTTCTCCGGCGCCACCCGCTCGGCCTGCGGCGGGGCGCAATCGGCCATGGGCCCGTTCTACTGCCCGGCGGACCAGAAGGTTTACCTCGACCTCACCTTCTTCCAGGAGATGAAGAACCGCTTCAACGCCGGCGGCGACTTCGCGGCCGCCTACGTGATCGCCCACGAGGTCGGCCACCATGTGGAGAACCTCACCGGCATCCTCTCCAAGGTGCAGCAGGCGCAGGCGCGGGCCAGCTCGCGCGCCGAGGCCAACGCCCTCTCCGTGCGCGTGGAGCTGATGGCGGATTGCCTCGCCGGGGTGTGGGCCTACCACGCCAATGCCCGCTACCGCATCCTGGAGGAGGGCGACGTGGAGGAGGCGCTGAACGCCGCCACCGCCATCGGCGACGATACCCTCCAGAAGCGCTCCCAGGGCTATGCGGTGCCCGACAGCTTCACCCACGGCACTTCCCGCCAGCGGGTTGCCTGGTTCACGCGCGGGCTTAAGAGCGGCTCCATGCAGCAGTGCAATACCTTCCAGGGGCCTATCTGACCCCCCGGAATATCCGAAAGTATAATATACTATAGGTTGCGTTATCCACGGCAGCCGCCATGCTTTCCGCACGGCGGATGGCACCGGAAGAAGCGGGCCCGTGCCGGGGAGCCGGGGGAACGCCATGGACCTGCCGCCGATCAGCGAAGAGGTGCTCAACCAGCCGCCGCCTTTCGGCGACCTGAACCTCGCCACCCCGGACACGCCGCTGATGGAAAACGCGACGGCGGCCGGCCACGGGGAGGCGATCGCCGCTTTCGGCGCCGCCTGGGGAACAGCCGCGCGCCTGGAGCTGGGGCGCCTCGCCAACGCCAGCCCGCCGCTGCTCCACACCCACGACGCCCAGGGCCGGCGCCGCGACCAGGTGGAGTTCCACCCCGCCTACCACACGCTGATGGGCGAGAGCATCGCCGCGGGCCTCCACTGCTCGGGCTGGGACGTGGCCGGCCGGGCCGACCTCGTGCGCCGCGCCGCCCAGCTCTATCTCGTCACCCAGGCGGAGGCCGGCCACGTCTGCCCGCTCACCATGACCCATGCCGCCCCGGCAGCGCTGGCGGCAAGCCCGCAGCTTCTGCGCAACTGGCTGCCGCGCATCCGCTCGCGCCGCTACGACGGCCGCTTCCTGCCCTTCTGGGAGAAGGCAGGCGTCACCATCGGCATGGGCATGACCGAGAAGCAGGGCGGCAGCGACGTGCGGGCCAACATCACCCGCGCCACCCCGGTCGGCGGCGATGAATACGAGATCACCGGCCACAAGTGGTTCTTCTCCGCCCCCATGAGCGATGCCTTCCTGGTGCTGGCCCAGGCGCCGGCGGGTCTCACCTGCCTGCTCATGCCGCGCTTCCGGCCGGACGGCGCCGTCAACGGCCTGCGACTGATGCGGCTCAAGGACAAGCTGGGCAACCGCTCCAATGCCTCCGCCGAAGTGGAGTTCGAGCGCGCCTTCGCCTGGCGGGTGGGGGAGGAAGGCCGTGGCGTGCGCACAATCCTGCGCATGGTGCAGCTCACCCGCCTCGACTGCGCGGTTTCCTCCGCCGGGCTGATGCGCCTCGCGCTGACCCTGGCGCTGCACCACGCCCGCCACCGCAGCGCCTTCCAGCGGCCGCTCGTGGACCAGCCCGCCATGGCCATGGTGCTCGCCGACCTCGCGCTGGAAGCCGAGGCCGCCACCGCCCTCGCCCTCCGCCTCGCCGCGAGCTTCGAGGACGAAGCGGCCAACGGCGGCCCACGTGACGGGGAGGCCGCGCGCGCACGCCTGCTCACGCCCGCAATCAAGTTCGCTTTGTGCAAGACGGCGCCGGCCTTCGTGTTCGAAACCATGGAGGTGCTCGGTGGCAACGGCTATGTGGAGGAGGGCATGATGCCGCGCCTCTACCGGGAGGCGCCGGTGAACGCCATCTGGGAAGGCGCGGGCAACATGCTCGCCCTCGACCTGTTGCGCGGCGCCGCGCGCGACCCCCACGCCGTGCACACCCTTCTCGCGGAGCTGAAGGCGGAGGCCGCCGGGCTCCCCGACGTGCCCGCCTTTGCCGACGCACTGGAGCGACTCATCGCCGGCGGCGCCTGCCCTGAAGCCCATGCACGGCGCGCGGCACAGGATCTTTCCATCCTGGCCGCCACCGCCGCCCTCGCCCGCACAGCTCCGCCCCCTGTGGCCGAGGCCTATGCGGCCACCCGCCTCGCCCGCCCGCGCGGCGGCTATGGCACCAATGCGGTGGCGGACGCCTGCGATCTCCTGCTGACGCGGGCCGGCGCGGCGTGAGGCTTGCGGCGCACGGCCTCGCGTGCGATGTCAATTCCCGTGGGGCGATCAACGGTTGACGCAGGGTCCGGCGGGCACCTGCAGGCGGGGGCCATTGAAACCTCCGCACGCGTTCGCTATAGGGGCCGTCAACTCATCCCAGGGCCATCCGGCCGCAAAGCCGGCCCGGCCGACGGCGGCGCGCCGCCCGCGCAATGCGGATGCGGCGGGTAGCAGCCAGTACACGAGAGGCGTCAGTCCATGTCTTCCACGTTCGACACGGTGGCCAACATCATCGCGGAAACGTGCGATATCCCGCGGGACACCATCACGCCGGACAGCCACGCCATCGACGATCTGGGCATCGACAGCCTCGACTTCCTCGATATCGCCTTCGCCATCGACAAGGCGTTCGGCATCAAGCTGCCGCTCGAGCAGTGGACGCAGGAAGTGAACGACGGCAAGGCCACCACCGAGCAGTATTTCGTGCTCAAGAATCTCTGCGCGCGCATCGACGAGCTGGTCGCCGCCAAGGCCGCCTGAGTCAGATCCCGCGCGCGACCGGACGGAGCTGATGCGTCCTGAAGTCTTCAAGATGATCGACCGGGTCGTCACCATCGACCCGTCGCTCAACAAAATCCATTGCCAGGGCCTGGTGCCCCAGGAAAGCTCCATCTTCGAGGGGCATTTCCCGGGTTATCCCATCATGCCCGGCGTGCTCCTCATCGAGGCCATGGCCCAGACCACGGGATGGCTGGTGCTGGCGCGCAACCGTTTCGAGCGGATGCCCTTCCTCGCCACCGTGAAGGAAGCCAAGCTGCGCACATTCGTGGTTCCCGGGCAGAATCTCGACCTCTATTCCGAGATCCTGCACGAGGGCTCCGGCTTCGTGGTGGCCCGGACCCAGGCCATGTTCGAAGGCAAGCTGGTGTGTTCCGCCGAGCTCACCTTCCGCGTGCTGCCCTGGCCGGAAGGCAAGATGAAGGCGGTGGTCATGAAGGTCGCCGAGCACGTTTCCTTTCCCCTGACGGACTTTGCCGATGCCTGATGCACACGCCGCGCGGCGTGAGGTCTGGATCACGGGCATCGGGCTCGTGTCCTCCCTCGGTGAGGGGCTAGAAGCCCACTGGGAGGCCCTGACGAACGGTCAGGCCCCCGTCACCGACGCGACCGCCTTTGCGCCGTACGTGGTGCACCCGCTGGTCAAGGTCAATTTCGACACGCAGATCCCCAAGAAGGGCGATCAGCGGCAGATGGAGCCCTGGCAGCGCATCGGCACCTATGCCGCCGGCCTCGCGCTGGAGGCGGCCGGCATCGCCAAGAACGCCGAGATCCTCTCCCGCACCGACATGATCGTGGCGGCGGGCGGCGGCGAACGCGACATCGCCGTGGACGCGGCCATCCTCAACGACCTGTCCACCTCCAACGATCCCGGCCGGCTGCTGAACGAACGCCTGCTGTCGGACCTGCGGCCCACCCTCTCGCTGGCGCAGCTTTCCAACCTGCTGGCCGGCAACATCTCCATCGTCCACGGGGTCACGGGCTCGTCCCGCACCTTCATGGGCGAGGAGAGCGCGGGGGTGGACGCGGTGCGCATCGCCTTCTCGCGCATCGCCTCCGGCCAGAGCGAGATCGGCCTGGTGGGCGGCGCCTACAATGCCGAGCGCGAGGACACGCTGCTCCTCAACGATCTGGACGACTTCTGCCTGAAGGGCGCGTTCCGCCCCGTCTTCTCCTCGCCGGAGCCGGGCATCGCAGCGGGCTCCATGGGCGCCTTCCTGGTGCTCGAATCGCCTGAACATGCCGAGGCTCGGGGCGCGACGCCCATCGCCAAGCTGTCCGGCGTATGGTCCGAGCGGGCGCGGCGGCAGGTGGAAGGCGCGGTGCGCGACAAGGTGCGCGCGCTCATCACCACCGCCGGCACCACTGGCGAAAGCGCCGTCATCTCCTGCGCCACCGGCGCGCGGGATGCGACGAAGCCCGAGGCCGAGGCCCTCTCCGCCACCGGCCTGCCGGTGCGCGCGGTAGCGAACCGGCTCGGCCACGGCTTCGAGGCGCAGTTCATCGCCGGCCTCGCGCTCGGCGCCCTGTGCGTCTCCAAGGGCGCGCTCTATCCGGCGCTCGCGGGTGATCCGCTGGAGCAGGACGGCGGCGCGGTTTCCCGCGTGGTGGTCACCTCCGTCGGCCATTGGCGCGGCGAAGGCGCCGGCGTGGTCGAGAGGATCTGAGGGCGCCCCGCGCCCTCCGCCCCTTCGGGCACCTCGGGAATCACGCGCCCGGTCCGGTCGAGTCGCCTCGATCGCCCACCGGGCGCTTATCCGTTTCGGCGCCCCGCGCAGGATGCGGCTTCACGGGGCGCGCGGTTCGTCAGCCGCGCATTTACCTTGTGCACGGCTTGGGCGTATTTTCCGGCGACATGGGCCGCAGGCCGCGCAGCGCGCGCCGGGCCGCACACACCATCCACGGGCGCCTCGGGGCGGGCGCACCTCGAATTGGGGGAGCCGCGACATGACGCAGGCGCATTTGGACAAGTTCGGACGGCCCATCGTCGTCGTCACCGGCATCGGCCTCGTCACCTCGCTCGGCCAGGGCAAGGAAGAGAACTGGCGGCGCCTCACGGCGGGCGAATCGGGCATCCACACCATCACCCGCTTCCCCATCGAGGGCATGCGCACCACCATCGCCGGCACGGTGGACTTCCTGTTCGAGGGCCGCGTTCCCGCGCCGGACCTTTCCGAGAAGCTCGCCACCCTGGCGGTGGAGGAGGCCATTGCCGAAGCGGCCATCGGCGCGCCGGGCGACTTCCCCGGCCCCCTGTTCGCCGCCGTGCCGCCGGTGGAGCTGGAGTGGCCCGAGCGCCGGCAGCTCGCCGAGGCGGTCGGGCATTATCCCATCGTCTATCACGACCTTCTGGGGGCGGCCGATTCGGGCAAGTTCCGCCCCTGGCACGAGCGCTTCCTGTTCGGCTCGGTGGCCGACCGGCTGGCCGACCGCTTCGGCACCCGCGGCCAGCCCATCTCGCTGTCCACCGCCTGCGCCTCGGGCGCGACCGCCATCCAGCTCGGCGTCGAGGCCATCCGCCGCGGCGACACGGAGGTGGCGCTCTCGCTCGGCACCGACGGCTCGGTGCACCCGGAAGCGCTCATCCGCTTCTCCCTCCTCTCGGCGCTCACCACCGCCAACGACAAGCCGGAGGAGGCCGCCCGGCCCTTCGCCAAGAATCGCGACGGCTTCGTGATGGCCGAAGGCGCAGCCGCCCTGGTGCTGGAGAGCTACGCCCACGCGGTCGCGCGCGGCGCCAGGATCCTGGGCGTGCTGGAAGGCTGCGGCGAGATGGCGGACAATTTCCACCGTACCCGCTCCAACCCGGATGGACGGCCCATCATCGGCTGCATGCGCAATGCCTTCGCCGATGCCGGCATCACCGCAGACGACGTGGACTACATCAACGCCCACGGCACCTCGACCCCCGAGAACGACCGCATGGAATACGTGGGGCTGAAGGCGGTGTTCAGCGAGGAGAAGCTGGCGCAGACGCCCATCTCCTCCAACAAGTCCATGATCGGCCACACGCTGACGGCGGCGGGCGCCATCGAGGCGGCGGTATCGCTCCTCACCATCGCCAACGGGCGCATCCCGCCGACCATCAACTACCATGTGCCGGACCCGGCCATTCCGCTGGACGTGGTGCCGAACGTCGCGCGCGACGCGGAGGTGCGGCGGGTGATCTCCAACTCGTTCGGCTTCGGCGGACAGAACGTGTGCCTGGTGCTCGCGGGCGAGCCGGCGTGAGCCGGCCTTCGCGCCTCGGTCCCCTTCCCCCCGCTCCCCCGCGCGTGGGGGAGCCCATGTCCGGACATCCCTGATGAAGTCCATCCTCGTCACCGGCGGCGGCCGGGGCCTCGGCGCGGCCATCGTGCGCCGGCTGGTGGAGGCGGGCTTCGCGGTCACCTTCACCTACCGCTCGGCGGCCGCCGAGGCGCAGGCGCTGCTGGACGAGGCCCGCGCGGCCCATCCCGGTGCGCAGGTGAGCGCGCGCGCCCTGGACCTTGCGGACCGGGAGGCCGTGGAGGCGTTCGCGGGGGAGCTGGAGGCGGGCGCGCCCTGGTTCGGCTTCTGCCACAATGCCGGCGCCTCCTATGACACGCTCGCCGCCATGATGGACCAGGACAAGGCCGAGGCGGTGATGCAGGTGAATCACTTCGCCTTCGCCCGGCTCGCCCGCGCCCTCGTGCGGCCCATGACGCGGGCGCGCGAGGGGCGCATCGTCGCCATCGGCTCGGTGGCGGCCCTCCAGGCCAATCCCGGCAACGTGGCCTATGCAGCCTCCAAGGCGGCCCTGCTGGCCCATGTGCGCGGCCTCGCCATTGAGACCGCCCGGCGGGGGGTGACGGCGAACTACATCGCCCCCGGCTTCATCGATACCGCCATGCTGGAGAAGTATGCGGACTACCGCGCCAGGATGGAGGCGCAGATCCCCGCCGGCCGCTTCGCCACGCCCGATGACGTAGCGCAAGTGGCGGCCTTCCTCTTCTCCCCCGGCGCGGGCTATATGACCGGCGCCGTCCTGCCGGTGGACGGCGGGCTCTCCGCGGCCCTCCCTGCCCACCGCTGACACCAACTTCAGAGAAAAAGAATGCGTGGCCTCCAGCTCGTCTCCGACCGCAAGCTCGAACTCGTGACCCTGCCCGAGCCCGAGGCGCCCGGCGCCGGCGAGGTGCAGATCCGCGTGAAGGCGCTGGCGCTCAACCATATCGACGTGTGGGGCTGGCGCGGCATGGCCTTCGCCAAGCGGAAGATGCCGCTGGTGGTGGGCGCGGAAGCGGCCGGCGAGATCGTGGCGCTGGGCGCCGACGTGCGCGGACTCAAGGTGGGCCAGACCGTAGCCATGTACGGCGCCATGACCTGCGGCCACTGCCACAACTGTCTCGCCGGGCGCGACAATCTGTGCGAGAGCGTGGGCGGCGTGCTGGGCTTCCACATCGACGGCTTCGCCCGCGACGTCATCAACATGCCCGAGCGGCTCGTGATCCCCGCACCGCAGGGGATCTCCTTCGCGGAGGCCGCCTGCGCCGGCATCACCTTCTCCACCGTCGAGCACATGCTGTTCGACAATGCCAGGCTCGAAAAGGGTGAGACCGTGCTGGTGCACGCCGGCGGCTCGGGCATCGGCTCCGCTGCCATTCGCCTCGCCAAGGACGTGGGCGCCACCGTCATCACCACCGTCGGCGACGACGAGAAGGGCGAGAAGGCGAAGGCCCTGGGCGCAGACCACGTCATCAACTACCGCCGCGACCGCTTCGAGCACGAGGTGCGCAAGATCACCAAGAAGGTCGGCGTGGACGTGGTGTTCGAGCATGTGGGCGCCGACACCTGGAACGCCTCCCTGCTCTCCATGAAGCCGGGCGCGCGGCTGGTCACCTGTGGCTCCACCTCGGGCGTGAGCGTGCAGATGAACCTGATGCAGCTCTTCCAGCGCCAGTACAAGATTTTCGGCTCCTTCGGCGCCACCATCCGGAATGTGGCCGATGGCCTCGAGAAGATGGGCCGCGGTGTCAAGCCGGTGATCGACACGGTGGTGCCGCTCGAAAACTTCAACGAGGGGCTGGAGCGCCTCGAAAGCCGCCGGGTGTTCGGCAAAATCGTCGTCCAGTTCTGATAAGGACCGGCGGAACGGGGCGCGCGGGCGATTTCCCGCGCGCCCCTGCCGCCGGCCCGCCTGAGCCATCGAGCCACCGTGCCGAAGCCGAAGAAACCTTTTCGCCGCCTCAAGAAGCGCCTTTCCGCCCTGCTCACGCCGGTGGTGGAGAGCGTGGTGGGCGGCTATGTCCGCTTTTCCATCTGGTGGCTGCGCCTATGGCCGCTGTGGCTGTCCTCCGGCGGCATGGCCTTCTGGGCGCGTCTCGTCGGTCCCCTTTTCCCGGTCAGCAACACCGCCCGGCGCAATCTCCGGGCTGCCTTTCCCGAAAAAAGCCGCGCCGAAATCGAGCATCTGGTGCGAGGCGTCTGGGCCAACATGGGCCGGCTCGCCGCCGATTTCGCCCAGCAGGACCGGTTGTGGGACTATGACCCTGCTCATCCAGGCGCCGGCCGCATTGAGGTGAAGGGCGTGGAGATCTTCGAGCGCCTGCGCGATGACGACCGCCCCGCCCTGTTCTTCACCGCCCACACGGGGGACTGGGAGCTGTGCGCCGTTGCCGGCGCCAAGTTCGGGATGCCGGGCGGCGTGCTCTACCGCGCGCCCAACAACAAGAAGGCCGCCGACCTCATCGAGGAGATGCGCGCCGGCAACATGCCGGGGCTCATCCGCGCCGGCCGCGATGCCGGCCGCGTCATGGCGCGAATGCTCGCGGACGGCCAGCACCTGGGCATGCTGGTGGACCAGCATTGGAGCGGCGGCCCGAAGGTGAACTTCTTCGGCCGCCCCTGCTATGCCAATCCCACGCTGGCGCGGCTCGCCCGCCAGTTCGACTGCCCCGTGCACGGCATGCGCGTCGTCCGCCTGCCCGGCGCCCGGTTCCGCGTGGAGATCACCGAGGAAGTGGCCTTGCCCCGCGATGAGGAGGACAAGATCGAGGTGGTCGGCGCCATGCAGGCTGTCACTTCGGTCATCGAGGGATGGGTGCGCGAGCACCCGGAGCAATGGCTTTGGTTGCACCGCCGCTGGCGGTAGAATGCCGCGCCCCGCCTCCTTCACAAAGAGCCGCTTGACGTAAGCGCTCCGCCCGGAGATAGGCGTGGGGTTGCCGGAAGCGGGCCCGCTTCCGGCCGATTCTGATGCACCTCCCCCAGGCGGCCGATCCCGCGCTCCGGGGGCCGATGCTCGCGACCTCCACGGCAAGACACGGCGACTGAGATGCAAATCGTTCTGGCGGATCCCAGTCGCGTTTCCCTCAAGCTGATCGGCCAGACGCTGCATCTGGTCGGGCACGAGGTGATCGCCTTCTCGGACGGTGCCGACGCGCTCGACTACCTGCGGGCCGGCCATCCCATCGACGTGCTGATGACCAGCTTCGAGCTGCCCCACGTCTCCGGGCTGGAGCTGTGCTGGGAGGCGCGGCTGATCTCGAACGAGGGGCGCCCGCTCTATGTGATCGCCATGTCCTCCAATGCCGATGGCCACCAGTTGGTGGAGGCGCTCGATTCGGGGGCCGACGACTTCGTGGCCAAGCCCCCGGTTCCGGCCGAGCTCTACGCCCGGCTGCGCGCCGCAGAGCGCATGAACCAGGCCCGGCGCGAGCTGATCCGCCTCGCGACCGTCGATTCGCTGACCGGCCTTCTGAACCGCCGCGCCTTCTTCGAGCGTGCCGAGGCGGTCTGCGTCGCTGCCGGCGAGGACCGCCCGGTCTCGCTGGTGATGTTCGACATCGACCATTTCAAGAAGATCAACGACACCAAGGGCCACGATGCCGGCGACTGCGTGTTGAAGGCGGTCGCTGCGGAAGTGCGGCGGGCGCCCGGCCAAGCGGCGCGGCTGGGCGGCGAGGAATTCGTCGCCATCCTGCCGGACCATGACGCGCGCAAGGCGCTGGACGAGGCCGAGCGCCTGCGCATCGCCGTCGCCGAAACCAAGGTTCCGCTGCCCTCCGGCGGCACGGTTTCCGTCACCATCTCCCTCGGCGTGGCGCAGTACGAGCCGGGCGAGAGCCTGGACCAGTTCCTCAAGAAGGCCGACGTGGCGCTCTACGCCGCCAAGAACGACGGCCGCAACCGCACCGTGGTGGCCCCGCCTGCCGGTGCCCCCGACATCGCGTGCACGCCAATGCCGGGCTTGCCCCTTGCCGACGCTGCGCCGATCCGATAAACGCGCGCTTTGCGTTTGTTGAGGGTGATCGAAATGGCATCGCGGCCGGTGGCCGTCATCATGGGCAGCCAGTCCGATTGGGAAACCATGCGCCACGCGGTTGAGACGCTGGAAGCGCTCGAGATCCCGCACGACGCCCTGATCGTCTCCGCGCATCGCACGCCGGAGCGCATGTTTGACTTTGCCAAGTCGGCCAAGGCGTCCGGCTGCAAGGTCATCATCGCCGGCGCGGGCGGCGCGGCGCACCTGCCGGGCATGGTGGCTGCGCTCACCACCCTGCCGGTTTTCGGCGTGCCCGTGGAATCGAAGGCCATGTCGGGCCTCGACAGCCTCTATTCCATCGTGCAGATGCCGGCCGGCGTGCCTGTCGGCACCCTCGCCATCGGCAAGGCCGGCGCCACCAATGCGGCGCTGCTTGCCGCGTCCGTGCTCGCCCTTGGCGACGAGGCCCTGGCCACGCGGCTTGCCGCCTGGCGCGCCGCGCGCACCGCGGCGGTGACGGAGCGTCCCGTCTGATCCGATGCTTCAGCCCGGCGACACCATCGGCATCCTCGGCGGAGGCCAGCTCGGACGCATGATCGCGCTCGCGGCCGCCCAGCTTGGCCTCAAGAGCATCATCTACTGCCCGGAGGCGGGAAGCCCCGCCTTCCAGGTGAGCGACGCCCACATCTGCGCCGCCTACGACGATTTCGAGGCCCTCGCGCGCTTCGCCGCGATGGTGCAGGTGGTGACCTACGAGTTCGAGAACGTGCCGCTCGATACTGCGGAGTTCCTGGCCGGGCGCGTGCCGCTGCGGCCCGGCGCCCGCGCCCTGGCCCTCACCCAGGATCGGCTCCAGGAAAAGACCTTCGTCAACGGCCTCGGGATAGAGACCGCTCCCTTCGCGCCCGTAGACGACCTCGACGGCCTCATCCGCGCGGCGAAAGCGGTCGGCCTGCCGGCGGTGCTGAAGACCCGCCGCTTCGGCTATGACGGCAAGGGACAGGTGACGCTGCGCCCCGGCGACGACCTTTCCGCCGCCTGGGACGCCATCGGCCGGCAGAGCGCCATCCTCGAAGGCTTTGTACCGTTCGAGCGGGAGGTGTCCATCATCGCGGCCCGCCGCGCCGACGACGCCTTCGCCGCCTATGAGGTGACGCAGAACGTCCACCGCAACCATATCCTGCACACCTCCACTGTGCCCGCAGAGGTGAGCGCGGCCACCGCGCGGCAGGCCCGCGCCTTCGCCTGCGCCATCGCCGGCGCCCTGGACTATGTGGGCGTGTTCGCGGTGGAACTGTTCGTGGTCGGCCATGGTGCCGACGAGCGCGTGCTGGTGAATGAGATCGCCCCGCGCGTACACAATTCCGGCCACTGGACCCAGGACGGGTCCGTCAGCTCCCAGTTCGAGCAGCATGTGCGGGCCGTGGCCGGCTGGCCGCTCGGGGAGACGGGACGTCTCGGCCGCGTGGAGATGACCAATCTCATCGGCGACGACGTGCTTTCCTGGCCGGAGATCCTGTCGGAGCCAGGCGCCCGCCTGCATCTCTACGGCAAGGCCGAGGCCCGCCCGGGCCGCAAGATGGGGCACGTGAACCGCGTCTGGCCCGAGGGCGGCGCATTTCACAACGGCGCGGGCAAAAGCTGCTGACACCGCCGAGTCGCGGTGTGATACAACCATTAGCGAATCAGTCCTTGGTGATTCTTTTCGGCAGCGGGGGACCCCCGGATGGCCAACGGCGAAGCTTTGTCCGATGCCCGGCAGATGGCGCTGACGCTGGCGCGATCAGGGCGGTTCTGCGGCTGGCGCCTGATTGAGATTGAGCTGCGCTTCATCCGCGGGCTCGCCATCGCACGGGACTTTTTCCAGGATCTCAAGCTCCGGGACGAACTGGACGGCCTCTGCCGGGCCTCCCAGCGCCACCGCCGCCGCCAGGCCGACCTGCCGCCCGTGCCGCAATACCGATTCCGTGGCGGCGAGCTGCGCCGCCCCCCGGTGATCCGATTCCTGACCGATACGGATGGCGGCACACCCGCCGAGGCCCCCGCCCCAACCTTCGCCAGGGGACTCCTGGGCGCCGAATATTGAGCCGGCGCAAGGGCTCGCGCGGCAAAGCCGCCCAACCCGGGCGGGTGGACAACCACGTTCATCTCTGATAATAGAGCGCTTCCTTCGGACATGCCGCAAGGGCGCCGCTCGGCGCTTTGCCCCAGGGTTCGGAGTCCCAGATCAATTCCGCACCGGATCGGCGCAACAGTTCGAAGAGGCAAACACGTGCAAGTTCTCGTCCGCGACAACAATGTTGATCAGGCCCTGAAGGCGCTCAAGAAGAAGATGCAGCGCGAAGGGATCTTCCGCGAGATGAAGCTGCGTGGTCATTACGAGAAGCCGTCCGAGAAGCGCGCGCGCGAGCAGGCGGAAGCCATCCGCCGCGCCCGCAAGCTGGCGCGCAAGCGCGCCCAGCGCGAAGGCCTGCTGCCCTCCAAGCCGCGCAGCCGCTGAAGGTTTCCTGCCGCCTCCTTGCCAAATGGCGGAACGGCAGCGTACCTTCAGGACCGATCTCGTGAATTTCGAAATCCGCGTGGTCAAGCCGCGCGGATTTTCGTTTTGACTCCTGGTGCCTGGACTCAGCCGCACCGGGATTTCGCGTGTGGCGCGGATGCGCTGTGCAATACGCGCTACTTCATCCGCGTAAAGCTTGTGGCCATCAGCGGAACGCAGCAGTGCCCCACGGGACTTGCCGCCTCCAGGCCTGTTGAAAACTTGCTCGCGCGACCGACGTCGATACCTCCAGCCGCGGCGCTGCCCGGCAAGGGCGCACGCCCCCGGTGCAACGCCAGCGCGCCGTGCTATAGGAAAGAAGAGCCGGCTGTGGGCGCCAGCCCCGCACGGGCATGCCGGCGGTCCTGGGAACCAGCCTGCCCCGTCTGGTTCATCAGTCCACCACGCTATCGCCTCCAATCGGGCAATGCCGGCACATGAGCGACGTACTGCTGTCAACCTCGGGGAGCATGGGTGTCTCCGGTACGTCAACCTCCGTGAGACCGGATGCCGACGGCTCGCTCGGCGCCGCCGGGGGGTCGCCGGACGGTCGAGGGATCCCTTCGTCCATGACCGCGACCCAGCCCCTGTGGCGTATGCTTTCCTCGACCCGCGCCGCGGCCCGCCGCGACCTGCGCGTGCTCAATGCCGAGCCCGGCCGCTTTGCCGCCTTCTCCCGCGCGGATGGCGACCTGCTGCTCGACTTCTCCAAGACCGAGCTCGACGCCGATTCCCTCGCCCTGCTGCTGCGGGTCGCGGAAGCTGCTGGCGTCGCCCGGCTGCGTGACGCCATGTTCGCCGGCGCGCGCATCAACACCACCGAGAATCGCGCCGTGCTCCATGTCGCCCTGCGCGACAGCACCATAACGCCCCTCATGCTCGACGGGGTGGACGTGAAGGTGGAGGTCCGCGCCACGCTGGAGCGGCTCGCCGCCTTCGCGGAGGGCGTGCGCGCCGGCCGCATCGCCGGCGCCACCGGCCGTGCCATCACCGATGTGGTCAACATCGGCATCGGCGGCTCGGATCTGGGCCCCGCCATGGTCACCCAGGCGCTGGCACCCTACCACGACGGCCCCCGCTGCCACTTCGTCTCCAACGTGGACGGCGCCCATGTGGCCGACACGCTCAGGGGGCTGGACCCCGCCACCACCCTTATCATCGTCGCCTCCAAGACCTTCACCACCGTGGAGACCATGCGCAACGCGCGCACGGCGCGGGCCTGGATCGTCACCGCGCTTGGCGAGGAGGCGGTCGGCCTCCACTTCGCGGCAGTGTCCACCGCCGGCGACAAGGTCGCCGCCTTCGGCATCCCGCAGGCGCGCACCTTCGGCTTCTGGGACTGGGTCGGCGGG
This sequence comes from Xanthobacter sediminis, assembly GCF_043195015.1. Taxonomy (NCBI): domain Bacteria; kingdom Pseudomonadati; phylum Pseudomonadota; class Alphaproteobacteria; order Hyphomicrobiales; family Xanthobacteraceae; genus Xanthobacter; species Xanthobacter sediminis. The sequence continues at coordinate 34,316 of NZ_JBAFWH010000005.1, read as the reverse complement.
CGCTACTCGCTGTGGTCGGCCATCGGCCTGCCGGTGATGCTGGCCATCGGGCCGGAGCGCTTCCGCGAGCTGCTGGCCGGCGCCGAATCCATGGACCGGCACTTCCGCACCGCGCCCTTCGCGCAGAACCTGCCTGTGCTGCTCGCGCTCGTGGGCCTGTGGCACCGCAATGTCTGCGATTACGCCAGCCGCGCCGTGGTGCCCTATGACCAGCGGCTCGCGCGCATGCCGGCCTACCTCCAGCAGCTCGACATGGAGAGCAACGGCAAGGGCGTGACGCGGGAGGGGCTGCCCGTGGCCCAGGCCACCGGGCCGGTGGTGTGGGGCGAGCCCGGCACCAATGCCCAGCATGCCTTCTTCCAGCTTCTCCACCAGGGCACGCAGATCGTGCCCGTGGAGTTCCTGGTGGCCGCCGAAGGCCATGAGCCCGAGCTGCGCGAGCATCATGAGCTTCTGGTGGCGAGCTGCCTCGCCCAATCGGAAGCGCTGATGTGCGGGCGCACTCTGGAGGAGGCCTCCGCGCAGCTGCGGGAGAAGGGCCTTTCCGAGGCCGAGGCGGCGGCGCTGGCGCCGCATCGGGTCTTCTCCGGAAACCGCCCGTCGGTCACCCTCGCGTATCGCCGGCTCGATCCCTACACCCTCGGCCGGCTCCTGGCCCTCTACGAGCACCGGGTGTTCGTGGAGGCGGCGGTGTGGAACATCAACGCCTTCGACCAATGGGGCGTGGAGCTGGGCAAGGAGCTCGCCACCGCTCTCCTGCCCGCGGTCCGCGGCGAAGAGGCGCCTGAAGGCGCCTCCGGCTCCACCCTCGGGCTGCTCGCACACCTGTCAGCCGCCCGTGCCTGAGGCGGGCTCGCGCGCGAGCGCGGCCTGATCTGCCTCAGCTCAGCACCGTCAGCTCCGGCGCCCCGCTCGCCAGCAGGGCGTCGGCATGGCCCTGTGCTTCGGCCTCGCGCAGGAAATGGCGGAGCAGATCGGTGGCGCTGATGACCCCGACGAGGGCGAAATCCTCCATCACCGGCAGGTGGCGCACCTGGTTCTCATCCATGAGCCGCAGGGCGGTGATGATGGAATCCGTGGGCGTGCAGCACGTGGGCTCCCGCTCCAGGAAGGAGGCGAGCACCATGCCCGGCGCCTGCGCCCCATGGGCCAGGACGGCGCGCGCGACGTCGCGCTCGGAAAACAGGCCGATGACGGTGCCATGCTCAGAACCGCAGTCGTCCATCACCAGCACGGACGAGACGTTCTCGCGCTTCATCAGCAAGGTGGCCTTGGCCACCGTGTCGGAGACGCGAATGGCGATAATGCGGGTGTCGCGCTTGGCGCGCAGGATATCGTCCACGGTGATCACTGGCGTTCCCTCCCCCCGCCCGCTGGGCGGCGTCTTGCGAAGGCTCCTGCCCCGATGGCGCCCGGCAATTGCCGGACGGCCCATGCTGGGCCGCGACAAATCGCCCTGTCAACGGAAAGCGCGACATTTTGGCGCATAATACCGTTGTGCGTCGGCCGGATACCGCTGTCGACCAGCCACACGGTATCGGGGCGCAGCCGCAAAAAGACGTGACTGCGCCGCCACCCACGGCGCGGAGCCGCGGCGATGCCGGAAGAGATTCTTCTGGAGAGGAAAGGCCGCCGCGGCGGCATCTACGCACGCCCGAGGACGCGGCGAAAACCGCCCCGCGCGCAGCCGCGGCGGGGCGGTGATGGCGACTCAGGCCGCCTTATTCTTCTCGATCAGCGCCACGAACCGATCAAACAGATAGTGGCTGTCCTGGGGGCCGGGGCTGGCCTCCGGGTGGTACTGCACTGAAAACACCGGCTTGTCGGAAAGGGCGATGCCGGCATTGGAGCCGTCGAACAGGGAGACATGGGTCTCCACCGCATTGGCCGGCAGGCTCTCCCGGTCCACGGCAAAGCCGTGGTTCATGGAGGTGATCTCCACCTTGCCGGTGGTGAGGTCCTTCACGGGGTGGTTCGCGCCGTGGTGGCCCTGGTGCATCTTCACGGTCTTGCCGCCCACGGCGAGGCCGATCATCTGGTGGCCGAGGCAGATGCCGAAGGTGGGCACGCCGGCCGAGATGACCTCGCGGATCACCGGCACCGCATATTCCCCCGTGGCTGCGGGATCGCCGGGGCCGTTGGAAAGGAACACGCCATCGGGCTTCAGCGCCAGGATATCCTCGGCGGAGGTGGTGGCGGGCACCACAGTCACCTTGCAGCCGGCAGCGGCGAGCAGGCGCAGGATGTTGCGCTTCACGCCATAGTCCACAGCCACCACATGGTGCCTGGGGGCATCCTGCCGGCCATAACCCGCGGGCCATTCCCAGGGTGTCTCGGTCCAGTCGAAGCGCTGGGCGGCAGTGACGGAGGGCACGAGATCCATGCCCACCAGTCCCGGCCAGGCGCGCGCCTCGGCCTTGAGGGCGGGGATATCGAACTCCCCCTTTTGCGAATGGGCGATGACCGCGTTCGGCATGCCCGCCTCGCGGATGAGCGCGGTAAGGGCGCGCGTGTCGATGCCGGTGATGCCGGGAATGCCGCGCGCCTTCAGCCAGGCGTCGAGCGAGCGCGTGGCGCGGTAGTTGGACGGCGCGGTAATGGCCGTGCGCAGCACCACCCCCCGCACGCCCGATGCGGCCGCCATGGACACCGTCTCGATGTCCTCTTCATTGGTGCCGACATTGCCGATGTGCGGGAAGGTAAAGGTGATGATCTGCCCCGAATAGGACGGATCGGTGAGGACTTCCTCATAGCCGGTCATGGCGGTGTTGAAGCACACCTCGCCGGCGAGCGTGGCCTCGGCACCGATGCCGAAGCCTTCGAGCACCGTGCCGTCGGCGAGGACGAGAACGGCGGTGGGGACGGGCTCGCTCCAGCCGTCAGCCGCGGAAGAGCGCCCGGAGCCGGCGGCAACCGGCTCGGTGGGGGTCTGGTCTTGTTCGTTCGTCATGGATCGCCTAGATAGAGCGTCACGCGCCGCGTTTCCAGCGTCCGCGCGCGAAAAAACGTGTGCGCCGGTGCCCGGCGCTTTGAGATCCGGCCCGGCCGCCAGGCAGTCCTTGCGACGCCCCCCACAGAAGGGAGCGCATCCGGAGGCACCGAGCATGCCGGGACCTTATCGCCGGGATGTGTGACACGACGCTGGACCATTCGAGCCCGAGCCTGTGAACATTCACGTGAACGCGCGGCTGTCCCTGCCCGGTGGCCCAGGTGCCCTCACGCCGCGAGGTCGTGAGCGCCCCGCCCGGCCGGCCTGCCCGCATTCCGCGCCCGGCTCTTCTGCAAGGAAACCGACCCGTGCTTCGTGACGACATCAACGCCGCCCTGAAAGAGGCGATGAAGGCCCAGGATAAGCGCCGCCTGTCCACCCTGCGCCTCGTCAACGCCGCCCTGAAGGACCGCGACATCGAGCAGCGCGGCCAGGGCAAGGACCCCCTGACAGACGACGAGCTGCGCGCCCTGCTCGCCAAGATGGTGAAGCAGCGCGAGGAAAGCGCCAAGATCTACGATGAGAACGGACGTCCCGAGCTCGCCACCCAGGAGCGCGAGGAAATCGCCTGCATCCAGGCCTTCCTGCCGCAGGCCCTGTGCGAGGCGGACACCCGCGCCGCCATCGCCGCCGTCATCGGCGAGATCGAGGCCAAGGGCATCAAGGACATGGGCCGCACCATGGCCGCGCTGAAGGAGCGCCACGCCGGCGCCATCGACTTCGGCAAGGCCTCCCAGTGGGTGAAGGAAGCCCTCACCGCCGGCTGAGATGCGTGATGCTTCCGGCGGGGACACGCAGCCCCGCCGGGTACCGCCCCTGGAGCATTTTCAGGCGAAGCGGATACCGGCGCATGATGAAAGTGACTGGCATCAAGGGCCTAGAGCGATCTCCGCGAGCCGGTGCGAGCGGAAATCGCGCTAGCGACGGCTCCAGATCTGCGTGTCGATCTCGTCCTTCAGCTCCGGCATGTCGCTTGCGAGGAACATGGGTTCCTCGCCGGCGCGGCGCTTGGCGAGATAATCCGCCGCCAGCCTGGATACGAGACCGGACAGGAGCAGGATGGCCACGAGGTTGATGGAGGCCATCAGCCCCATGGCGGCGTCCGCCGTGTTGAACACGGTGGTGACGCTTTCCAGCGCCCCCCACACCACCATGGCCAGCAGTGCGATGCGCAGCACCGCCACCCCGGCCACATGCCCGTGCCCGAGGAACACCAGGGCATTCTCGGCATAGGAATAGTTGCCGATGATGGAGGTGAAGGCGAAGAAGAAGATGGCGATGGCCACGAAATAGCGCCCGGCCGAGCCGACGTGCACTTCCATCGCCGCCTGGGTGAGCTGGGTTCCGGTGACGCCGTTGCCCGGCACCAGCACATCGGCGAGCAGGATCACCAGCGCCGTGGCGGTGCAGATGACGATGGTGTCCACGAACACGCCCAGCGACTGCACGAAGCCCTGGCTGACCGGATGGTGCGGGTCGGGCGTCGCCACGGCGGCGATGTTGGGCGCGCTGCCCATGCCTGCCTCGTTGGAGAACAGGCCGCGCTTCACGCCGTTCATCATGGCGAGGGTGACCGAGCCCGCCACCCCGCCCACCGCCTGATCCACGCCGAAGGCGCTGGCGACGATGTGGTAGAGCATGGCCGGCACCTCGGTGATGTTGGTGACCACCGCATAGAGCGCGAACAGCACGTAGGCGCCCGCCATGAAGGGCACCACCAGTTCCGCCGTGCGGGCGATGGCCGCGATGCCGCCGAAGATGATGACGCCCGCAAGCGCGGCGATGACGAGGCCGGTGCCGAGCTTGGGCAGGCCAAAGGCGCCTTCCATGGCATCGGCGATGGAATTGGCCTGCACCGCATTGAATACGAGCCCGAAGGACAGGATGAGGCACACCGAGAACACCGCCCCGGCCCACGGCGCCTTCAGCCCCTTGGCAATGTAGAAGGCGGGGCCGCCGCGGTAGCGGCCCTGCTCGTCCTTCACCTTGTAAAGCTGGGCGAGGGTGCTTTCGGCGAAGGCGGTGGCCATGCCCAGAGTGGCCACCACCCACATCCAGAAGATGGAGCCCGGCCCGCCGAGATAGAGCGCCACCGCCACGCCGGCGATGTTGCCGGTGCCCACCCGCGAGGCGAGCGAGGTGCACAGCGCCTGGAACGGCGTGATGCCCGACTTGTCGGTGGCGTTGGCCCGCAGCACCGAGCGCAGCATCTCGGGGAAATGGCGCACCTGGATGAACCGGAGCCGCAGCGTGAAATAGATGCCCACCGCCAGGAGGCCGTAGATCAGCACATAGCCCCAGAAGATGGTGTTCAGAAAGTTGATGACCGTGTCCATGGCCAAGCCCCGGTTGCCCCGGGGAAGGCTACTGCCGGCACCTCTCCCGGTCCACGGCAAAGCTCACGCCGCGAGTGCGCCTTTCGTCATCGTCCCGCCCGAATCAGCGCCTGTGGATAACGAGGATTGCGGGCGCGGCGCACAGGAGCCTTTCACCACGCCCAATGTGGCCTGAAGACCGCGCGCAAGGCCGTGCGCCGGTGGTGTAGGATCACATGGACGGACGTTAACGGGCGGCGGCCCAGGCTCCGGCCCCCTGCCCTGTTCCTGGCTGAGCTGATTCGCGCATGCGCTTTTCTCCCGCGTTCCTCGATGAGATCCGCGCCCGGCTGCCGGTGTCGGAGGTGGTGGGCCGGCGCGTCAAGCTGAAGAAGCAGGGGCGTGAGTTCGCCGGCCTCTCGCCCTTCAACGCGGAGAAGACGCCCTCCTTTTTCGTGAACGACCAGAAGGGCTTCTACCACTGCTTCTCCTCCGGCAAGCATGGCGACGTGTTTGATTTCCTGATGGAGACCGAAGGCCTGCCGTTCGGCGAGGCGGTGGAGCGGCTGGCCTCCATGGCCGGCCTGCCGCTACCGGAGGTGACGCCCGAGGCCGCCGCCAAGGAGGAGCGCCGCCGGTCGCTCTACGAGGTGATGGCGCTCGCCGCCCGGCACTTCGAGGAAACGCTGCAATCGCGCCTGGGCGCCAAGGCCCGCGGCTACCTCGCGGACCGCGAGCTCGGCCCCGCCACCCAGCAGCGCTTCCACCTGGGCTATTCCGCCGGCGAGCGCTTCCACCTGAAGGAGGCGCTGGGCCGCCAGGGCGTGCCGGTGGAGGCCATGGTGGAATGCGGCCTCCTCATCTCGGGCGAGGACATCCCCGTTCCCTACGACCGCTTCCGCGACCGGGTGATGTTTCCCATCACCGACCTGAAGGGCCGGGTGGTGGCCTTCGGCGGGCGGGCGCTGGAGAAGGATGTCCCGGCCAAGTACCTGAATTCGCCGGAAACCGTGCTCTTCCACAAGGGCAGCCTGCTCTATAACGGCTTCGAGGCCCGCGCGAGCGCCCACAAGGGCGCGCGGGTGATCGTGGTGGAAGGCTATGTGGACGTGATCGCCATGGTGGAGGCCGGCTTCGGCGGCACCGTGGCGCCCCTCGGCACCGCCCTTACGGAAGATCAGCTCCAGCTGCTGTGGCGCATGTCCGAGGAGCCGTTGCTGCTGTTCGACGGCGACAAGGCGGGGCTGCGGGCTGCCAGCCGCGCCATGGACATCGCCCTGCCGCACCTCAAGGCGGGGCGTTCCCTGTCCTTCGCCACCCTGCCGGAGGGCCAGGACCCCGACGACCTCATCCGCCGCTCTGGACGCGAGGCCATGGAGCAGGTGCTGGCCGGCGCCCGCCCGCTGGCGGCGGAGCTCTGGACGCGGGAAAGCGAGGCCGCGCCCCTCGACACGCCCGAGCGCCGCGCGGCACTGGAAGCGCGGCTCCACGAGATCGTGAACGGCATCGCCGACGAGACCGTGCGCAAGCATTACCGCCAGGAGATGAACGAGCGCCTGCGCGCGCTGCTCGCCCCCGCTGGTGGACGCGGCGGGGCGCGCGATGGCCGGCCCGGCGGCTGGCAGGCGAGCGGCTGGCAAGGCGGCGGGGGAAAGGGCGGCGGCTGGGGCATGGGCCGTACCGGCGGGCGCGGGGCCGAACGCGGCCCCGGGCGCGGGCGGGAGGTGGGCTTCGGCTCCGTGGGCGGCGAAATCGCCCGCACCGCGCTGGTACGCGGGCCGCTGGCGGCTCTGCCGCGCAATGAGGCACTGCTGCTGTTCTGCCTCATCAACCATCCCTTCCTGCTGGACGAGGCGGCGGAAGAGGTGGCTGACCTGCCCTTCGCCAATCCGGAGGCGGACCACCTCCGACAGGCTCTCATCGCCGCCCACCTGGAGGGGGCGCATGAGGAAGGCGGGCAGTGGGATACCCTCGCCGAGCGGCTCGGTGGCACTGACCTCGACGCTCTTTCCCGCCGGGTCCGGAGCCTTGCCAACCCGCAAATGGACTGGCCAGCCTACGCAGATACCGCAAAAGAGGATGCGCGGCTCTGGTGGCAGCAGCGGACGGCCTTGCATCGCAAGGCTCACGCGCTATCTAGGGAATTGAAAGAGGCCGAGCGGTCCTTCGGGGATGACCCGAGCGAGGCGAATTTCGCTTGGCTGCGCGACGTGCGCGAGCGTCTCTCCACGGTGGAGGGGATGGAGGCGCTGGTGGAAGGTTTTGGCGCCTTGTCGGGCCGCAAGTCGGCACGCTCGGTGTAGGAGCCGGCCTCGCGTCAGGTGCAGCCGCCCGGGCGCGGAGGGTCGGCCCCGCTGCCTCAGGCAGCGCGGAATACCGCCCCGCCGGAATGGGCCGCCCGTTCAGGCGGGCTTAACGGGGACGCGTCCAAAAGGGACGCGACCGGAGCCGAGTACGACAGGCGGCGGGGCCGGAGGGCCGCGTCGCCGTTTCGCCGTTGAAGATCGGCGAGATCATCAGGAGATGTCCATGGCGAAGCAATCTGCCGAGACGACCGACGCGCCCGAGAAGGAGACCGACGCCCCCGACGGGCCGTTGCTCGACCTCTCGGACGCGGCCGTCCGGAAGATGATCAAGAACGCCAAGCGCCGGGGCTACGTGACCTACGAGCAGCTCAACGAGGTGATGCCTTCCGAGGAAGTCACCTCCGAGCAGATCGAGGACACCCTGGCGATGCTCAACGACATGGGCATCAACGTGATCGAGGCCGAGGAGGCCGAGGCCGAGGAGAATGGCGAGGAGGGCGAAGCCGCCGAGGAGCCAGAGGAGGCCGAGGGCGGCGAGCTCGCCGAGCCGGCGCCGCGCGCCCTGGCCCGCTCCGAGGCCAAGTCCGAGCCGGCCGAGCGCACCGACGATCCGGTAAGGATGTACCTTCGCGAGATGGGCTCCGTGGAGCTGCTCTCGCGCGAGGGCGAAATCGCCATCGCCAAGCGCATCGAGGCCGGCCGCGAGGCCATGATCGCCGGCCTGTGCGAGAGCCCCCTCACCTTCCAGGCCATCATCATCTGGCGCGACGAGCTGGTGGAAGGCAAGGTCCTGCTGCGGGACATCATCGACCTTGAGGCCACCTATGCCGGCCCCGAGGGCAAGAACCCGCCCGCCGCCTTGGGCGAGGAAGCGGCCCTTGCCCCCGAGGCGGGGGAAGACGGCATCCTGGGCGAGCCCCCCATTCCGGAGGGGGACGAGGACGACATGGAAAACTCCATGTCGCTCGCCGCCATGGAGGCGGAGATCAAGCCGAAGGTGCTGGAAACCTTCGACCGCATCGCCGGCTCCTATGTGAAGCTGCGGCGCCTCCAGGACCAGAACGTCGAATCGAAGCTCAAGAACGAGAGCCTCTCGCCGGCGCAGGAGCGCAAGGCCAAGAAGCTCAAGGAAGACCTTGTTCTCGACGTGAAGAGCCTGTCGCTCAACCAGGCCCGCATCGACGCGCTGGTGGAGCATCTCTACGAGATCAACAAGCGGCTCGTCTCGCTTGAGGGCCGGCTGCTGCGCCTGGCCGAAAGCTATGGCGTCTCCCGCGACGACTTCCTGAAGAACTACCTGGGGTCTGAGCTCGACCCCAAGTGGGTGCTGCGCGTCTCCAAGCTCGGCTCCCGCGGCTGGAAGGGCTTTGTCGCCCACGAGAAGGACGGCATCAAGGACCTGCGCGGCGACATCCACGCTCTGGCCACCGAGACGGGGCTGGAGATCGCGGAGTTCCGCAAGATCGTGCAGATGGTGCAGAAGGGCGAGAAGGAAGCCCGGCAGGCGAAAAAGGAAATGGTGGAGGCCAACCTGCGCCTCGTCATCTCCATCGCCAAGAAGTACACGAACCGCGGCCTTCAGTTCCTGGATCTCATCCAGGAGGGCAACATCGGCCTGATGAAGGCCGTGGACAAGTTCGAGTACCGGCGCGGCTACAAGTTCTCCACCTATGCCACGTGGTGGATCCGGCAAGCCATCACCCGCTCCATCGCGGACCAGGCCCGCACCATCCGCATTCCCGTGCACATGATCGAGACGATCAACAAGATCGTCCGCACCTCCCGCCAGATGCTCCATGAGATCGGCCGCGAGCCGACCCCGGAAGAGCTGGCCGAAAAGCTCGGCATGCCGCTGGAAAAAGTGCGCAAGGTGCTGAAGATCGCCAAGGAGCCCATCTCCCTCGAAACGCCCATCGGCGACGAGGAAGATTCGCACCTGGGCGACTTCATCGAGGACAAGAACGCGGTGCTGCCCATCGACGCCGCCATCCAGTCCAACCTGCGCGAGACCACCACCCGCGTGCTCGCCTCCCTCACCCCACGTGAGGAACGCGTGCTGCGCATGCGCTTCGGCATCGGCATGAACACGGACCACACCCTCGAGGAAGTGGGCCAGCAGTTCTCGGTGACGCGCGAGCGCATCCGCCAGATCGAGGCCAAGGCCCTGCGCAAGCTCAAGCACCCCAGCCGCTCGCGCAAGCTGCGCTCGTTCCTGGATAACTGAGCCCGGCCATTCCGGATAACGGACAAGAAAAAGGCGGCCCCCGTGGCCGCCTTTTTTGTGCGCCGATGCCTTGTCCGCCGGCTTGCCGACGCCGCGGCGCGAGATCGCAAGCCGCCGTCATCCCCAACAATCCGCCCGCCTTGAAAGGCCGCCGACCCCACTCGCTCCAGGGCCGGGTGTCCCCGCCCCTTACCTGTCCGTCAGCTTCAGCTCGATGCGGCGGTTGCGGGCGCGGGCTTCGTCGGTACTGCCGGTGTCGATGGGCTGGAACTCGCCGAAGCCGGCGGCGATGAGGTGCTGCGGGCTCACCCCCTTACCCACCAGATACTGCACCACGGCGATGGCGCGCGCCGCCGAAAGCTCCCAGTTGGAGGGAAACTGCGAGGTGGCGATAGGCCGGTTGTCGGTGTGGCCGTCGATGCGCAGGGCCCAGTCGAGGTCCGCGGGGATCTCCTTCTCCAGGTCCAGGATGGCGGAGGCGAGCTTGTCCAGCTCGGCCTGGGCCTCGGGCTTCAGGGTGGCGGAGCCGGGATCGAAAAACACCTCGGACTGGAACACGAAGCGGTCGCCCACCACCCGGATGTCCGGCCGGTTGCCCAATATCTCCTTGAGCCGGCCGAAGAACTCGGAGCGGAAGCGGGTCAGCTCCTGCACCCTCTGGGCGAGCGCCACGTTCAGCCGCCGGCCGAGATCGGCGATCCGGGACTGGCTCTCCTTGTCCTTCTGCTCGGAGGCGTTCAGCGCCTCTTCCAGCGCCGCCATCTGCCGGCGCAAAGCGGCGATCTGCTGGTTGAGCAGGTCGATCTGCGAGAGGGCGCGGGCGGCGACATCCTTCTGCGCATCGAGGTCACGCGAGAGCGATTGCTCGCGGCTGCCATCGGGTGCGGCGGGCACGGCGGAAAGCTGGCCGCGCAGGCTGTCGCGCTCGGCCCGCGTCGCCTCCAGGGAGGCGCGCATGGCGGAAAGCTCGGTCTCGGTGTTCTGGCCGGTGGCGCGCTCCAGGGAGAGCAGTTCCGTGAGCTGGCGGATCTGCGCCTGGAGGCGCTGGAGCACGTTGTCCTTGCCCGTCATCTCCTGGGTCAGGAAGAACTGGGTGAGCATGAACACGGACAGGAGGAAGATGAACACCAGCAGCAGCGTCGAGAGGGCGTCGACGAAGCCGGGCCAGTAGTCGATATGGCGGTCGCGCCCGCGCCGGCCGAGGGCCATGGCTCACCTCCGCTCGGGGCCGGGGCCGGTCTTCTCCAGCCGCTCCACCAGGTGGCGCAGGCTCTCCTGCTGGCGGCCCTGGGTGTCGAGCAGCTGGCGGATGAGCGCCTGCTCGGAGCGCAGGTGCGTCACCAGCCCCTGCAGGCTCTCGGCGAGGTGGGACATGGCGGCGGTGACCCGCTGGGAGCCCGCCTCCGACATGGTGTTCTCCAGCCGGTCGATGGCGGCGACGAGCTCGTCGGCCTCGATGCGCGGCGCCGGCAAAGCGACATAAGCGCCGCCGGCCCGCTCCGGCGCGCCCGGCGCGGTGTCGAGGTCGCGCACGGTGGTGGAGAGCCAGTCCTCCAGGTCGATATAGAAGCGGTTCTGCGCCTGCCCGGCCTGCAGGTCGAGGAAGCCCAGCACCAGCGAGCCGGCAAGGCCGAACAGGGAGGACGAAAAAGCGATGCCCATGCCGCCCAGCGGCGCCGCCAGCCCGCTCTTCATGTCCTCGAATACCGAGCCCGAATCCGGCCCCACCTGCAGCGAGCTGATGACCCGGCCGATGGAGGAGACGGTCTCCAGAAGGCCCCAGAAGGTGCCGAGCAGGCCCAGGAACACCAGGAGGCCGGTGAGGTAGCGCGCCATGTCGCGGCTTTCATCCAGCCGTGTGCCGATGGAATCGAGGATGGAGCGCATGGTGGTCTGGGTGATGGTCATGCGCCCCACCCGGTCGCGCAGCAGCGCCGCCATGGGCGCGAGCAGGGTGGGCGTGCGCGACACTTCCAGCCCGGGATCGGCGAGGCGGAAGGAATTCACCCAGTCCACCTCGGGGAACAGCCGCGCCACCTGCCGGATGGCGAGGATGATGCCCACCGCCAGCACCCCGAAGATGACGCCGTTGAGGCCGGGATTGTTGAGGAAGGCGGCGGCGATCTGCCGGTGCAGCACCGCCGCCAGGGCCGCGCACAGCGCCAGGAACACCACCATGCGCACCAGGAAGATGCGCGGCGAGGACAGTTTCAGGTAAGGCTCGACGGCGCGCGTCATGCTGGCTCCCGGGCGTGTGCCCCGCATGTCTCCTCGGCCGGGGACTATGGCACAGCGCGCGGCAAATGACACCGCGCCGCGGGCGAGCACGGAACATCTGGAACCGCTCGAAGGCGGCCTTCCCCCCATCGCGTACTGGCCTGCCTTGCATCCGCCGCAAGGGGCGGCTAACTCGCCCGCATGTCGCTTCCGCCGGAAAAGACCGCTCGCCTCGCCGCCGCGCTCAAGGCCAACCTCGCGCGCCGCAAGGCCCAGACCCGCGCCCGCCGCGACGCGGAGGCCGAGGGCGCCGACGCGCCCGGCCCCGACGGCGCGCCTGCACGCGAAAGTGGTATCGCGAGCGAGCCGGGCGCGGCAGCGATTGTGCCGGGCGGGAAGGCACGCTAGATCTAGGCTTTTGAAAGTGCCGCAGGCGGGCCGGGCGCGGGCCGCACGGCGCCGGGGAACAGGACCAGCATGGACAAGATTCGCATCGTCGGCGGCAACGCGCTCCAGGGCACCATTCCGATCTCCGGCGCCAAGAACGCGGCCCTCCCGCTGATGATCGCGAGCCTCCTCACCGAGGAGAAGCTGATCCTGGAGAATGTGCCGCGCCTCGCGGACGTGGCACTGCTCCAGCGCATCCTGGGCAACCACGGGGTGGACATCACCACCAACGGCAAGCGCAACGGCGACGACCCCGATGCCGGCCAGACGCTGGAGATCGACGCCCGCGTGATCGTCGACACCACCGCGCCCTACGATCTCGTCTCGCGCATGCGCGCCTCGTTCTGGGTGCTGGGGCCGCTGGTCGCCCGCATGGGCGTCGCGAAGGTGTCGCTGCCGGGCGGCTGCGCCATCGGCACCCGGCCGGTGGATTTCCACCTCGACGCGCTGAAGGCCTTGGGGGCCGACCTGGAGATCGACGGCGGCTACGTGCTGGCCCGCGCCCCGAAGGGGCTGAAGGGCGGCCGCATCGTGTTCCCCAAGGTCTCCGTGGGCGCCACCCACACGGCGCTCATGGCCGCCGCCCTCGCCGAGGGCGAGACCGTCATCGAGAACGCTGCCCGCGAGCCGGAGGTGACCGACCTCGCGGACTGCCTGGTGAAGATGGGCGCGCGCATCTCCGGCGCCGGCACCGCCACCATCCACGTGCAGGGCGCGTCGCGCCTGCGGGGGGCGCGCCACGCGGTGCTGCCGGACCGCATCGAGACCGGCACCTACGCCATGGCCACCGCCATGGTGGGCGGCGACGTGCTGCTGGCCGGCGCGCGGGCCGATCTGCTCGAGAACGCGCTCGACGTGCTGCGCGCGGCGGGCGCCGAGATCGACGTCACCAACGAGGGGCTGCGCGTGCGCCGCAACGGCGCCGGCATCCTGCCGGTGGAGGTGAGCACCGCCCCCTACCCCGGCTTCCCCACCGATCTTCAGGCCCAGCTCATGGCCCTGATGACCAAGGCGAAGGGCCGCTCGCGCATCACCGAGACCATCTTCGAGAACCGCTTCATGCATGTGCAGGAGCTGGCGCGGCTCGGCGCCCGCATCCAGCTCGACGGCGACACCGCCACCATCGAGGGCGCCGAGCGCCTCACCGGCGCGCCGGTGATGGCCACCGACCTGCGCGCCTCCGTCTCGCTCGTCATCGCCGGCCTCGCGGCCGAAGGCGAGACGCTGGTGCAGCGCGTCTACCACCTGGACCGCGGCTTCGAGAAGCTGGAAGCCAAGCTCTCGCGCTGCGGCGCGCAGATCGAGCGCATCACCGGCTGAGGGCCCGCCGGGCGCCTCGCGGACCGATCATGCGCGCGGCGTCCGCCACCGCATCGCCGGCGGCGCGCACTCTGCACAGGTTTCCGGATAAGACGCTCGTCGTCTGTTCAGCCTTCTCCGGACTGCTATGATTCCCAGCAGGGTAGAGCGGAAGTCGGAGGCAGAGCGAAAAGATGTCGTCGCGAGATGCGCCGCCCGATCTGAAGCGGGGATATTGGAAGGCCTACGCTGTCATCGGGCTGTGCGCGGTCGTCCTGTTTTTCGGCCTCAGATACCTTCACGCGCTCGACTACGCCTATCGCCTCTCGGCCGCCTATGCCAGCTGGCACCTGGGCGACGTGTTCGCCCTCATCGTCACCGCGGCCCTGGCGGCCATTGCCGCGCTGGTGGTGCACGAGCACCAGCTACAGGCGGAGATCTCCCAGCGCCGGCGCGCCGAGGCGCTCGCCCAGGCCGCCTCCCGCTATGACGGCCTGACCGGCATCGCCAACCGCGCCCTGTTCCTGGAAGAGTTCTCGTCGGCCCTGGCCCGTGCGCGCGCGACCCAGACGCGGCTGGCGGTGCTCATCATCGACGTGGACGCGTTCCAGCAGGTGAACGACGCCCACGGCTATGCCGCCGGCGACGCCGTGCTCATCGCCCTCGCCAAGCGTCTTTCCGCCCGGCTGCGCGGACGGGATGCGCTGGCGCGGCTCGGCGCCGACGAATTCATCCTGCTCTACCCCCTGGAGAACGAGGGCACGGAGGCCCTGTTCCGCCGCGCAGAGCGCATCCTGAAGGCGGCGCGCGAGCCGATCGCGGCGCCGGGCGGGCCGGTGACGGTTTCCGTCTCCATCGGCATCGCCAAGTATCCGCGCGACGGCGACGAGCAGAGCGGCCTGCTGCGCCGGGCGGAAACCGCCCTCGCCCAGGCCAAGGGCAACGGCAAGAACCGCTATTCCCTCTACGACGGCACCCTCGATGCCCACCGCCGCGCCCGGCTCGACACCGAGGCCGAGCTGCGCGCGGGCATGGAGCGCGGGGAGATCGTGGCCCTCTACCAGCCGCTGGTGGACCTCGGCGACGGCCGTCCGCACGGGTTCGAGGCCCTGGCGCGCTGGCGCCACCCCACCCGCGGCCTGCTCGGCGCGCCGGAATTCATCCCGGTTGTAGAGGACGCAGGCCTCGCCGGCCGGCTGCTGACGGCGATGCTGGAGCGGGCCTGCACCGATTCCCGCGACTGGCCCGCCGGCATCACCGTCGCTGTGAACCTCTCCCCGCCGCAATTGCTGGACCGCGACCTGCCCGCCGCCATCCTGAACCTGCTCTCGCGCATGGGGGTGCCGCCCCGCCGCATCGAGCTCGAGATCACCGAGACCGCCCTCCTCCAGGACTTCGAGACCGCGCGGCGCACCATGTCGGCGCTGCGGGAGGCCGGCATGCGCATGTCCCTGGATGATTTCGGCACCGGCTTCTCCAGCCTGCGCCACCTGCAGGAGCTGCCCCTCGACAAGATCAAGATCGACCGCTCCTTCACCTGCCGGCTGCTGGAGGATGCGCACTGCCGCAAGATCGTCTCCTCCATGCTGGGGCTCGCCGGGGCCCTCGGCCCCGCCACGGTGGCGGAGGGGGTGGAAAGCCCCGAGGAGGCCGAGTGGCTGCGCACCCACGGCTGCACCCTGGGCCAGGGCTACCATTTTGCCCGTCCCCTGCCGCCGCAAGAGGCCGGCGCCATGGCGGCAAGCCCGAGCGCGGCCTGAGCGGCCCGCGCGTGAGCGGGGCGCGGCCGAGCCATGCGCGCCGGCGACATTGAAAACGCGCCTGCCGCTCTCTATGTCGTGGGTGCCGGGAAACGGCGCACGAACGAGAAGGCTAGAGCCAGGAAGGCGCCCGCCATGACCGATCTCAAGCTCATCGCCCTCGACGAGGAGGACCTCGCCGTCGTCTCCGCCCATCTGCAGGATGCGGTGGTGAAGGTGGCGGACATGGGCTTCCTGCCGCGCGTGCAGCGCTTCGCCCTGCTGCTCAACCGCTTCGACTGGGACCAGCAGGCCCACGCCAACGAAAAGGTGCGCCGGCGTGCCGGCCTGCACTTCGAGCGGGTGCGCGACGCCAAGTGCCGCGGCCTCGACCTCGCCCAGCAGGACGGCGTGCTCAACCTGCTGGCGGTCACATTCATTCCCACCGATGCCCCTTCCGGCTACGTGCTGCTCACCTTCTCCGGAGGCGCCGAGGTGCGGCTGGAGGTGGAGTGCATCGAGGCCGGCCTGAAGGATCTCGGCCCCGCCTGGGGCTGCGCCCATGCCCCGCGCCACGCCTCCCCCGCCGGAGCCGCCGGCCCCGACGCGGCCTGATCTTTCCCCCTTCCCTGCGGTGCCCCGCCACGGCGGGGCTTCCCTCCGCCGCCGTCCTGATCTAGCAAGGCATCCATGCCTATCCGTCTCGATACCGAACAGCCCGATTTCGCGGCGCGCTTCGCCACTTTCCTCGGCTCCAAGCGCGAGGCGTCCGTGGATGTGCAGGACCAGGTGTCCGCCATCATCGCCGACGTGCGCGCGCGCGGCGACGAGGCGCTCATCGATTTCTCGCGCACCTTCGACCGGGTGGACCTTAAAGCCCTCGGCATCCGCGTCACCGATGCGGAGATCGACGCCGCGCTCGCCTCCATCCCGGCTGAGACCCGCGAAGCCCTGGAATTCGCCAAGGCGCGCATCGAGGCGCACCATGCCCGCCAGCGCCCCACCGACGAGACCTACACCGACGCCGCCGGCGTCACCCTCGGCCACCGCTGGACCAGCGTGGACGCGGTCGGCCTCTACGTGC
Source organism: Xanthobacter sediminis (assembly GCF_043195015.1). Classification (NCBI taxonomy): domain Bacteria; kingdom Pseudomonadati; phylum Pseudomonadota; class Alphaproteobacteria; order Hyphomicrobiales; family Xanthobacteraceae; genus Xanthobacter; species Xanthobacter sediminis. The sequence goes on along the minus strand of NZ_JBAFWH010000005.1, from coordinate 17,696 downwards.
CCGGCGGCACCGCGGCCTATCCTTCCTCCGTGCTCATGAACGCGGTGCCGGCCCAGGTGGCGGGCGTGCCACGCATCGTGATGGTGGTGCCGGCGCCCGACGGGCAGATCGCGCCCCTGGTGCTGGCCGCGGCGCGCCTCGCCGGCGTGCACGAGGTCTATCGCGTGGGCGGCGCCCAGGCGGTGGCGGCCCTCGCCTTCGGCACGGACACCATCGCCCCCGTGGACAAGATCGTCGGCCCCGGCAACGCCTATGTGGCGCAGGCCAAGCGGCAGGTGTTCGGCAAGGTGGGCATCGACATGGTGGCCGGCCCCTCCGAGGTGCTGGTGATCGCCGACGCCGACGCCAATGCCGACTGGATCGCCGCCGACCTGCTCGCCCAGGCCGAGCACGACACCGCCGCCCAGTCCATCCTCGTCACCGATTCGGAAGACCTCGCCCAGCGCGTGACGGCGGCGGTGGAGGGCATGCTGGAGACGCTGCCCCGCGCCGAGATCGCCCGCGCCTCCTGGCGCGACCACGGCGCCGTCATCAAGGTGCGCGACCTCGACGAGGCGCCCGCCCTGGTGGACCGCGTCGCCCCCGAGCATTTGGAGATCCAGGCTGCCGACGCCGACCGGCTGGCGGCGCGCATTCGCCACGCGGGGGCCATCTTCATCGGCGCCTACACGCCGGAGGCCATCGGCGATTATGTGGGCGGCACCAATCACGTGCTGCCCACCGCCCGCTCGGCGCGCTTCTCCTCGGGCCTCTCGGTGCTCGATTTCATGAAGCGCACCTCCATCCTGAAGCTCGACGCCGAGGCGCTGGAGAAGGTGGGCACCGCCGCCGTGCGCCTCGCCGAGGTGGAGCGCCTGCAGGCGCATGGGCGTTCCGTGTCCATCCGCACCAACGCCGGGGGAGGGCGATGACGGCATGAGCGAGAAATCCCCGTCGCGCCTGTCCGGTGTCACGCTCGATCCCTCCTCCATCGGCCATGCCGGGGCGGAGATCGAGCACGAGCGCGCCACCGCCATCTGGGACCTGATCGACGACAACACGTTCCACCCGTGCGGCGATCCCGGCGAGGGGCCCTACAAGCTCCACATCTCGCTCATGGACAACCGGCTCGTGCTCGACATCAAGCGCGAGAATGAAGACCAGGTGGTGCAGCACCATCTCTCCCTCACCCCCTTCCGCAAGGTGGTGAAGGACTATTTCCTCATCTGCGAGAGCTATTTCGCGGCCATCCGCACCGCCTCCCCCAGCCAGATCGAAGCCATCGACATGGGCCGCCGCGGCGCCCACAACGAGGGCTCCGAGCTGCTGCAGGAGCGCCTGAAGGGCAAGATCGACGTGGACTTCGACACCGCCCGGCGCCTCTTCACCCTCATCTGCGCGCTGCACTGGAAGGGCTGATCGCCATGCCCTCGGTGGCGGACCCCGACGTAGCCCGCTCGCGGTCGGCGCGGCCGCAATCGGTTCTGTTCATCTGCGGGCAGAACGTGGTGCGATCGGTGATGGCCGCGGCGCTGCTGCGCCATCTCTATGGCAAGTCCATCTATGTGGGCTCGGCCGGCGTCATCGCCGGGGAGCCGGACCCGTTCGTCATCGCGGTGATGGACGAGATCGGCCTCGACGTCCACAAGCACCGGCCCAAGACCCTGGAGGAGCTGGAGGAATACGAGGGCCTCGGCTTCGATCTCGCCATCTCGCTCTCCCCCGGCGCCCACCACCGCGCGCTGGAGCTGACCCGCACCAACGCCCTCGACGTGGAATACTGGCCCACCCCCGACCCCACCCGCGAGGGCGGCAACCGCGAGCAGCGCCTCGACGCCTACCGCGCGGTGCGCGACGAGCTGGAAAACCGCATCCGCGAGAGATTCAGGCATACCTGAGTGTGCCGGACCCGTGCGGCGGCGGGCCCCTTTTCCACGCACGGCGCGCCGCCTCCCCTTCCCCCATCCGGCGCCGCCGCGCGCATCGCTTGCGGAGGAGCGGCCTGCCGGCGTTTCATCGTCATGGTGCCGATTCGCCCGGCGACGGCGCCGACCGCTTCCCGCCACGGACCCGCGCCATGCCTCTGCCCTACATCCTGCGCCCCGCGACCCCGGCCGACCGCCCCGCCATGGCCGACCTGTGGGTGGAAAGCTGGGCGCGCACCCTGCCGGAAATCGATTTCGAGGCCCGCCGCCCCTGGCTCTCAGGGCATCTGGACACGCTCGCCGCTGGCGGCGCCTTCACCCGCGTGGCGGAGCATGAGGGTGCGGTCGCCGGTTTCGTGGTGATCCATCCGGGCACCGGCTACCTCGACCAGATCGCCGTTTCCCCCGCCTTCTGGGGCCAGGGCGCCGCCGAGGCTCTGATGGACGAGGCGCGGCGCCTCTCCCCCGCCCTGGTGGCGCTGGACGTGAACCAGGAGAACCCGCGCGCGGTGCGCTTCTATGAGAAGATCGGCCTCGTCGTCACCGGCGAGGGAGAGAACCCCATGTCGGGCCGTCGCACCTTCCGCATGGAGTGGCGGCCGGGCTGAGGCCTGCAACTGCCCCGGCCCGCTCTTCCGGCGAAGCTTGGGCGTTTTCCGCTCGCATCGCCGCGCGGAAATCACTCCAGATTCTCGGAGCAACTCATTTTCTTCTCGCGAAGCCGGTATCCGCTTCGCTTGAAAATGCCCTAAGGCATTCCGCGCGGGCCGGGGCCGCATGCCGACCCCGCCGGCCTTTGCCTCACCCCGCCGCGCCGAACTGCAGCGCGGCGAGGCGGGCATAGAGCCCACCCTTCGCCACCAGCTCCGCATGGCTGCCCTCGTCCACGATGCGCCCGGCCTCCATCACCAGGATGCGGTCGGCGGAGAGGACGGTGGACAGCCGGTGGGCGATGACGAGGGTGGTGCGCCCCTCCATGGAGCGCTCCAGGGCGGTCTGCACCAGGGTCTCGCTCTCGGCGTCGAGGGCGCTGGTGGCCTCGTCGAGCAGCAGCACGGGCGCCGCGCGCAGGATGGCGCGGGCAATGACGATGCGCTGGCGCTGCCCGCCGGACAGGGTGACGCCACGCTCGCCCACCTCGGTCTCCCACCCCTTAGGCAGGCGCGAGACGAACTCGTCCACCAGCGCCGCGCGGCCGGCGGCCTCCACCTCGGCGTCGGTGGCCTCGGGGCGGCCGAGGCGGATGTTGCCGCGCACGGTGTCGGCGAAGATGGCCACATCCTGGGGCACCAGCGCCATCTGGCGCCGCACCGCCACCGGATCGCAGCCATGGATGTCGATGCCGTCGAGGCTGATGCGCCCGGCCTGCGGGTCGTAGAAGCGCTCCAGAAGCTGGAACACGGTGCTCTTGCCGGCGCCCGAGGGGCCCACCAGCGCCACCCGCTCGCCGGGGCGGATCTCGAACGAGACGGCATGCAGCGCGGCCGAATCGGGCCGGCTCGGATAGGCGAAGCTCACCTCGTCGAAGCGGATGGCCCCGGCGATGCGCTGGGGCAAGGCAGCGGGGCGCGCGGGCGCCTTCACCTGTGGCTCCGCCTTCAGCAGCTCGGCGATGCGCCCTGCGGCCCCGGCGGCGGCCGAGGCCTCGCCCCAGGTCTCCGAGAGATTGCCAAGGGAGGAGGCGGCGAGCACCGCATAAAGCACGAACTGGCCCAGGGTGCCCGGGCTCATGGTGCCCGCGAGCACCGATTGCGCCCCCGCCCACAGCACCGTCACGATGGAGGCGAACACCAGGAAGATGGCGACTGCGGTGAGCAGGGCGCGCGCGCGGCTCGCGTCCCGCGCCGCCTCGAAGGCGCGCTCCACATCCCCGCCGAAGCGCGAGAGGGCCGCGCCCTCGGCGGTGGCGGCCTGGAGCGAGCGCATGGCCCCGAGCGCCTCGGCGGCGAAGGCGGAGGCATCGGCCAGCGTATCCTGCGCCGTCCGCGCCCGCAGGCGCACGCGCCGCCCCGAGGCCACCAGCGGCAGCACGATGACCGGAATGGCCACCAGCACCAGCCCGGAAAGGTGCGGGCTCGTCACCACCATCATCGCGATGGAGCCGAGGCACAGCACGAGGTTGCGCAGCGCGGTGGAGGCCGAGGCGCCCACCGCCGCCTTGATCTGAGTGGTATCCGCCGTGAGCCGCGAGGTGAGCTCACCCGAGCGGGCGGCATCGTAGAAGGCGCCATCCAGCGTCACCAGGCGGGCGAACACCGCCTTGCGCAGGTCCGAGACCACCCGCTCGCCCAGCGTGGTCACCAGATAGTAGCGGGCGGCCGAGGCGGCGGCGAGCACCGCCACCACCGCCACCAGCAGCTCGAAATAGCGGTCCACCATGCCCGCCTGATCGGCGGCGAAGCCGAAATCGATCATGCGCCGCACGGCGAGCGGCAGTGCCAGGGTGGCGAGCGCCGCCACCAGGATGGCCGCGAGCGCGGCGCCGAGCCGGCCGCGATAGCGCGCGAGATGGGGCAGCAGCCCCCGCAGCGGGGCGAGCGCGCGCCGTCCGCGGCGCTTTTCGCCCTCCGGCGCGCGGTCCGGGGCGGCTTCGGGGGCAAGGTCGGCTTGTGTCAAAGGTTGCTCTCGGCTATAGACCCGCCACTTCCGGCAGGAAACGAATTTGAGCGCGTCGGGGATTTACGGGATCGTCCCGTGAGCCCGGCGAGGCCAAAAGGATTGAGACAATGAAGAGCGACATCCATCCCGACTACCACTTCATCAAGGTGGTCATGACGGACGGCACCGAGTACACGACCCGGTCGACCTACGGCAAGGAGGGGGACACCCTCCAGCTCGACATCGATCCGCGCACGCACCCGGCCTGGACGGGCGGCACCCAGCAGCTCATGGACCGCGGCGGCCGTGTGTCGCGCTTCAAGAACAAGTTCGGCGCGCTGCTCAAGGGCTGAGGCCCGGCCCCGCACCTGCCTCGGGGAGAGCTGCGCGCACGCGCCGCAGCCTCCCTCACGCAGGCGTGAGCGGCGGGGCCACCCCTCCCGCCGGGCCACCCCTCAGGGCAGTTCCCGCGAGGAGACGAGACGAAGCCGCGGGCGTCCGGCCAGACGCTGCCGCGGCTTTTCCGTTTCCGCAGCCCCCGGCATCACGACCAGGGATGCAAGGGCGTCGGGCGCGAGCCACGGTCCGGCGTCCTCCAGGTCCGGCGCAAGCTGCGTGGACTGCTCCGCCAGCGCGTCGAGCAGCGCCAGCACCTGCGCGGCGAGGGCGGAAACCTGGAGCAGAACGACCTGCAAGGCGGGCGCGCGCGCGCAGCGCAGCGCCGGCGTCAGCGCCCGCGCCACCTGGCCGGGAAGATCCAGCCGGTCCGCCTCATCGCCGGCGGCGGCCGGGTCCATGTCGCCCTCGGCGGCGGCGCGCAGCAGCATCAGGGCGGTGGCGAGATCGAGCAGCAGCACGGAAAGGCCGGAGCGGGCGGCGCCGTCGAGGCCCTGGGCCACGGCATCGTCGTCCAGCCGCGCGCGGGCCTGCGTCAGCAGCGCCATTCCCCCCGCGAACACCGGCTCCAAGGCCTGCGCCCCCATTTCCGCGTCCCGTCCCAAGGTTCCGCCCATGCTCCGCCACGGCCGCCCGCGCCCATCGCGCGCGGCGCCACAAAACGACGGCGCGGCCAAAAGGTAAAGGCCGGGAACTGCCCCGCCTCTGGGGAAACCGGGCATGCGCGGGCGGGGCAGCGGGCGCCGCGAAAGCCCCGCGCGGCGCGGGCTCATGGGCCGGCGGCGGAATCGGAGGCCGCCGGGCGCGCGGACCCATGCCGCTGCGAACGCGCAGCAGGGTTAACAGAACGTAAAGGCCCGGCTTGCCGGGCGCGTCAGAACTTGAAGGCAGCGTCGGCGGCGGCGCGGGAGGCTTCCTTCTGCGCGAGGGCGCCTTCGAGCCGAGCGATCTCCGCCTTCAGGGCGGCGATGCGGGCGCGGATCTCGTCCACCGACAGGCGCGAGACATCGGCCACCAGCAGCGGGTCCGCCGGCCGGGCTGGCCGCTCGTCGTCGGTGGGGTCCATCGCATCCTCCTCTCGCCGTTCGCCGCCATGGTAGCCGCCCGGTGGCGCGCCATGAAGGCCCCGCGCCATGCGGAGCCGGAGTGCCTTCGAGCGAAAGGGATGACGCTTCACGCGAGGAAGACCCGCCAAACCGAAGATCCAGGGCATCTCCCCGATTCCGTGAAACGGGGGGATGCTCTACAAAGCGCCACCTGAGCCTTTGGGAGCCCCGCCATGACAGAGCCGGCCGTGCCCGCCACCATGACCGCCATCGCCATCACCGCCCCCGGCGGCCCGCAGGTGCTGGCGCCCGAGCAGCGCCCCACCCCCACCCCCGCCCCCGGCGAGGTGCTGGTGAAGGTGGAGGCCGCCGGCGTGAACCGCCCGGACGTGATGCAGCGCAAGGGCCTCTACCCGCCGCCGCCCGGCGCTTCCGACATTCCCGGCCTGGAGATCGCGGGCACGGTGGTGGCGCTCGGCGCGGGCGCGAGCCGGTTCGCCATCGGCGAGCGCATCTGCGCGCTCGTCTCCGGCGGCGGCTACGCCCAATACTGCCCGGCGCCGGAGGCCACCGCCCTGCCCGTGCCCGCCGGCCTCTCCATGAGCGAGGCGGCGGCGCTGCCGGAAACGGTCTTCACCGTATGGAGCAACGTGTTCCAGCGCGGCGGGCTCAAGGCCGGCGAGTGGCTGCTGGTGCACGGCGGGGCGAGCGGCATCGGCACCACCGCCATCCAGCTCGCCAAGGCGTTCGGCGCGCGCGTCATCGTCACCGCCGGCTCGGACGAGAAATGCGCCGCCTGCCTCAAGCTCGGCGCCGACGCGGCGGTGAACTACGCCGAGAAGGACTTCGTGCCCGAAGTGAAGAGCGCCACCGGCGGCAAGGGCGCGAACGTGATCCTCGACATCATCGGCGGCCCCTACATCCAGAAGAATTACGAGGCCGCCGCCGTGGACGGGCGCATCGTGCAGATCGCCTTCCAGAAGGGCTCAAAGGCGGAGGTGGACTTCATGCGCCTGATGCTGAAGCGCCTTACCCACACCGGCTCCACCCTGCGCTCGCGCCCGCTCGCGGAGAAGGCGGCGCTGGCCGCCGAGGTGGTGGAGAAGGTGTGGCCGCTGGTGACGGCCGGCACACTGCGCCCGGTGATGGACCTCGCCTTCCCCCTGGCTGACGCCGCCGCCGCCCACGCCCGCATGGATGCGAGCGCCCATATCGGCAAGATCACCCTGACGGTCTCACACTAAGGGCGGCTTGGGCCGCAGGCCGAGCAGGCCCGCCACCTCGGCATCGGCGGGGCGGGCCATGAGGTCCTCGGGCCGGCCCTGCTGCACCACCCGCCCGCGCGCGAGGATGACGAGATGGTCCGCCGCCAGCGCCATCTGCCGGTCGTGGGTGGAGGCGAGCACCGCCAGGCGCCCGTCGCGGCTGATGGCGATCAGCTCGGCCACCACCTCGTCGCGGGTCACGGGGTCGAGCGCGGAGGTGGGCTCGTCCAGCAGCAGCAGGCTCGGCGCCCGCGCCAGCGCGCGGGCCAGCGCCACCCGCTGCTGCTGCCCGCCGGAAAGCTGGCGCGGCCGGCGCTCGGCAAGGTGCGCGAGGCCGAAGCGCTCCAGCAGCGCCACCGCCTTCTCCCGCCGCCCCGCGCCGTCGAGCGAGAAGGCCACGTTCTGCCAGACGGAAAGGTGCGGGAACAGGCACAGGCCCTGCGGCACGTAGCCAATGGGGCGCGCCTGCGGCGGCAGACCGTCGAAGGGGGTGCCCTCGGCCGGCAGGAGCCCCGCCAGCGCCCGCAGCAGGGTGGTCTTGCCCTCGCCCGAGCGGCCGAGCAGCACCGTGAGGCCGCGCGCCGAGAAGGCGGCATCGAGGCGGACCGGATGCACCAGCCGGCAAGTAATGTTCACGGCGCCGATATCCACGGTGCTGATGTCCGTGGTGCCCCCGGTGAGACCGCCAGTAAGGCCGCTCATGGCGCGCCGTCCCAGCGCCGGGTGAAGGCGCGCATGAGGAGCGGCACCGGCATCGCCAGCAGGAAGAAGGCCCAGAGCAGCGGATAGACCGCCTGGAGGCCGAGATCCTGAAGGTTCACCCACAGCTTCACCGGCATGCCCTGCGGAAAGTAGGCCACCACCAGCACGATGCCGAACTCCCCCACCGCCCGCACCCAGGCCACCGCGAGCGCCATCAGCAGCCCCGGCGCGGCCAGCGGCAGCGTCACCCGCCACAGCAGCGCCAGCGGCCCGCGGCCAAGGGTGAGCCCCACCTCCTCCAGCTCGTGCGGCACCCCTTCGAAGGCCGCGCGGGCCGCGATGACGAAATAGGGGCCGGCGCCGTAGCAGGTGGCGAGGATGAAGGCCGGCGGATTGTTGGTGAGCACCAGCCCCGCCTGCTGCAGCAGCGCGCCCGCCGGCCCGTAGGGCCCGTAGAAGGAGGCGAGCAGGATACCGAGCGCCAGCGGCGGCGAGAGCAGCGGCAGCAGCAGCAGCACATCCGCCACCCACTTGCCCCGGAAGCGGCTGCGCGCCAGCCACCACGCGAGCGGGGTGCCGAGCGCGACGATGATGACCATGGAGACGCCGCCATAGCCGAGCGAGACGGAGATGGCATCCCAGTCCCCGTCCGCGAGCTGGAAGCGCGACCAGTCGGTGGCGGTGGCGAGGGTGGCGAAGGGCGCCACCATCACCGCCAGCACCAGCGCGGCGAACACCGCGACGGCGCCGAGAAGGCGGGAGCCGGAGACGCCGGCTCCGGAGAAGGCGGGCAAGGCCGCGGGTTCCGGCGCGGCGCTCAGATCCCGTCGCCCTTCGGCGGGCCGTAGCCGGAGGAGTGGAACAGCTTCTGCCCCTCGGGGCTCATCATGAACTTGAGGAAGGCGGCGCCGCCCTCCGGGTTGGGGGCGTTCTTCAGCACGGCGGCGTAGAACACCATGGGCTGCGGCTTCGCCACCTGCGCCTTGCCGTCCTTGCCCGGCAGGTCGAAGCTCACGGTGTCATACCAGGCGGCGGCCAGGGCCGGGTTCGAGAGGTTGATCTCGTCGGGCAGGGTGATGAAGGGCAGCTTGGCCGAGACCGCCGCGCTCTCGTAGCCGGAGCTTGCGTCCACCTGCCCCGCCTCGAGGCGGGTCATGGCGGAGCCCTCGGCGAAGATCTGCTGGTCGTTGTAGACGCCGCCCAGCACCTTCTGCATCAGGTCCGGCTGGTTGTAGTAGCGCTGGGCCAGCAGGAAGGTGAAGATGATGTTCTGGCCCTGCGGATCGGTGGCGGGGTCGGTGCGGCCGAATTTCACGCCCGGCTCCTCCAGCACCTTCCACCAGGGGATCTTGCCCTCTTTGGCCGCCTCGAACGCGGCCGCGTGGGGGCCGGAAGCGTTGTAGACGATGACCATGGCCGTGCTCGCCACCGGCACCGCGCCGTCCACGAGCCCGGCCTTCCTCAGGATCTCCACCGGCCCCGGCGTGATGGAGACGAACACGTCCGCCTGGATCTGCCCGCCGGCGATGAGCCGGGCGAGGCCATAGGCGCCCTGGCCGATGCCCTGGAAGGGCGCACCGGTCTGCCGCGTGAAGGCTGGCCCGAGCTCGCGGTCCATCACCAGGCCCATGGAGCCGGCATAGGCCACCCGCACGGGCTCCGCCGCCCGCGCCTCCCGCAGCCCAGGAGCCACGGCCCCGAAGGCCGCGACGCCAAGGGCCGCCAACCCCAGCAGGAATGCCCGTTTCCGCATCTCGCCTCTCCTGAAGTGAACGGCTCGCGCTCGCGTCCGGGCGGCGGGGCAGCGCAAGAGGCAGGTTCCGCCGTCGCTATCCGGGCACCATTATTATATTCACATGGATATAGCTTAGATCAAGCCGGAAACGGCGCGCGGCCCCTTGGCGCCGTGCCTTGCCGCAATGGCGGCGGACGTGCGCCACCCGCGCGCTCCGCCGATGCGGGGGTTCCCATTAAGAAGAAGGCGCTACAGAATCGCGCGCGCGACCACCCCGGCGCGCCCGCCACCGGGACAGCACGAGGACGCGACCCATGACAGCGCAGCCCATGGACACGGGTTCCACCGCCGTGCCGCCGATGACCATCGCGGCGCCCTCCCTCGCCGCCCTGCCCGGCATCCGCCACGCCTTCTTCACCCGCGCCGGCGGCGTCTCCACCGGCCTCTACGCCAGCCTCAACGGCGGCATGGGCTCCAGTGACGATCCCGAGGCGGTGCGCGAGAACCGCGCCCGCATGGCCGGCGCCCTCGGCCTCGCGCCCGAAAACCTGCTCGCCTGCTGGCAGGTGCATTCGCCCGACGCGGTGCTCGCCGCCGCCCCCTGGACCCGCGAGGAGGCGCCCAAGGCGGACGCCATCGTCACCCGCGCGCCCGGCCTCGGCGCCGCCGTCTCCATCGCCGATTGCGGGCCGGTGCTGTTCGCCGATCCCAAGGCGCGGGTAGTGGCGGCGGCCCATTCGGGCTGGAAGGGCGCCGTCGGCGGGGTCATCGGCGCCACGGTGGCGCTGATGGAAACGCAGGGCGCGCGGCGCGGCGACATCCATGCCGTCATCGGCCCGCTCATCCGCCAGTCGAGCTACGAGGTGGGCGAGGATTTCGTCACGCGCCTCCTCGCGCAGGACCGGGCCTACGCCCGCTTTTTCGCGCCCGCCGACCGGCCCCACCACGCGCTGTTCGACCTGCCGGGCTTCATCCGCCTGCGGCTGGAGGAGGCGGGCATCACCATGATCGAAGACCTGATGCTCGACACCTACACCGATGAGGCGCGCTTCTATTCCTTCCGCCGCGCGACCCACCGCAAGGAAGCCGACTACGGCCGCCTCATCGCCGCCATCGCGCTGGCGCCGGAAGCTCCCTGAGCAAAAGCGATGTCCGCTCGCATCGACAGGCGGATATCGTTCCAGCCGATCGAGACGACGCATCGTCTTCACGCGAACCGGCATCCGCTTCGCTTGAACATGCACTGAGGACACGCCATGCGCCCGCCCCTCCTCCTGCTCACGCTTGCCGCCGTACTTGTGGCGGTCCCCGCCCTCGCCTCCGATTTTGCGGATGGGCTAAAGGGCGGGCCCGACGCCTGGCGCGTCTCCGGCCTCGGGCCGGGCGCGACCCTGGCGCTCAGGACCGCCCCCGCCCGCGATGCCGCCATCCTCGCGCGCTATCCGGACGGCACGCGGCTCGCCAACGAAGGGTGCCTCATCCGCAAGAGCGTGCGCTGGTGCCGCGTTTCGCCGTGGGACGCCCGCAAGCCCAGCGGCTGGGTGATCGGCCGCGATCTGCGCGAGGCCACCGATTAGGACGCTTTCCGTTCGCACAGGCTCGCGGCAAAGCCCTGGGTTTTGATCGAATGCGTTCTCTTTACGCGCACCGGCATCCGCTTCACCCGAAACCACTCCGGGCTGCGCCGGGCATGCGGGCCGCGAGAGCGGACGGAGAGACCGGGAATCGGAGAGGGCGGGAGCGGCAGCGGGCGCACGCGCCGGACCGGCCGCTCCCGCCCTGCCCCTCATGCGTGGCACGGGGCCGTGCCAAGGGCCTGCGAACTCTGCTCATGGGCCCTCGGTCAAGCCGACGCGGCGCTGGCGCACACCCATCGGGCGCCACTGGAAGACCGGGCATGCGGTATCAAGGGACCGTATAGACCACCGCTCCGGCAGTGAGGCCAGCGCCCACCGCCGTCATCAGCACCCGTTCGCCGGAGACGAGAGGCTGCGCCTCGGCGGCGGCGGCGAGGGAGAAGGGGATGGTGGCGGCGGAGGAATTGCCGAACTCCGCGATGGTGGAGACCACGCTCTCCGGCGGCAGCGCCAGCGCCTTGCGCACCGCCTCGAAAATGCGGATGTTCGCCTGATGCGGCACGAAGCGGGTGATGTCCTCGGCGCTCAACCCCGCCTCGGCCATGGCGCGGCCGGCGCAGCCGGTCATCATCTCCACCGCCCGCGAGAACACGGTGCGCCCGTCGGGCATGGACATCAGCAGGTCCTCGGCGGGCACGTCCGGCCCGTAGGGCCTGCGGCTGCCGCCGGCCGGGATCTGGATCAGCCCGTAGAGGCCGCCGTCTCCGATGAGGTGGGCGCCCACCACGCCCGCCTCGGCCTGGGCGGAGGGCACCAGCAGCGCCGCGCCCGCGGCATCGGCGAACAGCACCGCGCTGGCGCGGTCCGCCGGGTTGATGCGGCGGCTCAGGATGTTCGCGGCCACCACCAGCACCGGCTTGCCGTGGGCGCGCACGAAGCCGTCCGCCAGGGTGAGCGCATAGAGGAAGCCCGAGCAGGCCCCCGCAAGATCCACCCCGCCCGCATGGACGAGGCCGAGGCGGTGCGCCAGCAGCGGCGCCGAGGGCGGCAGCAGGTGATCCGGCGTGGAAGTGGCGAGCAGCAGCAGCCCCACGTCCGCGCGCGGCACCCCCGCGGCCGCGAGCGCCTGTTCCGCCGCCGGTCGGGCGATGTCGGTCAGCGCCTCGTCGGGCGCCGCATAGCGCCGGGCGCGGATGCCGGTGCGCCGCTCGATCCAGCCCTCGTCGAGGCCCAGCATCACCTCCAGCTCGGCATTCTCCACCCGCCGCTCGGGCGCATGGCGGCCGAGGCCGGCGATGCGGCTGGCGGGCGCGCCCCTCATGCCAGCACGCCCGGCGCGGCGGCGATGGCGGCATAGACCTCGTCCAGCTCCTCCTCGCCAATGCAGTAGGGCGGCATCACATAGATGGTGTTGCCGAGCGGGCGCAGCAGCACGCCGCGTTCCAGGAAGAAGGCCATCAGCTGGGGCGCCGCCTGGGCCAGGTATCCGGCATCGCCAACCTTCAGGTCGAGCGCGGTGATGGTGCCGCAGCGGCGCACGTTCTCGAAGCGCGGGTCCTCCCGGAAGGGCGCGAGCGCCGCATTCTGCCGCACCGCCAGGGTGGCGACCCGGTTCGCCACCGGCTCGTTGCGCCACACTTCCACATTGGCGAGCCCCGCCGCGCAGGCAATGGGATTGGCCGTGTAGGAGGACGAATGGAAAAAGGTGCGCGAGCGGTCCATGGAATAATGGGCCTCGAAGATGGGCTCGCGGCACATGGTGGCGGCGAGCGGCACGAGGCCGCCGGTGAGCCCCTTCGAGAGGCACATGATGTCCGGGCTGATGCCAGCCTGGGTGCAGGCGAACAGGGTGCCGGTGCGGCCCCATCCGGTCATCACCTCGTCGGCGATGAAGAGCACGCCGTGGGCCTCGCAGATGTCCTTCATGGCGGCGAGCACGTCGGGGCCGTACATGAGCATGCCGCCGGCGCCGAGCACCAGCGGCTCCACGATGAAGGCGGCGGGCCCCTCGGCACAGGCGGCCGAAAGCGCTTTCAGCGTCTCCTCCTCCCGCCCCGCATGGGGGAAGGGAATGCGCTTCACGTCGAACAGCAGCGGCGCATAGGCCGCGTTGAACACCCCGCGCTCGCCCACCGACATGGTGCCGATGGTATCCCCGTGGTAGCTGTGCTCCATCACCACGATGGTGGTGCGATCGATGCCCAGGTTGCGCCAGTAGCCGAGCGCCATCTTCAGCGCCACCTCGACGCTGGTGGAGCCACTGTCGGAATAGAACACCCGCGAGAGCCCCTCGGGCGCCAGCGCCACCAGCTCGCGGGCGAGCGCCTCGGCCGGGGCGTGGGTGAAGCCGGCGAAGATGATCTGGTCGAGGGTATCGGCCTGCGCCTTCACAGCCTCCACGATGGCGGGATGGCGGTGGCCGTGGGTGACCACCCACCAGGAGGAGATGGCATCGAGGATGCGCGCGCCCTCCGGCGTGAACAGGTGGGCCCCCTCGCTGCGGGCGATGGCCGTCATGACCGGATGGAGCGCGTGCTGGGTGAAGGGATGCCAGATCGGCGAGCCGCAGGGGATGGGGCCGGTCATGCGTTGGTCCGTCCGTCGAGAAAATCCGCGCGCCGGAAGCCGGCGGCGAAGGCGGTGGCGAGCGCGCCCGCATCCAGCGGCGCGAGCGGCGGCAGGGTGCCGAGCACCCGCACCGCGCCGAGCCGCGCGATCATGCGCGCGTTCTCCGCGTGGGGCGGGCCGATGAGCGCCACCCCCAGCACCGGAACGGCGCGGCGGCGCAGCGCCTCCAGCGAGAGCAGGGTGTGGTTGAGGGTGCCGAGACCGGAGCGCGCACACAGCACCACCGGCAGGCCCCAGCTCGCGAACACGTCGATGAAGAGGAGATCCTCCGTGAGCGGCACCATCAGGCCGCCCGCGCCCTCGATCACCAGCGGGCGGGTGGGGTCGTCCGCCGGCGGGGCGAGGCGGGCCGGGTCGATCACCACCCCGTCGATGGCGGCGGCGAGGTGCGGGGAGGCCGGCGTGTTCAGCCGGTAGGCCTCCGCCAGTACGTCGCCAGGCGCGAGGCCGCCGAGGCGCTGGGCGGCCTGCGAATCGGTCTCTTCCTCCAGGCCCGACTGCACGGGCTTCCAGTAGCGGGCGTTCAGGAAGCCGGCGAGCCCGGCGCTGAAGACCGTCTTGCCGATGCCGGTATCGGTGCCGGTGACCACGAGACGCGTCATGCCGCGCGGCTCCCCATCTCCTCGGCAAGCGCGTCCACCAATGCGGTGACGTCCGCCTCGTCCACGTTCAGCGTCAGCGACACGCGCAGCCGCGCGGTGCCCTCCGGCACCGTGGGCGGGCGCACGCCGCGCACATCGAAGCCGCGCGCCTGCAGCGCCGCCGCCAGCGCCATGGCGCGGCCGTTGTCGCCCACCACCACCGGCTGGATCTGCGAGCCGGACGCGGGCACGCCGATGCGCGCCAGCTCCCGCCCCGCATGGGCCACCAGGGCCGCGAGCCGCGCGCGCCGCTCGGGCTCGCGCTTCAGCAGCTCAAGCGCCTCCAGCGCCGCCACCGCCACCAGCGGCGAGGGCGCCGTGGCGAATATGAAGGGCCGCCCCCGGTTCACCAGATAGTCGCGCAGCACCCGCGCCCCGGCGAGCAGCGCGCCCGAGCCGCCCAGCGCCTTGCCGCAGGTGTGCAGCACCAGCACGTTCTCGCGCCCCTCGAACGGCGCGGCGAGCCCGCGCCCATCCGCGCCGTAGACGCCGGTGGCATGGGCCTCGTCGACGAAGAGGAAGGACCCGGTTTCGTCGGCGAGCGCCATCAGCTCGGCGAGCGGGGCCTGGTCGCCGTCCATGCTGTAGAGGCTCTCCACCACGATCCAGGCGCGCCCGGTGCCGCCGGTGGCGCGGAAACGGCGGATCTCCTGCGCGAAGGCGTCCACATCGTTGTGGCGGGCGGTGACGGCGAGCGCCCGGCCCGCCCGCGCGCCCTCATGAGCGCTGGCGTGCGCCAGCTCATCCATCACCAGCAGGTCGCCCTTCTGCGGCAGGGTCGTGAGGGCGGCGAAATTGGCCACGTAGCCACCGCCGAAGAACAGCGTGCTCTCGGCATGGAAGAAGCGCGCGGCCTCCTCCTCCAGGCGCTCGTGCTCCTCGGTGTTGCCGCGCAGCAGGCGCGAACCGCCCGCGCCCACGCTCGTGCCGGCGTCCAGCGCGCGGCGCACGGCGTCCGCGAGCAGGCCCGAGGCGGCGAGGCCCAGGTAGTCGTTGGAGGCGAAGTCGCGCCCGGCGCGGGGCGCGAGGGCGCGCAGGCGATCCTTGCGCTCCAGCCCGCGCAGGGTCGCGGCATAGCGCTCCAGCAGGCCGGAGCGGCCCGGCTCGCTCATTCCGCGGCGGCCGCCGCCATGGAGGCGCAGGGGGCCTCGGTCTCCACGGTCTCCACTTCCACCTTCAACTCCATGGGGTGGATGCCGAGGCGCTGGAACAGCACCGCGTCCTTGTCCTCCTCCGGATTGCCGGCGGTGAGGAGCGTCTCGCCCACGAAGATGGAGTTGGCGCCCGCGAAGAAGCACATGGCCTGCATCTCGTCGCTCATCTCGGTGCGGCCGGCGGAAAGGCGCACGTGGGAGGCGGGCATCATGATGCGGGCGAGCGCAATGGTGCGGACGAAATCGATGGGGTCCACCTTCGGCGCGTTCTCCATGGGCGTGCCGGGGATGGCGATGAGCATGTTGATGGGCACGCTGTCGGGCGGCTCGGGCAGGTTGGCGAGGGTGACGAGCATGTCCACCCGGTCCTCCGCCTTCTCGCCGAGGCCGAGGATGCCGCCCGAGCACACCTTGATGCCCGCCTCGCGCACGTTGTCCAGCGTCTCCAGCCGGTCGGCGAAGGTGCGGGTGGTGATGACGCTGGCGTAGTGGGCTTCCGAGGTGTCGATGTTGTGGTTGTAGTAGTCGAGGCCCGCGGCCTTCAGCCGGCCGGCCTGATCGGGGCTGAGCATGCCCAGGGTCATGCAGCTTTCCATGCCGAGGGCCTTCACCCCCTCCACCATGGCAATGACGAAGCCCATGTCGCGCTCCTTGGGGCTGCGCCAGGCGGCGCCCATGCAATAGCGCGTGGCGCCGGCGTCGCGGGCCTTCCTCGCCTCCGCGAGCACCCGCTCCACCTCCATCAGCTTGGAGGCGGAAAGCTCGGATTCGTGCCGGGCCGACTGGCTGCAATAGCCGCAATCCTCCGGGCAGCCGCCGGTCTTGATGGAGAGCAGGCGGCTGAGCTGCACCGCGTTGGGATCGAAATTGGCGCGATGCACCGTCTGCGCCTGGAACAGGAGATCGTTGAACGGCGCGCCGTAGAGGGCGAGCGCCTCCTCGCGGGTCCACTTGCGGCGCGGCGCCGCGCCCTGCGAAGCCACATGGTCCTGCATCGTCACGGCGACCGACATGCTCACTCCCGAACGTTTCTCGTGCGCGCCCTGCGGCCCTGCGGGCGCCGGCGCGGAAAGGGGGGAACTTAGCTCCTCGCGCCCGCGCAGGGAATAGGCGCCGTTTCGCCTGCGGTTCCCCCTTTGTCCGCGCCTCGGCATGGGCTACCAATGAAGGCGAGCTGGGATCCTCGCCGCATGAACGCCATCACCTCCCTCAAGTCGTTCTTCATTGGCCGCGTGGCCGGCCTTCCGGCGCCGCTCTACGCCGGCGCCGGGAAGATCGCGGTGCCCGCCGACGACCCGCACGACGACATCGCCGGGCACGCGCCCGACCACGACCCCGCCGAGGGACAGTCCTTCGCCATCGACTACGAGGACCACGCCGGCAACCTCAGCCATCGCCGCATCTCGGTGTGGGCGATCCAGCGCAATCCGGAAGGGGTGCCCATCCTGCTCGCCAAGTGCCACGAGCGGCAGGCGGCGCGCGCGTTCCGGGTGGACCGCATCAAGGCCGTGACCGACTTCGACGGCACCGCGCGCGAGCCGCTTTCCCGCTTCTTCTTCGAGACCTTCGGCTTCACCTGGCCCAAGGATGCCATCATCCTGCCCGATGCCGAGCCGGCCGATGCGCGCTGGGACCGCATCCGCACCATCGCCAACCGCTCCGGCGTGGTGCTGCTGGTGGCGCTGGCGCTGGCCGACGGCGACATGGGCGCGGCCGAGGCGGACGAGATCCGCTTTTTCTGCACACGCGCCTGCGCGGCCTCTGGGCTCGACCCCACCGGCGCCGAGCGCGAGCGGCTCGCCGCCTACCTCGCCCGCCTGCGCCCCACCCCAGAGAGCGTGGAGCGTGCGCTCGACACCCTGCTGGCAGGCGAGCGCGAATCCACCGCCGCCCTGCTCAAGGCCGGCCTGCGCGTGATCGCCGCCGACGGCCGGCTGGAGGCAGCCGAAGCGGAAATGCTCGACAGCTTCTGCGTGACGCTGACCGGCCAGAGCATCCTTTAAAGGGAGCACGCCCAGCCCTGCCGAAAGCCCTAGGCTCAGGACTCGTT